>CAMMYO010000021.1 GCA_946527885.1 uncultured Candidatus Saccharibacteria bacterium
TAGTAGATTATAGAAAGGAATTAAATGTTTGATTTACATGGAAGGGTGGCAGTAGTTAGCGGAGCGAGCTCCGGTCTTGGCATTCAGCTTGCGACTGCTTTCGCGCGCCAGGGTGCCGATTTAGCGATTTTGGCCCGTCGTTTTGAGCGCTTGGAAGAATTGTCCGAGAAATTGAAGGCCGAGTTCAATGTAAAAGTTTTACCAATTCAGTGCGATGTTACCTCGACCGAAAGCGTCAACGCAGCCGCTGAAAAGGTTGAAGCTGAATATGGCCGTGTCGATATTCTGCTCAACTGCGCCGGTTCGTCGAAAGACAAGGGTGTGCTCGAAATGGCAGACGATGAATGGGATTTTACGATTGCTACTGACGAGACGAGTGTGTTCAAGATGACGCGCGCGTTTGCAAATATTATGCAAAAGAACCATTATGGTCGCATTATTAATATCGCTAGCATGTATGGCCTAGTTGGAAATACTGAGATTCATACAGTCGCTTATCACGCTTCGAAGGGTGCAGTTGTGAACTTTACGCGCGCAGTTGCAGCTGAATTGGCGACAGAAGGCATTACCTGCAATGCAATTTGTCCAGGCTACTTTGAGACTGAATTGACAAAAGCCGTGCTCGATATGGAATCGTTCCAGCAGTTTGCTAAGACTCATGTTCCGATGCAACGCTACGGCAAGCCGGGCGAACTTGATGCTGCAGCGGTATTCCTCGCGAGCGAAGAGTCGCGCTATGTCACGGGCGTTATTTTGCCGGTCGACGGCGGTTATACTTGCATTTAACAGTATAGGAAAAATCCCGCGCAGAGCGGGATTTTTTGTGTTCATCATAAAGTGCGGGATTCGAGTATGCTATACTTAAAATAAGCATAATAGGAGAACAGTAAATGCAAGATAACACAGAAATGAATCCAGCAAATCCGGCGCCAGTCGAAAACGCCGCTCCAGCTGGTCCGGCTCCAGTTGAGCCAAATATGCCAACGGCTGGTCCAGCCCCGGCTCCAGCTATGACCCCGGGCGCATCGGTTCAGCCGGCCGCAAATGGTGGCAAGAAATCTAACGGCGCTATAGTTGTTATTATTATCGTCGTTGTGATTGTTGCCGTTTTGGGTCTTGGCGGCTTCTTCGCCTACAGAGCAATCAAGGGTGCGGTCAGTGATCTCGACAAGAAAATAGTCGACTCTACGGATTTGCAGACAAGCGATGATTCTAGTAAGAAATCTGACTCGGATACTAAGAAGAGCTCGGCAAATCCGGCAGACGACAAAAAGTCCTATACTATTAAAATCGATGGCAAGACTTTCAGCTACGAAAGCAAGATTAGTGATCTCGAATCCGTGGGTTATACGGTGCGCGACGTCGCTAAGGATGTTACGGTTCCAGCTGGCAAATATAAGCTCTTGATTGGCGCTGGCTCGCTCTACAACTCGACTGACGACACCGCAATTAGCTTTACCCCATACAATGATGGTGAAAGCAATGCGAATGTCAAGGACGCAAAACTCGGCAAGGTTACGATTGAAAGTTCTACCGATGAAAAGAAGAACGAAATCTATTCGAAGATTGAGTTCTACGGCGGCATTCATCTTGGTTCGACCGAGAAGGAGCTCAAGAAAGTCTTCGGCGAAGCCTATGACGAGACTGAGTCCAAGGACTACAAAGGCAATCCATACAAGACGCTCGAATATCGCGGCAAGGTCTTCAGGAACTTCACGTTTACCGTTACTGATGGCGAAGTTACGAAGATGGAATGGACCAACTACGGTACACTCGCTGACTAATTAGTCTTATATCTCCCAAAAGAACCGGCTCGATGCTGGTTCTTTTGCTGTAAAAAATGATAAAATAAAAGCAATTATTTAAGGAGAATAAAAATGAACAAAGTAACCATGATTATCGTCGGTGCGATTATTGCGATCTTGGTACTATTTGGCGGCACATTCGTGTCGGAGCAGAACGCAATTGTCGCGCTCGAGGAAAAAGTCAATTCCGGATTTGCGAATATTGGCACGCAGCTGGAGCGTCGCGCTGATTTGATTCCGAATCTCGTTGCGACCGTTAAGGGCTTCACATCACATGAAGAAGATATTATTCAGAGAATCACGGAAGCGCGCGAGAAAATGAGCAGCGCGAGCAGTGTGAGCGAAATGAGCGCCGCAGATGCTCAGTTGAATTCCGCATTGCGCGATCTTAATGTGATTGTCGAAAATTATCCAGAATTAAAATCGAGCGAAAACTTCATTAATCTTCAGGATGAGCTCGCCGGCACTGAAAACCGCATCACTACGGCTCGCAAAGAATACAATGAAGCGGTCAAGGAATACAATACGAAAATCAAATCTTTCCCAGCTTCAATCATCGCCAACTGGCAGCACAAAGAAGAAAAAGAATATTACGAAGTTTCCGAAGACAAAACCGAAGTTCCAATAGTAGATTTTAGCGACTAATGAGAAAAATCCTACAAAAAATAGCTATCATTACGCTCGTGGCCTTGTTTTTCGCGCCCGAAGTCGCGGCGATCGTTTCGCCGACAAGTGAGTTTTACGTAAATGATTACGCAGACGTGCTTAGCGAAGAGAACGAGAAATTCATTGTTGCGAACAGCAAGGAGCTAGAAGCGGTCACGGGTGCGCAAATCGTGGTCGTGACGGTGCAAAACCTTGAAGGCAAAGATCTCGAATCTTATGCGAATGAATTGTTTAACGCTTTTGGTATTGGCGACAAAGACAAAAATAATGGCGTCTTGCTACTGCTCGCACTAGAAGAGCGTCAATCGCGCATAGAGGTCGGCGATGGTCTCGAGGGTCGGCTTCCTGACGGCAAAACCGGACGCATTCAAGATCAATATATGATTCCGTATTACCGCGAGAATAATTTCAATGATGGTTTGCTGAATGGCTACAAGGCGATCTACGCCGAGGTATCTGCCGAGTATGATTACGACAGTGGCATCAATGGTACGATTGTGGCAACCTCGGACGATAACGACGAAGACGCTGAAGACTCCGCACTCGGCGCAATCACGCTCAAAGCTATGATTCTCATACTAGTGGGCGCTCTTGGGCGTAAAAATGCCATTTCGAGAGCGATCGCGATTGTTTTTCTTGAGGGGCTCACGCTGCTGATTGCGATCTATATGTCGCAAATGGGTCTTTCGGGCTGGCTTTCGTTTGCGCTCGGTACAGTGATCAATGTTTATGTCGTATATTTCTTGGACTTATCGAAATATATCGACGTAATCTCGGTGGGCGGCGGATCCGGTGGTGGTTCGTCTGGCGGCTCTTGGAGCAGCGGCGGTAGTAGCAGCGGCAGTAGTAGTAGTGGTTCGTCTGGCGGTGGCGGACATTCGTCTGGCGGTGGCTCGTCGCGCAGTTTCTAGTTCGACAAAAAATATCCCCTGCGCAAAACAGGGGATTAATTTTAGACGGTCTCGACCACGTTGAAGCCGAGCGAAATTGCAATATTCTCAACTTCCTTGCTTGCGAGATGCATGCAGTAGCAACGCGAGCGCAGCTCCATAGGCACAACATCTGCGAGTTCGTAAATATTCATATGGACGCTGTCCGGACCAGAGCTCGTATCAGTGTCAACATAAAGGGCGCTAATCTTTACTTTTTTGGTAATCATCGATTTGATGCTATCTACGCGCTTCGTGTCTCCAGTATAATAGACTATGCCGTCGGCGGTATGAAAAGCCAGACTGTACGCGGGCTGAGTTTCGCTGTGCTTAGTACTCATGTACCGTACGATGCGAAAGCTTAAGAATATACATATGAGCGAATCTGGTTCAATGACGACATACTTGTCTTTGCAATCAAAGGCATCAAGAATGTTTCGGATTGCGCAGAGATGTTCCGCGTAAGACGGGCAGACCAGAACGAACGGAATGCCTGCCTTGTGATAGCAGTGAAGAACCAGACTGCCCAGGCTGCCGATGTGGTCGCTGTGGGTATGCGTGCAGAAAAAGTACACGGTATGAATATTATCGAGCAGATTCAGCTCAACGATCCTTCTGTAAACACTCTCGCCGCAGTCAATCAAGAACAGGTTTCCGTCCTCGATGAAGTAGGCTGAAGTGCTACCTTCGGTGGGGTTAAAGCCGCTGCCGCGCCCCAAAAAGTTCAGTTCCATAATGAGACCTCCCATGGTAAAGTACAAACCTTGCGGTTCGCCTATTCATACTATAACACTGAAACATGTAAATGTCAAGCGCAGCGCCTTCGAGACAAGAAAAATGCTCCGCGCGAGGCGGAGCGGAATAAAATCAGAGTGAATCGCAGTAATTGAAGAACCGTGACAGTGCAAAGAATTCCTTCGGAGCTTTGTTATGCTGTCTGCATTCTTCGTGGTACTTGTCCCAGAACCATCTCAAAACGGAATAAGCATCGTTCGCGCCATTGCTCAAAACCAGGCGCTTGATGCGCGCTGGCGCAATTGTGACTTCTTGTCCGAGCGGAGTGGACATGTTCCACTTTTCTGCGTGTGGATCATCCCCATTTGTATGGATGCCGGTAGCGTAGATTTCGCGGGTGTATCCCCAGAGCATGATGTTTTCCTTCTTCGGGTCGAGCTGACACGGATCGTAGTCGACCACAGGGCAAAGGCTCAGTGCGAGATAGTCGCTGTTAAGCAGCTCCGCATGATTGTAGCGGAATGCTCGTTCCAGCTTCGCATCATCGATTTTGTTGAATCCTTTGCTAACGTAGGTCATCCAATCAATGCCCCACTTTGCAATCTTGTTCCGCTCTTCGCTATCGACGGGGCGATAAGCGGGCTTCTTTGCCTGAGCGGCAGTCGGGCTAAACAGCTGGCAGAGTCGCCATCTGGTCCAGACTTCCCAGTTGCTGAGCGCGGCTTCGTAACCGATACTAAAGTAGATAGCAATCTGCTCGTCAACACCGGTCGAGTTTATGCCGAGTCTCGCCTCCAGTCCATTCTTTTCGATGCTAGAGCCATTGCGCTTTGCGGTGTAGTGCAGGTGCACATAATTGAGCGCTATAGTATCCAGCATGTCGATGATCAAATCCTGGATGGCGGTACCGTTAATCTGATTGTCCACGGACGGCTTTATTTCTTCTGCGAAGCGAGCAATCTGCTCGTCGACAAAAACCAAACGAGCTTCCGAATGAGGGTTGTAGACTTCGATTTTCTGATAATTCATAAAGAACGCCTCCTTTGACGTAGGAAAGATGTATAACTATCATTATACCACAAAATCACGAAAAAGTCAATAAAACATAAGCGGCACGACCGGAAAATGGCCAATAAAAAGGCAACCCAAGATGGTTGCCGAATAGAAGTAACACTCGCTAACTCGTTGAGACTAAGGTTTAGTCGGGTTCATCGGTGACTGCGGGCTTATGCCTATGATAGGCTTGCCAGAGATCGTACGGCGTAGACAATGCGACGGCAAGCCCAAGCAGGCTTCCCAGATTACTAAAAGTAACCCCCGCATACTTCCACAGGAAAAGTACTGCGACCCATGCCATGAGATTGGCGACTATACTTGCTATTCCGATACAGATAGAATCAGGATTTATAGTGATGTTACTTTTGCGGATTGCGCCTGTGTAAATTAATACGATTGAGCCAAAAATGACGATTGGCAGAAGCATGAGTCCGCCAGCAGTAATGATGGATATGACGGAAAGTGCTAGCACTGTGCCGATATTGAAATACTCGAAGGTGGCAGCTTCGGTAAAGAATCTGCAGAATAGCGCAATAATAATGAAGACGCTTGCGATTCTGGCGAGAACTAAACGAAATGTGTACTTATCGGGCATACTTATCTCCTTAACCTTGCGGTTGGTCGACGGGCGGAATCTCTCTGTGGTTTTTAACGAGTGTTTTAAAGGACTTCTGGTGAATGTCTATATTATATCATAAAACACCAAGAAAATCAACCTAACGGAACGCGCAATCTCGGCCTAAATCTCTGCCTTTAGTTCGAGATTTTTGTATAATTAAAGTATGAGTGTTGGAGGAATTTTGTTGTGCATGTACGCAACGCTTGGCTCCGCTATTTTGGCGGGCATTTTGAATATGGCCTGGTGCAAGGCTGATATTCTGAAACCTCTGCAAAAACCAATTGATGCCGGCAAGAACTTCTGCGATAAGCGCCGGATTTTTGGCGACAATAAGACTTGGAAAGGCTTAGTTGGTTACGTTCTACTGAATTCACTCTCTATGGTGATTTTTGGCCTAATTTTTAATGCGCTAAACTGGAATCAATATAGTTTTATCTATCAAAACCACGCCAATACGCCGCTTTTCAATCTCAGTGTTGGTGCGCTGATTGGTCTGGCTTATGCGCTGTTTGAGCTGCCGAATAGTTTCCTAAAACGCCGTCTCGGCATAAAGCCTGGTAAGACTGCTAAAGGTTGGTGGCGAGCGTTCTTTGTGTTTCTTGATCAGGCGGACTCGATTTTTGGCCTCTGTCTTGTCGTCTGCCTATTTTATCCGATGTCTTTGGGGCTGTATTTTGCCTATGTTTTGGTTGGTGCAGCCACGCATATTCTGATAAATATGCTTCTGTATTTCGCGCATTTAAGAAAAAACATGTTTTAAAGGAAGACTATGATTGAGTGTTTTGACGGCAAAAGAATAATGTCCAGCAAGTTCGGCAACAAGGCGAACTCGCTAATAATTATGCGCAGGGCCGGCTTCAATGTACCGAACGGCTTTGTTTTGGATAGCGATTCGTTTGATAATTTTTTGCGCAGTAACGGAATCGATAAGTTTCTCAAGAAGGATCTCGCGCAGGGTAAATTGAGCAAAAAGACGCTGGCGCAGTTCGACTCGGCGGAGTTTCCGAAGGAAGTGTTGGCTGAGATCGAGCAGAATCTTGACCCAAAGAAGCGCTACGCTGTGCGCAGTAGTTGCACGAAGGAAGACTTGGGTAACCTTTCGTTTGCGGGTCAGTACAAGAGCTTTCTCTTCGTTGAGCCAAAGAATGTGGCGCGCAAAATCGTCGAGTGTTATCGCGCGACTTATAACGATAACATTGTGGCTTATTGTCGCAAAAACCAAATCGAGCTTAGTTCGCTCAAGATGGCGGTTGTTGTGCAAGAGATGGTCGACGCGGATTATAGTGGTATTTGCTTTACGGTCGATCCGATGACGGGCAACGACAAGAATATGCTGATCGAGGTGGCGGACGGCATTGGCGAGAATATCGTGTCGGGTCGTAACGCGCCAGAACAATATCACTATAGTTGGTTTAATGATAAAACTAAGTTTAGCAAAAAGAATCATATTCTCGACCGCAAGCAGCTACGCAAAATCGGCGACGTTTTTGCGGATATACAGCGCAGCTTTGGTTTTCCGTGCGATATCGAGTTTGCGCTAAAGGATGGCGAGCTATTTATTTTGCAGGCGCGCAAGATTACGAAAATTGTTTACGGCGGCTTTACTGATACTTGGACGACGGCGGACTTTAAGGATGGCGGCGTTTCGGCGACGGTTTGTCGTCCGTTCATGTGGAGTCTCTACGAATATACCTGGGATTATGTTTTGCCGAAGTTTATTGCTGATTCGAAGATCCTTGATCGCAAATACCTCGATCAGCACGTGATGGGCGAGATGTATTTTGGCCGACCTTACTGGAATCTTAGCGTCGTAAAAGAGGCAATGAGTAAAGTTGTGGGCTATCGCGAGCGCGAATTCGATAGTGAGTATGGTATTAGGGGTAAGTATGAGGGTGACGGTGTTGTAACGAAGGCTTCGCTTGGTAATTTGGCGCATCTTTTGCGTATGGCTTTGGCGCAGAAGAAAATTGTGGGTGAGCGCGAGCTGAATGCTGAGCAACTTCGTGACGATTTGCTCGCGAAATATAACGATTATGTTGATAATTTTGAGCAGAACCAAGACAAACTCGAGAAGGTCTGGCGCAAACTAACCGAGGATGATTATATTTGGAGCGAGTCGAGCTACTTCTGGCAGATTTTTATTAATACGATTCATCAGTCGCTCTACAAAGACAGTCTCTTGAAATTTATGAGCGGTGATGAGTATTTGACGGTGCTGGGCGGTATTAAAGATATTTCGCACTTGCGTCCGTTCTATGCGATGTGGGACGCGAGCCGTAAGTTTCGCAAGAACAAAAAACAGCTCAAATACTGGCAAGATACGGACGAAAAGCAGATTTGCAAAGATTTCCGCGCTAAACCGGCAGATTTTCCAGAGCTAAGTCGAATTATTGCGGATTACGGCTATCACTCCGACAAGGAGCTCGATGTGTCTTGGGATCGTTATTACGAAGATCCGACTCCATATATCGTAAATCTCAAAAATATGATTACGCTGGGCGACGAGTTTGGACCAGAGCGCGACCAAGAGCGCAATGAGCGCAAGTATCGCGACATCATGGCAAAAATCGAGCAGAAAACCAGCGCCGGAAAATACCGTAAAGTTCAAAGTAAAATCAAACATATGCGCGAGATGCTTTGGTGGCGCGAGGAATTCCGCGACACTTCGACGCGTTTCTACTACGCCGTGCATCTTTATACGAAGGCTTTGGGCGAAAAGCTAGCGCGCGGCAAGGTACTCGAACGCGCTTCCGACGTTTGGATGCTAAAGCTGGCTGATCTTTGGAACTATTTTGACGGCGAGATAGATGCCGGGGCTTTGCGCAAAATCGTCGATCGCAACCAAAAGTATTATGATTCATTCGCAAATTATATGAGCGACAACGAAATCGTGCCGGGCGACCATGCTCATGCGGCCAGCTCAAAATCTCAACTACGCGGCCTTGGCGCTTGTAGCGGAACGGTAAAGGCGACCGCGCGTGTCATCGAAGATTTTTCCGAGATTGAACGCTTGCAGGAGGGTGACATTCTAGTGACGAAGTTTACCGACACGGGCTGGACGCCAAAGTTTGCGATTCTGTCTGGTATCGTGACGGAATATGGTGGCATTTTGTGCCACGCGGCGATTGTTTCGCGCGAGTATGGCATCCCGGCGATCGTTAACTGTCATGATGCCATGAAAAAGATTAAGGACGGTCAGACTATTACGATTGATGGTAGTACGGGCGAAATTAAAATAGAGGAGGAATAATGCCGGTAGTAGGAAAATGGAATCGTAGCACCTGGCTAACTTACGCGACGGTCGGGATTAGTTGCGCGGGCATGTATTCAGCTTTTGTTTTGTCGGCGTTTAATTATGCGCATGTTTTTCTAATTCTGGCTGGCGTTTGTGACATGCTTGATGGCTTTGTCGCGCGCAAATGCAAGCGGACGGTCGAAGAAAAACGTTACGGTGTTGAACTGGATTCGTTGGCGGACGTGATTAGTTTCGTGGCTCTTCCGGTCGTAATCGCTTTCGCAATGGGCGTTCGTGAAATTTACGAAGTAGCAATTTTGGCACTCTTCATGCTGTGCGGCGTAGTGCGGCTAGCTTTCTTCAATTTACATGCAGATAGCGACAAGCCGGTCTCTTATTATCGTGGTCTGCCGGTCACTTTTACAGCATTAATATTGCCGGTAAGCTATGCACTTATTAGTCGCTTTTTGCCTGAAGATATAGCGCCGATTATGTATGTTTGCGTGATGGCGATCATTGGCATGTTGAATATTCTAGATTTTCGCGTGCCAAAGCCAAAGCCGAATACATACATTATTTTCTTTTTGCTCGCAGTATTGATGACGGTGATTTTGCTAGCATGACCGAAGTTTACGACCGAAAAACTGGTAACGTTTCACAAGTGGCGCAATATGGTGGTGCTGGTCTGAAGTTTTTGTATGGTAATCCTTTGGGGCGGATTTTGCTTCGTTTTGTTAGTGGGCATCTTTGCTCAAATTTATATGCAGTATACAACCGCACTCGTTTTAGTCGTAAGAAAATTCAGCCTTTCATTGAAAAACATCATCTGAAGATTGAAGATCCGGCGCAATATCGTAGCTTTGCGGATTTTTTCACGCGTCAAGAAACACGCACGATATCGAAGACAAAAACCGCCTTAATCTCGCCGGCGGATTCGAAGCTATTGTGCTATCCGATCAATTCGCGCCAAATTATCAAAATTAAACATTCGCAATATTCGATTCGCGACCTAGTCGGCCAGGATTTTGATGGCTTTGAAAATGGCCATTGTTTGGTTTTTCGTTTAGCGGTTGATGACTATCATCGATATTGTTTTGTCGATGACGGGGAGTTAATCGGGCAAAGACATATCAAAGGCAGATTGCATACAGTTAGTTCTTTTTCGGATAAATACCGCGTCTTTGCGCAAAATGACCGCGTTGTTAATCTGCTAAAAACTAAACATTTCGGTGACATTATTCAAGTAGAAGTAGGCGCAATGCTGGTTGGCCGAATCAACAATCGCGCCGCGCCGAGCTTCCGAAAGGGTGAAGAAAAAGGATATTTCGACCTTGGCGGCTCAACGATTGTGCTGTTGGTAAATGAAAACATTAGAATCGACGAAGACATTCTGACGCAATCTGCGCAAGACATCGAAACAAAAGTAAGCTACGGCGAAAAAATAGGAGGCATATGTTAAAAAGGCTATATATCTACTTTAAAGAACGTTATCCGATTATTCCGCGCATCGGGGTTGGCATTATTGTATTCGCGGAAATCTACTTTATAATTTTGCTGAATAACGGCGTAACCTGGACGGATATTGCGCCGAAGCTCGGCATTCAAGAAGTGGTTGGTGCTTTTACGGTCTTTGCCTTTTTGATGTGGCTGCGCGTCGCGGATGACTTAAAGGACTACGAAACCGACAAAAAACTATTCCCGGAGCGTCCATTGCCGAGTGGTCGCACCAAAATCAAAGATGTCATGATCGCTTGTACGATTACACAGGCAATCGCGATCGCGCTCAACATCATTTTTATGAACAATTTGCTGTTCCTTGGCATTCTTTACGGCTATGGTTACCTGATGAGTAAATGGTTCTTCCAGCGTTCAAAAATTCAGCCGTGCTTGCCGTTGGCACTCGTTACGCATAACCCAGTGCAGGCAATCGTAAATCTGTATATCATTTCTTTTACGGTAATCAAATTCAATATTCAGCCAGTATCATTCATTAATACCATGGCGCTCTTTACGCTATACTTCCCAGCCTTGATTTGGGAAGTCTCGCGCAAAATCCGTGCGCCAAAGGACGAGACGGAGTATGTGACCTATTCGAAGCTGTTCGGCTACAAGAAGGCGACTCGCTTCGTGATGGTAGTGACGATTATTGACATTCTCACGAACTTTGTCTTGGTCTGGAACTTGAACAAGATTTCGGTTGCCGTATTGGCGATTTTGGCTAGCTGGATGACCTGGACCTTTACACGCTTTATTAAGAACCCGAAGGAATTCAAGCTCGTCGACAAGGTGGAGCGCTATACCTACTTGCAGGAAACAACGATGCTTCTGACCGTGGTGGTATTTCTAATCGTTGGAAAAATCTAAATGTACGGCAGTAAAATTGACAACTTGCGAACTCTGCGCGAGCATGGCATTGCGGTGCCTGAGTTTGAGATTGTAAAGTTTGACGACGCAATTGATGACCGCGCCGCTTTCATGAAATTCTTCACCGCGCAAATCAAGCAAGCTCCTGCCGAGGCGAGTGCTGAGCTAAAGAAGTATTTGCGCGCGCATCTCAAGAAAGATTTCGTTGTTCGCCTCGAGTCTGAACGTTATGCGGTGCGCTCGTCGTCAAATTTGGAGGATGGCGCTTGCGATAGCTTTGCGGGCCAATTTAAGACCTTCTTGCAGGTTGCGCGCGAGGAATTGTCGTCTCGAATCCGCGACTGTTTTCTGTCGCTGGTTTCCGAGAATGTCTTGACTTACATTAAACAAAAGAAACTCTCGCCAGAGCAGGTCGAAATGAACGTCCTAGTACAAAAGATGGTCGCATCGGAACTATCTGGCGTTATCTTTACAGCTAATCCACAAGGCTTGCTAAATGAAACCGCCATTACGGTTGGTGCTGGTCTCGGCGAAGGCGTAGTTAGCGAAAAAGTGGCTACAACTAGCTATTTCTATAATCGCACCGATGATGTTTATTACTTCGACGGCACTAATGAATTTCTTGACGACTATCTAGTGCATCGCATTATTGACGAAGTGTCGAAAATCGAGCAGGTTCTTGGCAAATATCTCGATATCGAATTTGCGTTGGTCGGTAAATCGCTCTGGATTTTGCAGGCGCGCCCAATCACGACACTCAAAACTGATGCGCCGTTGGTGCTAGATAATAGCAATATTGTCGAAAGTTACCCGGGCATCTCGTTGCCGCTGACGATTTCTTTTGCTGAGCTGGTTTATGGCGCTGCTTTCGAATCCGAATGTCGCCGTGTGCTGCGCAACGAAAAAGAGCTCAAAAAGCAGAGTCATATTTTCACCCAGATGGTCGGTTCGTGTAATGGGCGCATGTATTACAAAATCAGTAACTGGTATGCGCTGATCGATTATTTGCCATTCCATAACAAAATCACGCCGATGTGGGAAGAGATGCTCGGCATCAAAAATACTACCGAGCGCCAATCGCAAGCCAACTTTCGTCTCCGTACGCGCGTTGCGAAGAATTACTTGAACGAGTTACGCAAAATTTCCAAGAATATGGATTGGCTTAACAAATACTTCATCCAGGTCGAACGTGAATTTCGTCGCGATTTTACTGACGACTTCGACCTCAAACAGAGTATTAAAATTTTCCATCGCGTTGCTGACCAGCTAATTCCGCACTGGGATTATACCCTGATCAACGACATGTATACTTTTGTCAATGTCGGAATTCTAAAGAAACAGCTAGGCAATCGGGCGAACGCGCTAATCTCGAACATCTCCAATCTAGAAAGCATGAAGCCGGTACAGGAAATGGTGCGCTTAGCTTATGCAAAAGGAAATCTGACGGAAGAGGAGTACGCGCAGCGCTTTGAGAAATACGTCGAAAAATACGGCGATCGTAATGTAGAAGAATTGAAGCTCGAAAGCAAAACTTTCCGCACGAATCCGGAAATTCTGCAGGCGCGCATTGATGATTATTGTGCGCATCCTAAAAAGCTCGAGCAGCTATATAATTCCTTGATGCATATCGAAACGAAAGATATTAGCAAAAATAGCCGGCTCGTGCGCGCGCAATTGCGTCGCTGCGAGAACGGAATTCGCAATCGCGAGATTTCGCGTTTGAATCGTAGTCGAATTTTTGGCATCGTGCGTGATATTTTTCGCCACATTGGCAAGCTATTGGCGCGCGAAAAAGCGCTGGCCCACGCTAACGATATTTACTATTTGCGTATCGATGAAGTTGAAAAATATATTCGCAAGCCATTCAATCTAAAGAGTATCGTGGCAAAGCGAAAGGCTGAGTATGAAATTTTTGCGCAGCTGCCGGGCTATTCGAAGCTAATCTTTGCCGAGCATGAATTCGATAAACTTCCAACCGCAATTAATTCGCACGAGCAAAAGCTTTCGAAAGAATCGTTACGTGGCACGCCATGCTCGGGCGGCAAGGTGACGGCGAAAGTTTTAGTAGTTGAATCTGTCCAAGATTTACAAAACGCACAGGGCAGAGTTCTCGTTACGCGCTCGACCGATCCGGGCTGGGTGTTTGCGCTATCGACCGCGAAAGGTGTAATCTCCGAGCGCGGTTCCTTGCTGTCACATACCGCCATTATTTCGCGCGAGCTAAATGTGCCGGCAGTAGTCGGCGTCAAAGATGCGACAAAAATTTTACATACTGGCGACCTTGTGGCACTCGACGGCGATACGGGCGAGATTAAAGTGGAGAAAAGCGCATGAAATGTATCGAATTTACGACTGAGTCAAAACGCATTCGGGATTTTTTGAAGCTGCCGAAGCGGCTTTATGCTCGCACTGAAAATATGGAGAATCCAAAAGAGATGCGCCGCATTTTGCTGGGCGAGCATCCGCTCTGCAAATATTTCAAACTAAATAAGTTTATCGTTTATGACGGTCAAAAACCGGTCGCGCGCTTTGCGATTACGCGCTATCCGCAAGACGATACGGCCTACTTCGGTTTCTTTGAGTGCGAAAATAATTCCGCGGCAGCTAAGGAGGCATTTCGCGTCGCGCAACGCTTTGCAAAAACACATCATTGCAAGAAAATCGTCGGTCCAGTCGACGCTTCGTTCTGGATCAAGTATCGTCTCAAAATCAACAAATTTGACAAACCGCCATATACTGGCGAGCCCTACAATAAGGATTATTATCTAAAGCTCTTCCGAGACAATGGTTTCAAAATTTGTGAGCACTACACTTCGAATCAATACAAGGCCGCGCAGTATGAGTATATTAACAAAGAGTACGAAGGCAAATATCAAGAATTCAAAAAGAAGGGCTACGAAATCCGCAGTCTCAAGCTCGAAGAATTCGATGAGAATATCAAGGTGCTCTATAAACTATTGACCGAGCTCTATAGCGATTTTCCGATTTATAAAGATTTATCCGAGGCGGATTTTATTGAAATTTTTAAAAGCTATAAATCGATCATTGATCCATCGATGGTAAAATTCGGCTACAAAGATGGTGAAATTGTGGGATTCTTTATCAGCGTACCAAACTATGGCAATAAAGTTTACCATTTGCATCCGCTCAATATCCTAAAACTGCTCAAAATTCGTAAGCAGCCGCAAGAATACATCATGCTGTATATCGGCGTCGATCAAAAACATCACGGGCTTGGCCGCGCGCTGGTCTATAGTATTATCCAGGAACTAAACCAGAGCAAAAAGCCGAGCATTGGCGCGCTGGCGCGAGACGGCAAAGTGACGCAAGATTACGCCAAAGATATGATTGAAGATGTTTATGAATATGTGCTATTGGGGAAAGAAATCGATGACTAATATAAAATCTGCAATTCAGAATGCCTACGAGCAATTTGGCGCGCGTAATTTTGTATTTACGAAGCGAAATGGTCAATTTGAGCCGATTAGCTACGCTGAGTTCATTGAGAAGTCGGACGCGCTGGCGCATTTTATGCTAGAGCAGGGCTTGGCTGGCAAAAATATCATGGTCATTGGTCAAAACTCGGTCGAATATATGATGGCAGATTTGGCGATTACGGCCTATGTTGGCGCTTGCGTAAATGTAAATCCGGCCGTCGACGTCGAGTCGCTGGCGCGCATTGTCGAGAAGGGCGAAGTGGTGGCGATTTTCTACGGCGCCGAAATGAGCGAAAAAATCGCAGCACTCAAAAACGACAATTTGCAAACATTTGAGCTGCAATCGATCATCTCAAATCTGCAAGCTTCGACGCAATTGTTCGATTTTGCAGAAAAAGACCCAGATACTTGTAGTAAAATCATTTTCACTAGCGGCACAACTTCGGCGCCAAAGGGCGTCATGCTGTCGCTACGCAATATCTTTGCCGGCTGGAAGCCGCTCTACGATCGTACGGGTTTCGGCAATAATGGCATCGAAGTAGTTTACGTTTTCTTGCCGCTCAGCCACACTTATTGCGATATCTATAACTTCCTTTATTCTTTTATGTACGGACCAGAGCTGTATCTTTGCAGCGATACGGATAAAATCGGCCAAGAATTGCTCGAAGTTCGCCCGACGGCTTTCTGTGCGGTGCCGATTATTTATCGACGTCTATATGACGCCTACGGCGAAAATATTGCGCAGGCTTTTGGTGATCGTATTAAGTATCTCTATGTCGGCGGCGCGGTTTTCGACAAGAAGCTCCGCGCATTTTACCGGGACCACGGCGTGCCGATTTTGGAGGCCTACGCTTTGACGGAAGTGGCATCTTCTTTTGCGGTCGACTATCCGAACCCAGATGACCTAGAAAGCACGGGCGTGATTTATGAAAATATTGATGCGCAAATTCGCAATCCGGATGCGCGCGGTGTCGGCAGTATTGTCGTGAAAGGCGACAATGTCTTCATGGGCTACATTGGTGACCCAGAGAAAACGCGCGCTGCTTTTACGGATGACGGCTATTTTATTACGGGCGACTATGGTCGCATTGCGGGCGGAAAGATTTATGTGATGGGGCGCGATAATGATGTGGTCGTCGGCGAAAATGGCGAAAATGTATATTTGGCAGAGATTTTAGCTAGCCTGAACAAAATCGACGAACTCGTGGCGAAAGTAACGGCGACCGTAAAAGCGGACGGGCTGCTTCATTTCGTGTTATATGTCAGCGATGATGCGCGTGATAAGATTCCAGCGTTGGTTGAAAAATACAACGAAACCGCAATCAAAAAAGATCGCATTGATGATTACGAGCTAACTTCGTCGGCGCAGATCAAATTCAAGTAACTCATCTCCCGAGCAATCGACAAAATGGTCGAAAAGTGTTATAATATTTTTCGTACGCTTGTAGGCACATTTAGAAAGGGGGATTCGTCATGTTTGGAAACTATTCCGATGAACAGCTCAACGCTTTGTTCGCCGCCTTGAACCTGAACGAGGAACGTCTCGACGAGGAGATGATGGCGATTCGTGCGCAGGCTCTGGGAGACTTGAATGCGGCGATTGATGCCCTGTATGGCATCGACAATGGTCGCGTTGGCCCGCAGGTGCTTCAGAATTTGTTCTTCAAAATCGACAGCGGAAAAGACATCTTTCAGCAGCTCGCGAAGGCGTATCGAGACTCAGTGCTGTATTTCAATTTGAACGATTCGCATCTCGAAGACGAGGATCGGGAAATGGCAATTCAGTTTCAACGTGCGTCGCAGCATCTGGCTAAGCTTGCCGCCATTAGTTTCGATGAGATATTCCGCGGTGAAGACTGCGACTTGATGGTCCAGCAGATTATTTGCGAGGGACTGAACGAGGAATGCGGCTATCACGTCCGCGACTGCGCCTGCGATCTCGCGATCGCTCTGGAAAAGGTGCGCATTGAATTGTTCGAGCAGCTGATCAACTGGGAGACTATCTATCATGCGTTTGCGCAAGCTTCCGGCGCCGAACTGGACCCCGATGCGCAGCTCGAATTCACCGGCGACGACCGTCCCGGATTGTTCGCTGACGAATTCTAACCCGCAGCCGCCGCAGAAATGCGGCGGTTTTTT
>CAMMYO010000022.1 GCA_946527885.1 uncultured Candidatus Saccharibacteria bacterium
CGTAGAAAATCTACCGCCAGTGAAAGCTGGCGGTTTTTCTTGCTTGTGTTTGGCTAAGGTGATATTTTTCATTATTATAGAGATATGCTAAAGGTCGAGGATTTACACTGCGCCGCTGGAAGCAAAGAGATATTGCACGAGGTTAGTTTTTCGTTGCAAAAAGGCGAGACAATGGCGCTTTTAGGTACAAATGGCGCTGGCAAATCGACGGTCGCGCGATGCTTGGCTGGGATTTCTGGTTACGACTGCACCGCCAAATCTTTGAGCCTTAATCGTAAAAATTTATTGAAGTTGACCTGTGACGAGCGAGCAAAAGCAGGCCTGTTTCTAAGCTGGCAAGATCCAGTAGCAATTCCAGGTTTGAGCATTAGCGATATCCTACGTTCGGCACTAGAGGCGCGTGGACAAAAGATCAGTTTGCGAGATTTTCGCATTTTGCTGGCCGAAGCCGCCGAAAAACTCGACCTAAATCCCCTAGCCACACAACGCGATACGAGCGCCGGCTTTTCTGGAGGCGAAAAGAAGAAGCTTGAGATTCTACAAATGCTCATTTTGAATCCATCACTAGTAATTTTGGACGAGATTGATTCTGGACTCGATATTGACGCGACGCGGAAGATTTCGCAAATTTTAGCCGACTACCAGAAAGAAACCGCGGCAAGCTTCATCGTGATTTCGCATAATTTTCGCATTTTCGAATCGCTCGAAATTACCCAGGCAATCATGCTGGAAGATGGGCGAATTGCAGATACGGGCGGCGCGGAATTAATCGAGCGCGTTAGACGGCGCGGTTTCAGAAAATGACCACCGGTCTAAACGAGGCGATTGTGCGCGGTATCTCGGAGCGCAAACACGAACCGAGCTGGATGCTTGATTTTCGCCTGCACTGTCTCGATGTTTATAATGGACTACCACTGCCAAGCTGGGGACCCGACTTGAGCGGTTTGAATATCGACAATATCCAGAGTTATGTCGAGGCTAGCAGCGCGATGGTTGACGATTGGGAGCAAGTGCCGGGCGAGATTCGCGAAACTTTCGAGGCGCTAGGCATACCAGAGGCGGAGCGCAGTGGATTGGCCGGAGTCGGCGCGCAGTTTAACTCCGAGCTAGTCTATCACAATGTCAAGGCTGCGGTCGCAGACAAAGGGGTGGTTTATCTTGGCTTAGAAGAAGCCCTGCAAGGAGAGTATGCGGAGATGGTGCGCGAACATTTCATGAAGCTCGTGCCACCCGAAGATCATAAATTTGCCGCCCTGCACGGCGCAGTTTGGTCTGGCGGATCGTTCGTTTACGTGCCGAAAAATACCACGGTCGAATTTCCACTGCAATCATATTTTCGTTTTAATGCTCCTGGAGCCGGTCAGTTCGAGCACACACTGATAATCGTAGACGAAGGAGCGGATTTACATTTCATCGAAGGTTGCTCGGCGCCGAAATATAACGTCGCGAATTTACATGCCGGCTGCGTGGAGATTTACGTGCGCAAAAATGCCCATGTAAACTATGCGACGGTCGAAAACTGGTCGAAAAATATGTACAATCTCAACACAAAACGCGCGATTGTGGCCGAAGGTGGCAAAATGGAATGGGTGACAGGGTCTTTCGGATCGCATGTCTCGATGCTCTACCCAATGGCGATTTTGGAGGGTGACGGCGCCACGATGGAGTACTCGGGCGTCAGCTTCGCAAGCGCAGACCAGATGCTCGACACAGGTGTCAAAGTCGTGCATTCAGCGCCAGACACCAAGTCCTTCATTAACGCGAAATCATTAGTAAAAGATGGCGGCGAAAATACTTTTCGGAGCCTCGTGAAAGTATCCACGAAGGCGCAAAATGCCAAGTCGTTTACCGATTGCCAGTCGCTGATGCTAGACGACCGCTCGAAGACCGATACGATTCCGAATTTCGAGATTAATTGCGCAAGCGCAGACATAGCGCACGAGGCGAACGTTGGTAAGATCAGCGAGGCGGCGCTCAACTATTTGCAGAGCCGCGGCATTTCCGAGCATGAAGCGCGCGGCATGGTCGTGCGCGGCTTTGCGTCTTCTGTATCAAAAGAGCTGCCAGTCGAGTATGCGGTCGAGATGAATAATCTGCTCAAGCTTGAGATGGAGAATATGTAATGCACTGGATTGAAGTAAGAGACGATATCAATTTGGCGCTAGCAAAACCCGAGAAGCTTATTTTCGCAGTCTTGAAACCGAGCCGACTTGTCCTGAAAGTGCCCGAGAACATGAAAAATCATTTTTGCATCTTCTCGCACGATAGCACAACTTTATCACTGAGCTTGGCGCGCGGCGCAAGTGTAGATTTAGAATGGATCTGTTTTGGCGGCGAATTTGCAAACGATTTGCAAATTACTTTAGGCGAAAATTCGAATGTTAAAATTCGTGGCGCCGGCAAATTTAATACAAATGATAAGATTTCTTACAATTATTCCGCGCAACATCTCGACTCAAATTCCCAGAGTGATTTTGTATTTTTCGGCAGCCTCGACGATAATGCGCAGAAAAATTCGACTTTAAAAATCGATTTCGTAAATGGTGCAAAAAATTGCATTGGCAACGAGCGCGAAGATATGATTTTGCTTGGAGAAAATGTTAAAAACCGTTGCATTCCACAAATCGTCTGCGCGGAATCGGACGTGGTCGGAAATCATGGCTTGAGTTGTGGGCATATCGATGACGATACGCGGAATTACTTAGAGTCGCGCGGAATATCCGAAAAACAAGCCAAAACAACCATCGCAAATGCGCGGATTTTGCAAGTCGTAAAAGATATGCGCAGCCAAAAAGCGCTACAATATTTAGAGAGGTTTTTAAATGTTTAGAGAGAAGTTTTCGCAAATCGACGACAATTTCGCCTACCTAGATAATGCCGCCACTGCCTACAAACCGACCGAAGTCATTGACGCGATTGAAAAGTTTTATCGCTTAGAAAACGCCAGCCCGAAGCGCGGCTTATATGACGCTAGTGTGCGCGTAACGGAGTTATTAGAGTCGGCGCGCAAGAAAGTTGCGGACTTCATCGGGGCGGACGCAGATGAAATTATTTTCACATCCGGCGCAACGGCCGGGCTAAATATGCTTGCTTTAAGTCTCGGTGCATCATTGAAGGGCGGCGATTCGATTGCGGTTTCAAAATTTGAGCACCATAGCAACTTGTTGCCTTGGCGCAAACAAGGCTCGGTCAAATACTTCGAGAATGCCGGCGGGATTAGCGACAAAGCCAAAATAATTGCTTTTTCGCCCTACTCCAATGTGTTGGGTGCGGCGAATCAAAATTACATCGAGTCAATTTTTGCGCGAGCGAAAGAAATTGGCGCGCTGACCGTATTGGACTGCACGCAGGCGGTCGCGCATCAGAAACTAAATTTTCATGAACTTGGTGCGGATTTTTTGGTTTTTTCTGGGCACAAACTTTACGGACCAATGGGAATTGGCGTTATCTGCGGAAAACGTGACCGCCTCAAAGAATTACGTCCAACCTTTTGGGGTGGCGAGATGGTTGACGACGTATCTATTACAGGCGAGATTTTAGCCGAGATACCGGACCGTTTCGAGGCTGGCACCGTAAATGTTGCAGGTGCAGTCGGATTAGCCGCGGCAGTCGATTTCTTGCAGGCAAACGGTTTTGACGAGTTGCTCACTTACGAAAAACAGCTTGCCAGCAAACTACATCAGTCACTACAGAATATTCCGCACTTGTATCTTGTCGAGCATGCAAACTTTACGCCGGCAACCATTTGTAGTTTCTCTATCGACGACGTACACCCGCACGACATCGCACAAATCTTATCCGAAAATAATATCGCCGTGCGCGCAGGCTACCACTGCGCTCAACTCGCAATTGGCGAACCGACCGTGCGCGCGAGTCTGAGTTTTTATAATACCGAGACCGAATGCCGGCACCTTACCGAATGTCTCGGCAAAATGAGGAGCATCATGCATGTACGATGAATTATTGCTAGATCATAACACACACCCCGTATACCGCGGAAAACTCGAAGACGCTGATGTCTGCGCGAAATTAAATAGCGCTAGTTGCGGTGATAAGTTGACAATTTATCTGAAATTCGACGGTGATAAGGTTATCGACGGGCGTTTTGATGGGGTTGGCTGCGCGGTTTCGCAAGCGTCGGCCGACCTGATGCTAGAGCTCATCATTGGAAAGTCAAAAAGCGAGATCAAGGAGCTCGAAAAGCTATTTACAAAGATGCTAAGTGGCGCTAAAATAGATACTATCCCTTTGGAGGATTCCGCAGTTTTCGAGAGTTTTTCTAGGCTGCCGGCGCGCGTAAAATGCGCTGGTCTCCCCTGGAAAATTGTCGAAAGTTGGTAATTTTTGAGGCTAGTGCTTGACATTTCGCCTGTTTTTTGTTATAATGGTACACGTAATTCGCACCTTAACAGAGAGATTATAACAAGGTGATTAAATATATTTCATCCGCTTTATCCGCCCATATGTATAGATAGTCATGGAGGTGACTGTAATGAAAAAGTATTTCGCTCTCGTTATCATGATCATGGCAGCAGCAATGTGTCTGGTCGGTTGCGCCGATGACGCGCCTTCGTCCAGCACTGCGACCACTTCTCGTGTTACGACCACCGCTACCACGGAGGCCACCACCGAGAAGAAAACCGAAACCACCGAAGCTACAACCAAGAGCACGACGACCGCTAAGTCTACTACCACAACGGAAAGACAGACCACGGCCGCTACGAGCTCGGAAAGCTCTCGGGCTGCAACGACCACTACAACCCGCGTGACCGCTGCGTCTTCGAGACAGTCGTCTCAGCAGAGCCGCACGACGGTCGCATCCATCGAAGCTCGGACCGAATCGCAGACCGCATCCACTACAACACGTGGTACGAGCGCAACTACACCGAGCGCAACCACTGTGGCCACCACGACCACGACAAGCACAAAACCGACTACCGCATCCACTACAACAACCACAACCACGACGAGCACAAGACCGACTACTGCATCCACTACAACAACCACAACCACAAGCGCTACGACCACCACAACCACAACGAGCGCTACGACTACTACTACAACTACGACGACTTCGACCACCACAACAGCAACCACCACCAGTGAAACGACGACAACTACTACGGAAACAACGCCCATCTACACTGGTCCGGTGTTTGAAGACTCAAGCACAACTAACCCTGACTTCGATCAGGACAACTATGCTTGGGACCATGGCGACGAATGGAACGATCCCGATTTTATCAACTATAAGATTAACGATTGCTATTACATCGACAAGTGGATGGAGTTCTACGGCTTCTTCCACGACGAGCAGCACTACTGGGATCATACCGCTATCGGATATCGAAATGCTGCCGGGGACGAGATCATTCTTTACCCCGACCACATGAAGATTATGATCGGCGGAGTTGATCTGTATCCGAGCTATCCAGCATCCGTGCGCAATCGGCTCGAATCTGGCAATTGGGTCAGAACCACCATTACTAACGGCGAGTACTTCTTCGTTTACGATAACGTTTCTATCCAGCAGGTATGCAGAAGTCTGCCGAATTACTATAATTAATCTCTCTTTAGCCCGCGACGCAAGTTGCGGGCTATTCTTTTGCCTGGAATTATTTGGCGCCTTCTTGGCGAAGAATGCTGATAATTGTGCGGAAGAAAATTTGGATATCTAGGGCGATGGTCCAGTTTTGGACATAATAAATATCTAGGGCGCGACGCTCGTTGAATGAAATATTGCGACGACCAGAGACTTGCGCGAGACCGGTTAGGCCGGATTTGACTGACAAGATAAGACCACGATCGCCGTAATCTTTGAGCTCGATCGGCTGCAAAGCGCGCGGACCAATCAGCGAAATATCGCCACGCAAAACATTGAACAATTGCGGGAGTTCATCGAGCGAGGAGCGGCGCAAGAAATTGCCAAGTTTCGTATAGCGTGGGTCGTTCTTGATATAGTCGCCGTTCGCGCGGTAACGCTCGGCATATTTCGGCGGTTTGCCCATCTTGGCGAAGGCTTCTTCGGCCGTCATGCCGCAATACTCCTGCTTCATTGTGCGGAATTTAAGCAAATCGAAGCGGCGATTGAGGCGAGTTAAACGAACATCACGATAAAGCGCTGGCGCATGAGGCTCAGCGATTTTTTGTAGGATAAAAATAATCAGCATAATTGGTAGCGCGACTAGCGTGATTAGACCACCTAATACGATATCTGCCGTGCGTTTATAGACACGCGCTGCACCCATGAGCGGGGTTGGTTGAACCAAGAGTACCGGAACGCCAGCGATAAAGTCCACATTGCGACTCATCGTAATAATAGAAGTGGTTGACGGCGAATAGTAGTACAGCATGTGGTGATCGATGGCGAATTTATTGATAACCTCAATGTCTTTGTCGTCAGTATGAATAATTGCGTCCGGATGGCGACGTTCGAAGGCCTTGGTGATGCTGCCATATTTTTTGCCGCGCCATTCTTTCGGAATGAATTCATTGCGCGCTACGACGGCGACGACTTTGTAACCGAGATCTAGCGTAATGCCCCGCAGAAGCTCGGTGGTATTGTGACTATTGCCGACAATGAGAACTTTGACAGCACCAAAGTTGTGACGCAAAATCGCATGGTAAACACTCGAGATAACCGTGCGCACAAAAACCAGCGACAAGAAACAAAATATAGCGATATAGATAGGCAGAATGCGCACTGGAAAAAGCGAAGTGCCTGAAACCGTAATATTCGCGAAGAAATCGTAGGTAATAATCAGCATCGTACCAAGAAATGACGCCAAAAAGAGGCGCCAGAGCTCGAGTAGCCGGCGGCCAACCATCTTTTTCGAGTAGAGACCAAGGCTATAGAGCAGCGTTAGCCAAATCGGCAGTAAAATGACGTTCGAAATGACGAAATCGCGCGCCTCAGAATCGAAGAAATATGGGCGCGAATCGATGTGGGTGCGGAAATAATAAGCGAATGAAAAAGAAAAGACGATCGAGAGTGCGTCGCCTAGTACCAAAAACACCTTGAACAAAAAACCCGGTTCTTTTCTCACGCTATAATTATACCATAACAGGGGTGACTTAGCAAAAGCACTACTTGAGATTGACGCGAAGAATGTGCGCAG
The DNA here is from genome assembly GCA_946527885.1 of uncultured Candidatus Saccharibacteria bacterium. GTDB lineage: Bacteria > Patescibacteriota > Saccharimonadia > Saccharimonadales > Saccharimonadaceae > UBA2834. The sequence goes on from CAMMYO010000022.1 coordinate 7,119, forward strand.
CGGACTCGAGCGTCGAGATGTCGTCCTTGAGCTGAGCGGCTTTCGGGTCAGACTCGTCGAGATTCGCAAGAGATTCCCTGAGCTCGGCAAGTTTTTCGCATAGAAGCGCCTTAGTTTCCGGGTGCTCTTCGACGCGAATCACGCGCAATGAGCGAGCTTCGTGCGGTGCTTTTTCAAGAAAACCGGCTTTTTCGCAGTTATTGATATGCTCCGCTACGGCCGAAACAGATTTGAGATTAAGGGCGGCTTGGATTTCGCGGTAAGTCGGCGAGCAGTTATTCTCTTCAGTAAACTTTTCGATAAATTTCAGGAGAGCGGCTTGTTTTTTGGTCGGTTTCATAACTATATCTTAGCATAAAAATACGCGCTCATACTTGACAAGCGCGCATTCTATTGCGTAATGATAAGATATATTATTTCTTGCGAGAAACAGTCAAGAAACCGTTGCGTGGATTCTCGTTAACTTCGCGATCTTCTGGAAGGTCGCAAGGAGTGCCCTTTTCGTTCTTTTCAGTCTTAGTGAAGAAATAGATGGTCTGTGGCTTGCCGCCGCGAAGGGTAACTTCAGACTTGTGCAAGTAGTAGGTAATACCCTTTGAGTTAGTATGTTTGTAAGCCATTTTTAGCTTTCCTCCATTAGTTGTTATCTCTATCTTATGACCCCTGTTTAAGCATGTCAAGGGGTAGACAAGAGATTATTGTTATGCTTAGTGCTTTTTTGAAGGGTGATCGAGTGCGAAAATCGCCAATCTGAGGAAAAGCCAGACGAAAAAGCGAATAATTAGCACAATAAAAACAGTTATAGTTAGCAAAATTACGATGCCGGAGAAACATGGATACCAAATTGGAGAGGCAAAATCGAAGCGAAAAAGCTCAGTGGACGGAATGTTTGCGCCCTTCACTTCCAGATTGTCTACGGCAGGATATTTTGCTAGCTCGGTCATCCAGCAATCAATATATTGTTTGTCCGGGTAGCGCCAGCCGTATTTAATGCCGAGCGCATCGCAAACGTCGGCGGCTTTGCGATAGATATTGCCGTTCGGGTTAGAAATTTTACTGTCGGCTTCCGCTTGGGCACGCGCCAATTCTTCTTTGGCCTTACGCATGTACTGATGCTCAAGATAGAACGGACCGGTACCGTAAATTATTGATTGACGGCCATTATCATCGTGGAGATTAAAAACGATGTGTTTCTGCGTGAAGGTTTTTAGCTCATTGAGAGCCGCCGCGATTGCTTCGTCATCCTCTGCTTCATCTGCATCAAGAACGGCTTGGCGCAAATCGACCATCTTGATATGGTCAAAACGCAAAAGTGTCGCGCTGAAGAAACATAGAAGTACAAAAATCAAGGCCAGCTTCCAAGAACTGAAATGCACCACTTTAGATAGAGCCTTGCGGAACTTGCTCTTCTGCTTCGCGCCACCCATAATACTGAACTCATTATAGCATACAAAAAGAGTCGCTTTCGCGGCTCTTTATTCGACTGGCGCAACTTCTTCGTCTGGCTGCGGGTTTTCTTCGTAGATAATAATATCTAGCGTCTCGTCCGAAAGTGGCGCACTCGAGAAATCGTCAATTGAGTTTTCGATGCGCTTTGTGGCAAGATCGAGCGTTTCGAGATATTCGTCAATTTCTTTCGTCGTGATGGCGCCTTCATTAGCGAAAGTCTCCTTGCCATCATCTTCCGTACTATGAACTTCGTCATCCGCGATATAGCCTGGGCGCGAACGATCCAGATAGACATCGCCGGTTGCGCGGTAAATCGCGAGACTAATAGATGTCGTGGTAAGCGCGATTGTGATAGCAATAATGACTAGCAGCATCAAGTTGCGGCCGCCATTAACCGCCACGGGCTCTTCTGCTGGCTCTTTTGGCTTGCGTTTAAAAATCATTTGAGAGACTCCTTGAGCGTGACGATTGACTCGCGATGCTGGCGAATAATCTCGGTTAGACGATAGACATCCTGCTGGACCTCGGAACGCTTTTCACGTACCTTAGTAAGCTGCTCGTAAAACTGCGCTGGCTGCTTTTGGCAGTCCGTATCGATCAGTCGTTCTAGTGATTGCGAATAGTTAATATAGTCGTTCTTGAAGCGTGTGCGCTCGTTTGAAAAAGTAGTCTGCTGATCCGCAAGCTCAGCGGTAGCTAGGTTATTTTTGACAAGGCGGAGATTGAGATTGAGCATGAGATTCGTGGAAATAACTTCGAACTGCGCACCAAGATGTACGCGGCTTTTTGCGTCAGTGCGCTGAACGCGACGGAGCTGGTTTTGAATACTTGGACAGTTTTGAGAAATCATACCGAGTTGCTCGTCGGACAGGACCATATCTTCGGCATACTCCGGCTGCGGATTCTCAGGAATTTGCTCCTGATCGTCCGGCATATACTGAGCATCGGTCGCAGAAGCGGAAATCGGCAGCAAAAGCCCTGCAGCGAGCGCCGCAAATCCCATAAAAAAGCCGATTAATTTCTTTGCCATACTCTTATTTTACACTAAAAACACCCGCACTGGGCGGGTGTTCTGTTTTTATTCTTCGTCTTCGACAATCTGGAGATGACAATCGGTAATTTGGTAGTCGTCGACAACGGACGGAGCGCCCATCATGAGGTCGGCGCCAGAGCCGTTCTTTGGGAAGGCGACAATTTCGCGAATATTGTCGATATTTTCGAGCACCATGAAGAGACGGTCGATACCGTAGGCGCAGCCAGCGTGTGGCGGAGCGCCGAACTTGAAGGCATTGAGCATACCGCCGAAGCGAGCTTCGACATATTTCTCGTCGTAGCCGAGAATGCCAAAGACTTTGTACATGATTTCTGGATTGTGGTTACGAACGGCACCGGAGCAGATTTCGTAGCCGTTGGCGACCATATCGTACTGGTCAGCAACGATGGCAAGTTTTTCTTCGGTAGTTTTGGCCTTTTCGAGAGCTTCGAGGCCGCCTTTTGGCATCGAGAATGGGTTGTGACCAAAGTCGAGCTTACGGGCGCCTTCGTCCCATTCATAGAATGGGAAGTCGACAATCCAGCAAAGCGCGACGACGTTCGGATCTTTGAGGTTGAAGTGGTCAGCAAAAGCAATACGAAGTTGGCCAAGCACCTTGTTAACCTTGTCGCGTTTGTCCGCACCAAAGAAGACTGCATCGCCGGCTTCGGCGCCAGTTTTCTTCGTGATTGCATCGAGCTCTGCTTCACTCAAGAACTTAGCGATTGGAGACTTGATGCCATCTTTAGTGTAGGTAAGGTAAGCGAGGCCGCCAGCACCAAGCTTGCGAGCCTGCTCGGTAAAGCCGTCAATTTGCGAGCGAGAAAGATCAGCGCCGCCCTTTACGCAAATAGCCTTAACGCATTGCGCCTTGGCGAAGACGGAGAATTCGGTGTTTTTAAGATCTTCAGTGAGATCGATGAGTTCCATGCCGTAGCGCAAATCTGGCTTATCGACACCGTATTTTTCCATAGATTCCTGGAACGGGATGCGCGGAATATCTTCGGTGAGAAGTTTCTTGCCAGCAAACTCAGTAACGAGACTCTTGATGAGTGGCTCCATTTCTTGGCGAACGGTTTCGCCATCATCTACGAAAGACATTTCGCAGTCGAGCTGGTAGAACTCGCCATAAAGACGGTCAGCGCGCGGATCCTCATCGCGGAAGCATGGCGCAATCTGATAGTAGCGCGGAATACCGCCAACCATCAAAAGCTGCTTGAACTGCTGTGGAGCCTGCGGCAAAGCGTAGAACTGACCCGGGCGGAGGCGAGACGGAATGATAAAGTCGCGAGCACCTTCTGGAGAAGAGTTGGCCAAAATCGGTGTAGTAACTTCGATAAATTCATGCTCGTGCATATACTCGCGCATGAAGCGATAGTACTCAGAACGGCGAAGCAAACGACTTTGCATGCTTGGGCGGCGCAAATCGAGATAGCGATACTTGAGACGAGTTTCCTCACCAGTTTCCTGACCTTCGTCGTGCGTAGAAACTGGAAGCGGCTCGCAGCGGTTGAGCAAAGTCATGTCTTCGACAACGACCTCGATATCGCCGGTTGGAATGTTTGGGTTTTCGAGACCTTCGCCACGCTTGCGAACAGTACCGGTAGCGGAAATCACGAATTCGTCACGTAAAGATTCAGCTAGATTAAATGCATTCTCGGTATTTGGGTCCACGACTAGCTGAATAACACCCGTATGATCGCGCAGGTCGATAAAAATCAGACCGCCGTGATCACGACGAGAATTCACCCAGCCAGAAAGGTTAACTTTTCCGGATTTGACATTTAGATCTTTAGCTAGTGTTCTCATAGTAGCATATTATACCATAACTCTTCCCTGTTGTTTAGAGAAAAAGCCGAGAACATGTTGGCGGTCAATAACGGCCGCGGTCGAGGTCGCGCTTTTTGATAGTTTCGCGCTTGTCGTACTTCTTTTTACCCTGGCCAATCGCAATAATCAGTTTGATGTGGCGCTTGCCCGGCAAAAGCTCGACCGGAACAACGGTTGAACCTTCGACTTTTTTGCGCTCGAGCTGCGCAATCTGTTTCTTGGTGGCAAGAAGTTTAATGCTCTGCTCTGTCTCACTACCGAGCGTAAGACCAAGGAGCCAGAGTTCGTGATTGCGAATCGTAACATAAGTACCCTTGAGCTGAGCGTGATGGTCGCGAATGAGGCGGACCTGCGGACCAGTCAAAACCATGCCGGTCTCGAGCTTGTCCGACAAAATATAATCGTAACGAGCACGACGATTTACGACAGCGGCTGGTTTTTTGACTTTTTTCATAGATATATTTTAGCACATCTGAGAAAGAAAAATCCCCGGCCAAAGGCGCGGGAGTGACAAAATATACTTATATTATATCACAGATTAGTGTTTTTGTCAATCTAAGGGAGTTCACGACGGATTTTGCGCTCGAGTTTTTTGTGATAGGCGAGCTCGAGGCGGGCGTACTGTTTTGGACCGAGAAGTTTATAGCCGGTGCGCGATAGATCGTTCTTGAGTTTCTCGATTGGCGTATGCCAAGTCGAGGCGTAGTGGTGAATAGCAATAGTATTCTCCGTAACTTTGAGCTCACCAGTCATATAGTGTTTCGGACAAAAACATTCGGGAGCAAAAGTTGCAAATTTGCCATTCTGATACTCGCGTGTTGCCCCGTCAAGTTCAAGACCAAAGATATCCTGTGCGTAAACCGATGGACTGTGGACGGTTTTGAGAAAAGTGTCGGTGGTGATTTTTTGCTTCGGATCGGCAAGCTCATAACGCTTGAGAATCTTTTTGATCCATGGTGAATGTTTGGCTGCACCAAAAGCTGCGGTCGTGAACCAAAATTGCGACTCCCAGGCACCAAAAGCTTCGTATTTTGTCAAATCAGCGAGCGGTTTAAGCAATTCCACGTCTGTGTCCAGATATATGCCGCCTTCGTTATAGACCACATACATGCGAATAATATCCGCGGCGAGCGCCCAACGTTTTTCAGAGAGCGCCTTGGCGACTAGTGGATATTTTTTAAGGTCGATATCTTTTTCTGTCCAACGGCGAATTTCGAAATCCGGATTAAGTTTTTCCCAGCCAGCAATGTATTTTGCGTCGATTTCCGGGAGAGGCGCATTGCCGAGCCAAACATAATGTAGTTTTTTTGGGATTGGCATATGGTAAAATTTTATCATGAAAGTGGTAATTTCCACGGATATCTATTACCCGATGATTAACGGGGTTGCGGTTTTTTCGCGTAACCTGGCGGCCGGTCTTCAGCAGCGCGGTCACGAGGTGCTAGTTTTGGCGCCGAGCATTACGGGCAACTTCTCAATCGAGACCGACGAAGAATATGGATTCAAAATCGCGCGCCTCACTTCCAACAAAATGCATCTGTATCCGGACCAAATCAATGATGTACCGGAGGCAAAAGACATTTTGGGCATGCGTTTGCCGCAGTTGGTTTACCGGAATGGTTTGCACGTGAGCTTTATGCCCTACTTCGAAATTAAACGTGTACTGGACGACTTTAAGCCGGACATTATTCATGATCAGACACCTGGGCCGGTCGCGCTGTCGGTTTATCGCTACGCAAGAATTCGCAAAATTCCACTAGTAGCAACCGACCACGCGTATCCAGATAACTTAACACAGCAAGTACGCTTGCCGCAGTTGGCAAAGAAGCCAATTAATAAGGCAATGAATGCGTATTTTTTGAGTTTTTTGCGCAGAAGCGAGTATGCAACTATGCCAACTGAACAAGCAGTGTCGGATTTGCTACCAAAAAATCGACGACATTTTCGCGTACCAGTCGAGGCGCTCAGCAACGGCATTGATTTATCGCGATTTGCGCCAAAGAAAGCTAAGGCTGAAATTTACAAGCGTTACAAAGTGCCGACCGATCGTAAAATCGTGCTTTATGTCGGACGCGTCGATCCAGAGAAAAGCCTAAATGTGCTCGTCGAGGCCTTTGCGCGCGTGGCGAAAAAATGCGACGACGCGGATTTAGTAATCGTTGGTGACGGTACGGCACGCAATCACCTCGAAGAAATGGCGAAAGATTTAGGAATTGCCGAGCGGACGCATTTCTTAGGACGCGTGGTTGGCGACGATTTGCCAGAGCTATACCGAACAGGTGACGTATTTTCAATTACTTCGAAGACCGAAACGCAGAGTATTGTCCTGATGGAAGCGATGGCTTCTGGATTGCCAGCGGTGGCGGTGGCAGCAGGCGCAATTCCTGAGTTGGTAAAGAATGGCAAAAACGGCTACGTTTGCGAGGCGGACGACGTCGATGCGGTCGCACGTAAACTAGTAAAGATTTTGAGCGACGATGCGCTGCGCGAAGAGATGTCAAAAAACTCCGCCGAAATGATTCAGAAGCACGACATCAATTACACTTTGACGCGTTTTGAAGAAATCTATACATCGGTGCTCGAGAAACGCGCCGAGAATTAAGCCTCAAGAAATTGGCAAATCGAGCGAACGATTGCTTTTGGATTTTCGTAGTTTACAAGATGACCAGTTTCGGCAATTTCGACGAAGGTCGCCTTGTTTTCGCGCGCTAGTTTGGCTGCATACTGATTCGATGTGAGTTTATCGAATTCGCCAATACAAATGAGCGTCTTCTTGCTCGGAGAGAGAATGGTTTGATTGCGCATGGAAATTTTTATATCCGTCATGAGCGTTTTTGCCGACGTAAAGTGACCCGAATAACGCAGGTGTTGGTCGTCAATATACTCGCGCTGCGAACGATCATAAGTCAGAAAACGAGAGACACAAAGCGAAATGAAGTTACTTTTCAAGAATTTAAAACGCGCGCGTTTCGGCAAAAGATGTAGGCCGAGATTCATCAAGAAATTGCAGTGATTGCTACGAATTTGACCATGCCACGTGCGGAATATTGGCGCCAAATAGATTGCGCGGTCGTCGCATAGATCCGGGTATTTAACAACAAAATGCGACACCACGATAGAGCCCATCGAATGACCGATAACGATCGGGCGGTCGAGTTTTTGCGATTTAATGTAACCGGCAAGCCAATCGGCATACGAATCGAGATTCTGCGGCTGAAGCGCCGGTCGTTTGCCGTAGCCTGGCAAATCCGGCGTCAAAACATGATATTGCTTCGATTCGAGCAGGCGCGCAATTGCAAGCAAACCATGATGATCGCCGCGCAAACCGTGGACTAGAATAATGGCTGGTCGTTTTTTACCTTTCATAACTGGTCGGGATTTTCCATCTTGTCGAGAACGGCGAGCGCGGAAACAGAGTCGCGAGTCTGCATGAGCTGGTCGCGAATCTCGGCGGCGCCTGGAAAATTATTGATGTAGATTTTGAAGAAACGCTTGAGCGGATCGTAAGGCGCAAGACCATAAAAATTATAGAGCTTGATATGGTAGCGCATTAGCTCAACGAGTTCTTCGCGAGTGTGAGCGCGCGGAGATTTTTCAAAGCAAAACGGGTTTTGAAAGACAGCGCGGCCAAGCATGAGACCATCGACGCCCATTGCGATAAATTTTTCACCTTCAGCCAGCGACAAAATATCACCATTAATGATTAGCTTGGTGTCGGGAGAAAGCTCGTTTTTGAGTGAAACGATATCCGGAACAAGTTCGTAATGTGCCGCAACTTTGGACATTTCCTTCTTCGTGCGGAGATGGACTGTCAAAGCATCTGGATGCTCTTCAAGAATATTTGTCAGCCAAGCACGCCACTCGTCGACTTTTGAATAGCCGAGGCGAGTTTTGACCGATGTCGCAATGCCGGCTGTTTTGGTTGCGCGGATGATTTCTTTGGCTAGCTCTGGCGTACGAATTAGACCGGAACCACCGCCAGTCGCAACTACGTGACGTTCTGGGCAACCCATGTTGATATCTACCGCTTGATAGCCAAGATCGCGCACAGCGGCAGCGGTTTCGGCAAACATTTCCGGCTTCGTGCCCCAAATTTGTGCAACAATCGGCTGCTCTTCTGGCAAAAATTCGAGACGCTTTAGAGCGTTCGGGCGACCCTTTTCACTAGAATAACTATTTACATTCGTGAATTCGGTGTAGAAAATATCTGGACGCGCCGCTTTGGCGACAACCTGGCGAAAAGCAATATCCGTTACGCCTTCCATCGGCGCAAGAATCGTAAAACCAGGCTTAAATTGTTTCCAGAAATCCATAAGATAAGTGTTATTATATCATCAAAATGCGCTCAAGTAAAATCCGACCAGTGGTGGTCGGATTTGTTTAAGCGGCGTAATTGCGTTGACGGCGGTCTTCGAAGAACGTCTGATTGAAGTAAGCGACATAAGTCGTGGAGTCGAATTTGTCTTCTTCGAATTGATGATCTGGCTCGTCGACGTGCTCTACCGGAGTCGGCGCAAACTCAGCTGGCTCGTATTGAGCAATCCAGTCCAAGATTTCCATACCGTCCAGGACAGCCATGATATAATCCTTGCGCATGCCAGTATAGCGAGACATAATGCCGAGATAGGAATTATCGAGCCTTTCATTGAGACGAGCGTGATACTCTTCAACCGTGGATTCGCCAATACCCATGTCCGCCTTGATAGCTTCATCCTGAATATAGCGCTGATAGACGCGCGCTTCATCCCAGGTCGGAGCGCCACTTAC
>CAMMYO010000023.1 GCA_946527885.1 uncultured Candidatus Saccharibacteria bacterium
GCTTAATCTCCGAAATCGGCATCGTCTGCTCTTCAAAATATTTATCATATTTATCTAGCGGATGCGCCGAAATATACAAACCCATCAATTCGCGCTCCCAAAGCAGCTGTTCCTTATCGGTATACTGCGTTGGTGCCGGCTTAATCTCCGGCTCCGGAATTTCCGCGGCCGCCCCCATCATACCAAACAAATCCGTCTGGCCACTCGCCTGATCTTTCTGACATTTGTTTGCATAAGCCTGAATCGATTCAAGATTGTAAAGCAAATCCGAACGCGTATAGCCAAATGAATCGAATACGCCACACTTAATCGAAGACTCCCAGCTCTTCTTGTTGAACTTTGTCGCCGGCACGCGCTTCGCAAAATCAAACAGCGATTTAAACTTACCGCCCTTATCGCGCTCATCAATCACATCTTCGGCCAACGCCTTGCCCATACCCTTAATCGCCGCCAAACCAAAGCGAATCGTCTTCGTCTGCCCCACAATACCGAAATCTGCGTACGATTCATTGATATCCGGACCAAGTACCTTCATACCCATACGCTTACATTCGGTCATTTCAATCGTCAAACGCTCCGTCCAGCGCATATCCGAGGTCATCAAGGCAGCCATGTAAGCATCTGGATAATGCGTCTTCAACCAAGCCGTCCAATACGCCACCAATGCATAGCAAGCCGCGTGCGATTTGTTAAAACAGTAGTTCGCGAATTCTAGTAGCTGATCCCAGAACGTATTTGCAATTTCCTCGGTCGCACCACCAATCTTCACCGCACCCTCAATAAACTGCGGCTTCACCTTGTTCATGAGATCGATTTTCTTCTTACCGACCGCCTTACGTAGCGTATCCGCCTGACCGCCCGTAAAGCCACACCATTCCTTGGACGCCTGCATGAACTGCTCCTGGTAAATCAAAATACCATAGGTACTCTTCAAGGAATTTTCAAGACCAGGATGCAAATAGGTCACCGGCTCCTCGCCATGACGACGGCGAATAAAGCTCGGGATAAACTGCATCGGGCCCGGGCGATAAAGCGCGTTCATCGCAATCAAATCCGCGAACTCAGTCGGCTTGAGCTCACGCAAATACTTCTTCATACCACCAGATTCAAACTGGAACACGCCTGTCGTATCGCCACGCTGGAACAACTTGTAGACTTCCGGATCATCAGTCGGCAAATCGTTCATCACGATAGTCTTTTTGTACACCTTCTTGATTATACGCAATGCCTGCTGAATCACCGAAAGGTTAGATAGACCCAAAAAGTCCATCTTAAGCAAACCGAGCTCCTCGACCGTCGGACCAGGATACTGCGTCGTTAACGGCCCCTTTGCCGAAACTTCCATCGGCAAGAACTTCACCAAATCATCTGGCGCAATCACCACGCCACACGCGTGCACACCATGTCCGCGAATCGTGCCCTCTAGACGCATTGCAAAATCAATCACCTCTTTCGAAGTCGGGTTCGTTTCGTATTCTTTCTTTAGCTCCGGATCATTAACAATCGCGTCCTTCAACTTCACATGGTGACCCATCACTGGATCTGGCACCAACTTCGCCAAGCGGTCAGCATCCGCATAAGGCACCTCTAGCACACGCGCCACGTCGCGCACAGCGTTCTTCGCCATCATTTTACCAAAGGTCACAATGTTGCCCACGCGACCTTTACCGTACTTGCGCGTACAATACTCAATCACCTCATCGCGACGGTTATCCTGAATATCCGTATCGATATCCGGCATCGAAATACGGTCTGGATTCAAGAAACGCTCAAAGAGCAAATCGTAATCAAGTGGATTCACGTCTGTAATATGAATTGCGTACGCCAACAACGCACCGGCCGCCGAACCACGACCCGGCCCGTAAATAATACCCTGTTTTTTACCCCAGTTAATGAAGTCCTGCACAATCAAGAAGTAACCGTTGTAGCCCATCTTCTCCACGACCGACAACTCATAATCGATGCGCTCAATCACCTCTTTTGGCAGCTTCTCGCGAATCTCCTCGTTCGTCATCTTCTCGATTTCTTCATCCGAAGCAATCTTATAGCGACCCGCCAAACCATGGAAGACCATGTGGTCGAGGTATTCCTTCTCCGTCTCACCGTTTGGTGTTGGATATTTCGGAATCAAAATGCGCCCGAGTTGAATTGTCACATTACAACGATCCGCAATCCGCTTCGTATTTAAAACCGCCTCTGGGCAAGTCTTTTGCCAACGCGGAATCAATTCTTCCGGCGGAATCACATTCAGCTGGAAATCACTCAAGGACATACGGTTCTTATCCGAAATCTTGCTACCCGTACCAATACAGAGCAAAACCTCGTGCGCCGCTTCGTCCTCTACCTTCAAATAATGCGCATCGCAAGTAACAACGCATGGCAAACCCGACTTTTTCGAGTAATCCATCAACCAGTTATTAATCTTGGTCTGCACATCCCAATGCGTCGGAGATTCTGGATGTCCATGGTCCTGCAGCTCCAGATAAAAGCGATCGCCATACACGCCGTGATACCACTCAATCAACTTTTCCGCTCGCTCATCGTCGCCATTGCGAATCGCATCGGAAATCTCCGAACCCGCACAGCCCGACAAGCAGATAATGCCTTCAGAATACTCCTCCATGATGCGGTGGTCGATACGCGGCTTGTAATACTTGCCGTTGATTTCCGCTTCCGTCTGCAAGCGACAAAGGTTCTCAAAGCCCTTATCATTCATCGCCAGCAAGGTAATGTGATAACGCACCTTATCATAGGCCGGATCGCGATCCTCCATCTTGCGCGCCGCCACATAAGCCTCCAGGCCAAGAATCGGCTTAATGCCCGCTCCATCACAAGTTTTGTAGAGCTCAATTAAACCAGACATCGTGCCGTGGTCCGTTACGGCCACAGCCTCCATGCCCTTTTCCTTCACAAAATCCACCAACTCGTCGATTTTCGTCAAACCGTCAAGCAACGAATAGTGTGTATGATTGTGCAAATGCACATAATCACTCGGTTTTAATTGAACCTCCTCTGCCATATGTCTATTTTACCACTATTTCACCCTACTCTTGCAACAGATTAAAACCGAACAAAAGCTTAAAAACCGAACATACCTTTCTACTTTTCCCACCAAGACTTTTCCACAGGAGTGCAAAAGTTATAACATATTTCCGTCATCCGTAAATAACCATAAGCCTATTGACAAAACGCTTACAGTTTGCTATAATATACGTATACTTAATCAAACACAAACAGGAAACCAAAAATGAGACAATTTGAAAGACCACAGGTCAAAAACGAGACCGAAGCAATCAGTACTCGCGAGCTCGAAGAATCTTCCGCCGATATTCCAAACTCATTCGAGCCAGAACAGCAACTCGAAAACACTGCTGTCGCAGCAGCCCACAAAGCCATCGGCAAAAAAGTTCTCGCCCTGCAAGGCGACAAACGCTCCTAATTAATAATCCCCCGCAAGAAAAATATCCCCTCTTCACTCCGGGGGATATTTTTTACAAACACCGCAAAATATGTTATAATATAGCAATGGCCACCTTGCGCCACGCACATCCCATCCGCGAAAATCCCATCAGAAAGGAGGCATTCCTATGATTGCACTAGCGATCATGTCTGCCAATCGGATCATCGGCTCCAACCATCATCCCGCTTTCAAAATCGACCAAGACCGCGAACGATTTCGTGAACTCACGAAGGATAAAGTCGTCATCTACGGAAGTCATACGCTGCAAACCCTTCCTAACAAGCACATCCTCCCGCACCGCACCAACATCATCCTGTCGCACAACCGCAATCTGGACGCTCCTGGCGCCATCATCGTTTCTTCAGTCAATGAGCTCAGGTATTGCTTACGCGACTACGAGCCCAACGATGTCTTTCTCATCGGTGGCGCTACCTTATTCGCAGAACTTATCGATCAATGTTCCGCCGCCATTCTGACCATAGTTAATCAAGAACTACCCAAAAGCCCGACCTCGGAATTCTTCCCGAATCTCGAAGAACGGGCGAACTGGATCATCGGTCGCACTAGTAGCATTCACTTTTACGACGGCTATCAATTCGTTTATCAGCAGTACACGAATCTCGATTTTCGCAAACACCACGGCTCAAGCCCCAAAAAGACCTAAGCCAACACCCGCCATCTTGGCGGGTTTATTTTGTGCTTTTCAACCAATAAAAACGTTCGACGTTTCCGAACCGTCCCGCCAATTCATTGTCGCGTTTCGCCTTTACGACAAAGCCCCGACTTTTCAACCACTGCTCAAATCGCGCAATAATCTCGCGTCGCATCTTACTGTTCTTGACCACTCCGTTTTTTAACTGCCATGGCGCCGCCTCAAACTGCGGCTTTAGCATCACGAAATATTCTGTTTCCTTACTCGCCAAACATTCCTGCGCATAAGCCAGCACTTTCGCCAAACTCACAAAACTCACATCTGCCACAATCACGTCCGGCGCATTATCTAGCTCAAACCCGAAAATATCTGTTTTTTCGTGCAGCTCCACTCGCTCGTCGAAGCGCAATGGCGCCTTCATTTGGCGCGAGCCTTTCTCTACAGCGATCACTTTCGTCGCGCCGCAGCGTAGAGCGCATTCCGTAAAACCGCCCGTCGAAGAACCAATGTCTAGGACCGTTTTCCCTCGTAAATCATTAGTCGCGCCAAAAGCTTTTAGCGCACTATCTAATTTGTATTCAGCCCGACCGACGACTGGTTTCTGCTCATTTTTCATTAAAAATATTATACCATATTTCGCCAATACATCAAACTAGCGTCCCTTCATCCCGCACCCACCATATCCGTCCACAAAAATACACAAATCGCTTTACGTAAACACAAACTTTACTTCCACTCTTTCTATATCCGAAAGTCGCGTAAACTATTCCTTTACTCAAATTAATACTAATACACTCCTCGCGTTTAGCGTAAACTTTCAGTTTACCCAATCTAAACCATTAAAATAAACTCGCGTAAATTTTCGGTTTACGTAAACAAAACTTACGCATTTAACAAGCAAAAACTCCGCTTGCAAGTTTCGCCCAAAATCCCCACCGCAATCCCCATCAAAAAACCTCGACCAAGGTCGAGATTCGCGAGCATCAGCTCTTCTTCATCACGGCCAATAGCGGCTTCGCCGACTTGCGCACCTCCAAAGTCCGCACGTTCTCCATTCGCACATATTCCCCCTCCGCCTGCACCATTATCTTTGCCGGCTTCTTAAACGCCAAACAATCATAGTCGCTTTCCGAACCAGGCACGCGCTTAAACACACTCGCCAGCATAAACTTTGCCAACTTCCAAAACTTCGTCAGCTGCGCCGTTTCGCTCAAAAAATTCTTCGAATCCAAATACCATTTGCCGCCACGCATAATCCGCGCCACCGTCAAACCATTCACAGCAAGATAATCCGACATATCGACGCATCGCACAAATTCTCTCGACGAATCACCGAGCCCAAACTCTTCCGGCAAAAATTTATCCTTATGGCATTTCAGCCACCAACGCGCCAACACGCCAATACTAAACGTCACCCTCTTATTTCCGCGCCGCAACGCATGTCGCGTCTTCGGATGGTCAAACACTGGGCAAGCTTCAGCAAACATACCAGCCGTAAAGTAGCACATACCATAGCGCCAATGTTTCCCATTTATCAAACATTCCAACGGCCAAACTTCGCTCGCCTCCCCGTTCAGAATCTCTTCCAATTTCGGCTCGCCAAACGTCCGCGCTGTGTCGTTAAAATTCCCAAAACCCAACGTCGAAAAACGCACATTTTTCGCCTTCGTCATCATCACGCCATTCAAAGCCGCCGACGCCGTACCATCGCCACCCGCCGCAATCACCAAATCGCCGTCTTGAATCATCGCCGCCAACTTTGCCGCGTTCTCATTCACATCAATCTGCTCGACCTCATATTTCGCCAGCACCCACCCCTTCTGCTTACGCAAAACCTCAATCACATCTCGACTAATTCGTCGATAGTGCGAACTCTTGGGATTATAGACAATTATCAATCTCTTCATAAAAAATAATTATTTCGCCCAATCCCGCACCGATCGCGCATCTTCATACATCTGGTCAATCTCTTCGCACGAAACTCCCGTAATATCCTTAAAGTTGACCTCTTTATATTTCTCAGTTAATTCTACGCCATAATTCTGCAGTACTCCATAGTCTTCCTGCATCTTCAGCTCTTCAACCCCTGTAAAATCGGCGTATTTATCCTGAAACTCTTGCGCTTTTTTCGCATAATCAAGCATATCATTGCCAAATTGCCGCAAGAATTCCGTACCGCCATTCGTCGCCAATTCTCCATACTCAGCCAACGAACTCTCCGACAACTTCGCATGTTTCGCAATTTTCGCCAACAATGCCAAATCGCCTGCGCTATCGAGCAGATGCTTTCTCGTTTGTCGCGCACTATCAATCTTCGCCCGCACATCCGCCGGTGTAAAATCAATTATCGGATCCTGACCCTCAATAGGAGCACCCTCTAAAATCTGGTTCGTCCATTGTTTGGACAAATTCTCCGCATCCAACTCATTAAAATCTTCCAACGAATCCCACGATACACCACAAAGCCACTTCACAGAACTCTCACCAGCCGACAGATTATCCGCCACTTCCGCAGTCTTCTTTTTCGAAAGCGAATAATTATATGCCACAAAACCAGCCCCTGCTGCCAACAACAATATTATTACGACGACGCCAATCAAGATTCCCTTCTTACTCTTCCGCTTTCGTATTTCCATTACAAACCTTTCACCCACAATTCACTCGGAAGCGGCCACGAATTCGGCTCGCATCCATGCAGACCAGTCGACTGTTGCAGCATCACCGGCGCCATGCCTTGTTCAGTTTCGCAACTCTGAATATGCCCATGTCCCAAGAAATGCCCCACTTCATGATTCAAAACCATCAAGCGATATCTTTCCAAGCTCACGCCAATCTCATTGTAACTATCCGAACCACCCATCCAGCGATCATCATTCAGCAAGACTAAACTACCAACCGAACAGCTCAGCTTATCCGAGCAAATCGTCGGCGACGCCGCCTTCACTTCCTTTGGCTCCGCCAATATCACGTGCATTCGCCCGCCACTTTTGACTTCTTCAAACTTCACGCCGGCCCGCACCCAACCACGCTCATCATTCAAAGTTTCCGCCACGATTCGACGAAACTCGTCCATATCGCCTCGAACCGTACCGCGCGAACTCACATCATAAGTAACAACAAATTGCGGCTCAGCCTTGCTAACCGTTACATAATAACTATCGACTTTCTGCTGCGCCTCCATATCAGTACGCGCAACTTCAGCCGCTACGATTAGCCCGACCAAGCCGCCAAGCATTATTTATCCTCTAATTCTTCGTCTTTCGCGTCGCAAACTATCACATTACGGATTGCGCGCAACTCTTCATCCGAAGATTTTTCACAGTGCTTATCTTTGCTCGCGTCAAACGCCGCTTTTTTCCATTCGCCAGTCGCCGAATCGGAATAGAAAACCACCCGCTGCGAAGAATTACCATCTTTCAAATTGAAGCTCGCCACGATGTATTGACCATTACGGCGCACGAAATTCGTGCTATTTTTCGAATAATCAATCGTCTTTTCGCCAATCAACTTATTAAGCTCACGCCAATCGTCGCCAGTCAATATATCAATATTCGTAACCCTCTCGACAGCTTCCGTTGCATCCGAAGCACCCAAAGCCGCAAAAATGCCAGCCAATTGACCCTTCGCCGTGCTGCTTGTCTGCGACAATTCCGCCACCTTGCGATTCAAATCACGCTGCGCAATAAACGAATAGACCGAGCCAGCAATACAACCAATCGTAATAATAATTGCAAAAATCGCCAGCTTCTGCCAAACGCCGTCGACCATCTTGCGACCACTCACGACACCATTGCCGTTCACGACGCTAATCGATACTTTATCATCTTCTTTTGGCTTTTCCGGTTCGCCGAATTTCTCATAAGAGATGTTCGGGCCACCGTAGCCGTCACCATTCAAACCGCCTTCAGTAGTATTCATCTGAATCGGCTCATTATCATTTCCTGAATCCATTTTTCTCCTCACCAGAAGTATTTATGTTTATATTTTAACATGAGCGCATTATTTGTGCGATATAATTTAACCGTAACTATGAAAAAACGAACCCCAAAAGCTATCAAAGAGCCTGCCGAATTTTCACACAAACATCTCAATCGTATCGCTCTCTTCGTTTGCGCCTTCGGCCTTCTCTTTTCGATTTATTATTGCCAAAACCACCCGCCTATTACCACTTATATCGAAGATCCCGTTAGCGAATCTACTAAATTCCGCCTCGATGATGAGTATTACCGCGCCGGCGAGCTCCGCGATATTGCCGCCGCCGATTTTAACCAACTTGTCGCCGACAAAAAATCCTTCATCGTCATGGCGCATATGCTCATTTGCCCAGCCGAAGCTCCCCTGCATACCACTACTCAGACACTCACCTCTACCGACAATCTTGTCATTTACGGCATGACCGAAGAAGAATTTAAACAAACTTCACTCTCGGAAACTATCAAATACCTGCCGACTGCCGCCATCTATCGCGACGGCGAATTAGTTGCCTGGCTCGACGCCGAATCGGATGCCGATCTCCCCGCCTATAAGAGCGCCGACGGCCTTCGCGATTGGCTCTCTCGATACATCGAATTGCAATAAAAATACAACCCACAAGGGTTGTTTTTTATGAACTGGCGGAGAGAACAGGATTCGAACCTGCGAGAGCCTTGCGACCCTACACGCTTTCCAAGCGTGCTCCTTCAACCACTCGGACACCTCTCCAGCTCCTTCAATCTTATCATAAAAGCTCATTTTTTCCAACCACCCAAAAATCATATCATAATACTTGACTTTTTTCGTTTTTTATGATAAAATAGACATATGATGCTACCAAGCGTCAAGAACCTTAAAGCTTAGCAATTCTCATTTGGCTTTATTGGTTCTTTTCTCATCTTGCCAGTTCGTAACCACACGAACATGCTCAAAAGGAGGAATCGCCATGAGCAACAATCATTACTACGGCGGCGGCTTCTACCGCAAGACCCGCATCGGCGCAGAATTCGAGGACGAGGCTATCGTTGCGCTTCGCGCACACTATGGCGAAAATCTCGTTCGCGCAAGCGACGCCGAGGACACCCTCGAGGGAACTGACTTCTTCCTCTACAGAATCCGCTTTGACCTTACGACTAACGCCTGCAAGGGCGGCAAGATCGTTTGGCTGGATAAGACGTTTGAGCTGCCCACCACCGGGCATCGCGTTTCTGTCGGAATCCGTTATTCCAACGGTCATTTCGATAAGAGCGCGCACAAGCTCAACGTCTTCGCAGAGCCGGTTATGGTCATCTGCGTCGAGGAAGACGACAACAGTATTCTCGGAGGCTGGATGGCTAACATCGTATCTGGACTGAAGCAGCTCTTCGCAAATGGACTTGGCGATTATGCCATGGACATTGCGCTTGACGTTATGGACAGACCGGAGCACTACGGTGTTATCCTCGCTTGATTTCCCCGGGGCGCGGATGCGCCCCTTTCCCCCCGCATTATCCACCAACCACTATTACTGAGAAAGGATGATTGAGAGTGAATAAAAAAGTCTTTGTTCTTGCAGAGGGTGGTCGCGCGCCGACCAAGAATACCCTCGATCGGCTCAAAGAGTCCGAATTTCCCGGTATCGCAATCGATATCTTCGCCGGTCTCATCTACGACAACCCCAGCTATCTGGCTGATAAGCTGGACGAATCGTCTATTATCGCCTATGTGAACACAGACAACTTCTTCGAACTTTTCGGCGGCGATTATGTCGCCAAGTTCCAGAACGCGCTCCGCGAATCCGCGGACAGCACAAGCTACAAAGTCTGCACTGAGTTTGTTGCAAAATTGGCTATTGCCTGAGTATTTGCGAGCTTTCTTTGAATCCCCTCTTCGGAGGGGATTTTCCCTTTCCTAAAAACCTGCCAAAAAAATCGCATTTCCGTCTATAATATAAATTAAGTTTTATTAAATTAACTGCGAATTGCGAGAAAATGCCTAACAAAGACAACGAAATTATTATCGAGCTCAAATCCGTCTCGAAGAGCTACGGGTTTGGCGACGCCGAAACACTCGCCCTACGCAATTTTGATCTCACCGTCAAACGCGGCGAGTTCATTATGATCATGGGGCCATCCGGTTGCGGCAAAACCACCCTCTTAAACATCATCGGACTTCTAGATAAGCCAACTTCTGGCACCTACAATCTCAACGGTAAGCCAGTCAGCAAAATATCCGGTCGCAAAAAGGCGCAAATCCGCGCCGAAGAAATCGGCCTCATTTTCCAGAGCTTCAACCTTATTCCAAACCTTAGCGTTATCGAAAACGTCACGATGCCGCTCGTCTACTCTGGCAAAAGTAAAACTCGCCGTCTCAAAATGGGCGACAACGTTCTCGAACGCTTCCAACTTCGCGAACGCGAATACTACATGCCATGGCAACTTTCCGGCGGCCAGCAACAACGCGTCGCCATCGCTCGCAGCCTTATCAACGACCCATCAATCATTCTAGCCGACGAGCCGACCGGCAATCTCGACAGCCGCAGCAGCCATATTATTATGGAGGAGCTCAAAGAGATTCATTCTCTCGGCAATACTATTATTATGGTCACACACAACCCTGCTCTGACCACCTATGCAACTCGCGTTATCAACATGCTCGATGGCGAAATCGATACTGATATCAAGACCGTTGCCGACCGCGATTTGCCAAAACCGGGCGATCCAGAAAAAATCTCCGTTCGCGTTCTTAGCAACAAGAAAACCGCACCAAAGTCGGAGGCCACAGAACCAAAAGAAGCCGAAAAGCCACGCGAGACCGAAAAGACCGAAAAAGTCGAAAAGACTGAACCAAAAATCGAAAAGCATCCACTCGGCGGCACACACAAAACCGACGAAAAACCAAAAGCAGAGCCAGAAGCCGAAGATGAAGACGAAATCAAACCAGTCAGCACTCGCAGGCGCAAATTAAAACTCTTACCGGAACGCAAAAAATCGGCCAAAAAGCCAAAAGATTCCGCTGAAAATCCGAAAAAGCACAAGCATTCCATCATCAAACATAGCAAATCAAAGAAGGAGTCTTAATCATGGCACTGCTACTAAATACGCATTTTCATCTTGCCACCGACAGCCTTCGCCGCAATCGCGGGCGCACGTTCCTATCCGCACTCGGTATCGCCATCGGCGTCGCATCTATCGTTCTTATCCTTTCCCTGACAGGCGGCATCAATTCCCTTATTAGCGCCAACAGCGACAAAAATAACGCGAACCTCATCTTGGTTCGCCCAAGCACCGGCAAAGATTTCACAACCAACATTATCGATGAGCTCACCTCGAGCAACCAGTACATTAAATCTAACCTTACGCTCGACGACGTCAAAACGATTTCCGATATCGAAACCGTTTCTGCCGTTGCCCCGATTGCATCATCGAACACGACTATCAGCATCGGCGATCGCAACTACGACGACATCAACCTCGTCGCTACAACAACCGATCTCCCGAGCATCGTCAATATGCCCCTTAAAAATGGTCAATTCCTCGACAACAAGCTTCGCGAAAATGTCGCCGTGCTAGGTTATAGCGTTGCGGAAACCATCTTTGGTGGCACCGAAGCAATCGCTAAAACTTTTTACTATAACGGTCAACAATTCATCGTTGTCGGCGTGCTCGACAAAATCGACGACCCAATCAACTACAATAACGTAGATTTCGACAACGCCGTCATGATTAATATTAATTACGCCAGCACCTTCGAATCATCGATTCAAATCCAGCAGATTGACATCCGTACCGCGACAACCGATTCGCTCGACCACACAGTCGAACAAATCCACGACAAGCTCGCCAGTGCTAAGAAAAGCGAAACTAGCTTCCAGATTATCTCCGGCACCGAAACACCACATCCGGCCGGCTCCCTTCTTTCCATCATTTCTAGCATGCTTACCCTAGTTGCCAGCATCTCGCTCATCGTCGGCGGCGTCGGCATCATGAATATCATGCTCGTGTCCGTCTCAGAACGCACCCGCGAAATCGGCATCCGTAAGTCTGTCGGCGCCAGCAGCGGAAACATTCTTTTACAATTCCTCTTCGAGTCAATCATCCTAAGCGTTATGGGCGGCATCATGGGATTTGCGCTTGGCTACGTCTTCGCCTTCCTGATTTCCCTTATTTCGCCATTTTCCCCACATATCTCTTGGGAAATTCTCGGTATCACCGGCGGCGTTTCGCTCGCAGTTGGTATCATCTTTGGCGTCTATCCGGCCATCAAAGCCGCCCGCAAAGATCCAATCGTTTCCCTCAAGTTCTACCGCTAAGCAAAACAAACGCACAAAAAATCTCTCCGCAAGGAGAGATTTTTTCTTTAGGCTACTAGACCTAGTACTCTGAGTGTCCCCGCCATCCAGCTCTTGTCGTCACCCGCATCAAAGCTATGACCATCAATTTCGTAGATTTCTTCACGTTTCGCAGCGTCCATCTGGTTCCAGTTAGATACTATTTGCTTTACGCGCGACAAGTTTGCTGCACTTCCAGACAAACCACTTTCCTCTAGGCGCTCTGTCAGCCCGGCATCATCAAGACTAATTACGCCAAGATTGTCTCCAGTCAGTAGCGCCTCTGGTGTTTTACTGTTAATTCTATTATCAATCGAAGCCTCACCGGCTATCGCCAAATCGAAAATACCCTTCTGGAGCAGCGATTCGCCCTGCTCTGCATTCTGCTCAGAATTATCAATGTTCGGGCGATCATTGCCGGTTTCACCCATCGCCAAAAAGATTCTCGACTGATACTCTTCTTCGCTTTCGCCGGCAATTCTCGGCGTCTTCGCCATCAAATCACCGAAATTTCTAATCCTAGTGACGCGAGCGGTGTAATCAGCATCGCTTTCGCCTTCATTCTTTGGATAAACTTCGTCAAACTCGAATTCCTCGACTTCGGCCACGCTTTCGGTCTTTTTTGCTCGACGCTCTTTTAGTCTCTCGACAAGCGACTGTCGAATTTGCCCCATCAAAGCGTCAATCGCCTCCTCATCCGAAACATCTTCGCCAAGACCATCGATCACCGCATCCAATTTCTCTTCCGAAACCGCCCCCAGCAGTCCACGGCCAATACTCCGGAAGCGCGCTTCGTCAACTTCTGGCGTTTTCGCTTGCTCGATATTATTTTTAATATTTTCCATGCTTACTAAGCTGCCTCTTCTGCCGATTTCTCCGCACTTACTTTCTGGCCAGCACCATTATTACTTTCGGCCGCCGCCTTCTCCAAAGCCAACCTCGTTTCCAAATCATTCAGCAAATTCTGTAAATTCGAAGTTTCCATTCTGTACATGGTAGAGGTTGTAGCCTCGGTTGCGCCCTGTGGTAAAGTATAGCGACCATTTTCCGCGCGCATCCGATCAAAGATACCAGGATTACTCTGCTGAATCGCATTAATTCTATCGACAAAACCCTTGCGCACGTTATGATCCGGACGTCTCATTCTATCGTGTAACTCGCGCAACTTGCCACTCACGCGCCTACTAAGCCATTCTCTCGCATTGCGCATTCTTTCAAACAGACCCGGCGAAACCTTGTCAGCCTCTTCCTTCAGCTCCTGCTCTTCTTCGCTTAGCTCTTCCGCAGTATCGCCGCCCTCCTCTGCGTCGCTGCTGGTATCAGTGTCAGTTTCAGCCACCGGCGTTGGCTCTTCGACAGTAGATTCAGTATCCGAACCCGTTTCGGCCTCCGCGCCTTTATTGCGTGCTTCGTTGTAGGCTTTATCTCTTTCGGCTACCGTCTGAGCAAGCGCCTCGGACGAAATTTTCTTCTTCAAATCATTCAACAGCCCAGCCATCGCGACCGGATCGTTTGCAATCTTTGTCAAATTATTGATTTGACCAGTCTCATCATCAAATACTTCAGGATGATTCTTTGCTATGTCTTCGATCTGGCTATATAACTCATATTCAATTGACATCATTTCGCCTGGTTTCGGCGGTCTCGGCATTTCTGCCTTAGCAGCCGGCTCGCCCGCCGACGCTTCCTCTGTCGGCTCATCATCCAAGACCGTGTAATCATCAGGCCCAAGCTCAATAATTCCAGGCTCTTCTCCGATTTGTTTCTGAGGCTTTGCTGGCCCATCAATAATCTCAACATCTAGTGGCTTCTCAGCACCGCTCGTCATACCGGCAGCGATCTCTTCCATAAATGGATTGCGTGTAGGAGCAAATGCCTCTCTATCTAGCACCGGAACCTCAGTCTGTGCGGCGGCTACTGGCACTGGCGCCATGAATTCAGTCGAAGCAGCCGCTTCAGCCTGAGCACCAGGGATTTCCGATTCGCGACCATTCTCTCTCAAATAATCTTCGTAAGCCGCGCCAATCCTAACAAATTTACGATTTGCAACTTGCTGAGTTTGCGCAGGCGCATTTTCGAGACCATTCGCAACCAAACGTGCCAACTCATCCAACTGATGATGTCCTTTTGTATTTTTAATATCAAGCAAACGCGCCAAAGCTTTCGGGCTGCTCTTTGCCAATTCCGCCATAAAGGCCTCGTCAGCCACGCCAGCAATGCCCAATTGCCTTACTCTCTCAATCGCGGCTTTCTCGTCCTCAACGCCCGCTTCCACTGCTGGTTCCTGTGTTTCCTGAGCCTGCATCTGCGCTTCCGCTTCGGCCCTTGCGGCTTCCTGCATCTTTTCTACCGTAGCCATCGTACCATCATGACCGAAGTCCGCCGCCTTCGGCATTGCATCGGCGCGCCGCGCAAGCTCATCACGATAACCGAGTGGCTTCGAAGCACGCAATTCATCAACCGACATACCAGCCAATTTCTGCAAATGTGCCGGATCTTCCATTGCGGACATGTAGTCAAACTGTGCCTTTTCGGCATCGGTCCACTCAGCCGGCTTA
>CAMMYO010000024.1 GCA_946527885.1 uncultured Candidatus Saccharibacteria bacterium
TCAAGGAAGTATTAAAAAATATCCCTGCGGGATATTGTTTAATACTTGGTGGGTCGCGAGGGGCTCGAACCCCCGACCTCCTCGGTGTAAACGAGGCGCTCTAGCCAACTGAGCTAGCGACCCAACGGTTGTTTTGTATAGTATAGCATAAAAATGCCCCGGCGTGAAGTCGGGGCGGAGGAAAATGATATTACTGAAGAAACATTCTCTCGGCGATATACTGGTGCGGGTACGCAGCGATGAGGCCGGCCGCCTTGAGCAATGCGAAATGGTTTTCGGAGAATTTTGCGAAATTTCCGATGCCGCTTTCGCCAAGCTTAATGGCGCGAATAAAGCCTTCAAGATAGCTCCGATCGCCAGTACGCGCGAAATTGTGCGGATTTTTTGTATCTGCACAACCGCGCAGAACGCGATAGGTGATCTTCCAGGCGAAATCAATTGCGTCATGCGAATCGTAGCCCTGCAATACTCGTCTGGTGAAAATGTCTTCGCTGATTTGAGCGAAAGAGTATCCTTTCTGTGCCAAATCTATAGCAATAACATAATACGGATGAGGCGCGCCGGCACTGGTGCCGGTGTAAATTTTTTGAACTCTCGCGTCTGAGCACTTGGCATAGCCCTCGGTGAGGGTGCTGTCTTGGCGAGCAACAAGCACGCGCGCAAGCTCGAATGGCAGACCAAACTGCTCGAGCGCATGTATGCAATTCGCATAATCAGATACGTGTTGCTCAATCTCGTGGCCTATCAGCGTGGCGACCATGACAAGATTGCAAGGTTTGTAGCTTTCTGGCACGAAGATGTGCGGCTCGGGAGTCAGCGCAGTAACAGTAACGCTACTGTAGGCAGGGCTGACGTCGACCGTCCATCTAGGGAATTTGTAGACATCGACTGCCTCGCGAAGATACGAGGCCAGCTCAGCGGTGGAAACGGTAGTTTTCTGAAGCCTTTCTGTGTCGACTCGGCTTACGGAATATTCGATGTTGTCCAAGTAGTTCGCAAGCAGATCACCTCTATTACCTGCGTCGATTTGATAGGCGTAGTTAACGAGATGATTATGCAGGGGGCCGAAGTAGCGCGTGTTAGCAATGGCATTTGCAGTGTCGTCTTTGCGCAGCATGGCGCTAGCGATGTCGCAAATGGCGAGCTGCTTTCCGATGGCTTTCTCGGCCATTTCGTAAATTACTCTTTCTTCTGCTTTGCTGCCGGGATCAAAAAGGTCGTAGAGCTGAATACTGGCTTCTCTGAGCATACCGGATTCGCTTATGGCGTTCTGAAGATACTCTTCGTCATAAACGAAAGATGGGTTACCGAAAACGCCATTGCGTGCGGATTTGATCCAGGCATTACGTTCGGCGTCATGGTTTATCGGTCGCGTGAGGGCGAGCATGTGGTATTTGGATGCGTGCTGTTCGAGTGCTGCAAGGGGCGTGCGAAGGGCTTGCACTCTCATGATAATCACTTCCTTTTAAGGGGCTTAGTGCGTGGGCGCTAGCAATATAATTATAGCAGAAAATGGCTAAAAAGTCAATATGCGACAGGGGCGGCGTGGTTGGTTGGGTTTTGCTGGATTTGGCTTGATTTGCGGCAGAAATGCAAAAAATGTGTTCAGTGATTTTTGATGGAAATTTGGACAATTTCAAGATTATTTGCTCCGGTTTTGATGGGCTGAATAAATATTTTATCAATTTTTGCGGTTGGGGCATAGCTGGATATTTTGCATTGCTTTTTGTACGCAGAGAAGCGATTTTAGCTATTGCCGTTTGTTATTTTTTATGTTTTAGATTTTTGTAGTATGATAGTTGTATATGAAGAAAAGATTTTTGCTTGCAGGTATTTTTGGAGTCGCCTTTATTTGGCTGGCGGCTATGCTTTTAAGTTTCGACGTAGCTCCGACTGGGCTAAATGATGAAAAGATTGGTCTGTCTTCGATCAATTTTGCGGTTCGTAATGCGGTTGGCCCATTTAAGATTTGGGATTCAATTACGGATGGCTGCGTTGTCTTGGCGATTCTTTTGGCGCTTGGCCTTGGTGTGCTTGGCGTAATTCAGCTTGTGAAGCGAAAGAAGTTCGCGAAAGTCGATAATGAGTTACTATGTGTAGCAGGGCTCTATGCCGTGATGGGCGTTTTTTATGTTCTGTTCGAGAAGCTTGCGGTTAATTGCCGACCGGTTTTTGAAGATGATGGATCGCTTGAGGCTTCGTTCCCGTCGACGCATACCTTAATATCTTGCGTTGTCCTGTGGAGCGGGGCGATCTTGCTCGGTAAATATGTTAAAAACAAGAATTCGCGTGTAATTTTGCAAACCGCTTGTATTGTCTTGTCGCTTGTCGCTTCGCTCGGTCGTTTGTTGGCTGGCGTGCATTGGTTCACGGATGTTTTAGGTGGTTACCTACTAAGTGCGGCTTTGGTTTTCGCTTTTTGGGGCGTATTGAAGAAACTGCAACAAAAAGACTAGCCGTAAAAGCTCCCCGAAAGGGGGAGTTTTTTATTGGGATAAAAGTGATATAATTACAGATATTATTAATCAAATCAAAGAAAGGGCAGCGATGTCAGAAGAATTAGTTATGAAGCAACGTCATTCGCTCAGCCATATTATGGCCGCGGCGATTAAGAATTTGTATTCTGGCACAACAACAGTCCAGTTTGGTGTTGGCCCGGCGATTGATAACGGCTTTTATTACGATGTTGATTTTGGTGACGTAAAGATTTCCGAAGAAGATTTCAAGAAAATCGAAAAGGAAATGCGCAAGATTATTAATAAGGATTTGCCGATTACTTATTCTGAGCGTTCGCGCGAAGAGGCTTTGGCTTGGGCTGAAGAGAATGGCCAGAAGTTTAAGACCGAATTGATTAACGATTTGCCGGAAGATGAGACGATTTCGTTCTATACTTTGGGCGATTTCGAAGATCTTTGCAAGGGTCCTCATGTCGAGTCGACTGGTAAGGTCGGCGCATTCAAGCTAGAGAAGGTTGCTGGCGCATATTGGCGTGGTGACGAAAAGCGCGAAATGTTGACGCGCATTTATGGCTTAGCGTTCGAAACCGAAGATGAGTTGAAGGA
This sequence comes from uncultured Candidatus Saccharibacteria bacterium, assembly GCA_946527885.1. Lineage (GTDB taxonomy): Bacteria > Patescibacteriota > Saccharimonadia > Saccharimonadales > Saccharimonadaceae > UBA2834. The sequence goes on from CAMMYO010000024.1 coordinate 3,063, forward strand.
ATACGAGAAAAAGCAAGAAGAAGCTAAGAAACGCGATCATCGCAAGCTTGGTAAAGAGCTTGGATTGTTCTGCTTCTCAGAGCTAGTCGGTTCTGGTTTGCCGATGTATACGCCACGCGGTACGGTCTTGCGTGATATGTTGAATGATTTTGCGCAGAGCTATCGCATTAAGAATGGCTATCAGAAGGTATGTATTCCGCACATTGCCTTGGTGGATCTATACAAGACTTCTGGCCATTACGAGAAGTTTCCAGAGATGTTGCAGTTTACAAGCCAGGAATCCGGCGATCATCTTGCTTTGAAGCCGGTAAACTGCCCGCATCATACGCAGATTTTCGCTTCTCAGCCGCGTTCCTATAAGGAAATGCCGGTAAAGTTCCTCGAGACGACGATGGTGTACCGCGATGAGCGTAAGGGTGAGCTTGGTGGTTTGAGCCGCGTGCGTTCGATTACCCAGGATGATTCACATGTATTCTGTACGGAGGATCAGATTGGTCAGATCTTTGGCGAATTGATTGCTTCCGCTAAGGATTTGTATGCGCGTATTGATATGAAGTTACGTTTGCGTTTGAGCTTCCGCGATGATGGTGATGGCTATACTGGTACGCCAGAGATGTGGGAGAAGGCGGAGAGTGCAATTCAGGCGATGGCGGAAGAGCACAAGATTGAATACTTCATCGGTATCGGTGAGGCTGCAATGTATGGTCCAAAGATGGACTTTATGGCAGCAGATGCGCTTGGTCGTGAATGGCAGGTTGCAACGGTGCAGCTAGATTACGCAACGCCGAGCCGCTTTGGTCTTGAATATACTGACGTTGACGGTAGCAAGAAAACGCCAGTTATGATTCACTGTGCTTTGGTTGGTTCGCTTGAGCGCTTCATGAGCGTCTTGATTGAGCATACTGCCGGTTGGTTCCCGGCATGGATGGCGCCAGAGCAGACGCGCGTTCTGACCTTGAACGACGATGTAAAAGACTACGCAAAGACGGTCGAAGATGTCGTGAAGTCTACGAAGATATTCTTGTTTAACAAGACCTATGACGTACGCTATACGGTCGATGATCGCAATGAGAGCCTTGGCAAGAAGATTCGCGAGGCTACCAAGATGAAGATTCCGTTTATCTTGATTGTTGGTCCGAAGGATGCTGAAGCGAAGCAGGTTTCGGTACGCTGGTCTGAGAGTGGCGAAGAAACCAAGATAGGCTTGAAGGATTTGAAGGAATTCTTGATTGAAAACATCGAAAGATCGTTTTATACCGACGAAGAATTCTTCGATTTGAAAGACTAGTAGCTAGCAAAACCGCCCCTTCGGGGCGGTTTTTGAAGCCAAGAAAAAGCCACTAGTGAAAGCTGGTGGCGAATCGGATAGTTCAGGAGTCGCAGTCTTCGGCCTCTTTGTCCATTCGAAGCCTTTGATTATACCATAAACGGCGAGTAACGTCAATGCTTTGGCACTAGCGGTGACTTTACGCTATAATAAGCATAAGGATAATAGAAGGAGAGGTATGCAACCAACTGGTGAATTTCAGCCGGCGCAACCGGTAGTAGAAAGGAGAGGTAGCAGCAGGGGTCTTGTACTAGTAGTGGTGTTTTTGGCGCTTTGTACGCTAGTATTTGCTGGCCTGTACTGCTATGAGAAATTTATCGCGAAGGATGATAATGTAGCGATTGCGGACACGGAGCCGAAAGAGAAATGCGAAACCGCTGCTGAAAGCGAAAAGGTTGATGGCGTAGAGAAGTCTGAGATTTTGGGTGTCGCGACGGCGGATACAGACTTACAGGTGCGCAAACTTGTAAAAGATATTAAAGAGGCTGTAGTGGAAGGCTTCAAAGCGACTCTTGGTGGTTGGGATGGCTATAGTACCGTTTATCCAATTACTACATTGAATGAAGAAGGCGGTGCTTTTGTATTGAAGGAAGGCGTTCAGACTCGCACAGAGAAAGCATATGGCGTCTTGATTCAAGATTATCCCGATGCTACGAAGAATCTTGCTACGAAAGAAGGCGTAACTAAGATGCTCGAGAAGACTTTCGAGAAGTATGGTATGAAGGATAAGACAGGAAAAGAGCATAAAGCGACATACTTTGGCGAAGACCCGGTTTATTTCGAAGGTGATGACGGTTTGTTCTGTAGCTTTCTTGCGTCTGATGACTTGACCGAGATCACCTGTAGCCATAAAGATTGGATTAGTAAAGAAAAAATTGCGCTCGTGAATGCTTTGCTCAAGGCGGCCAATGACGATAACGTCGAGTTAGATTATCTTGACGCAAATGTCGAGGATATCGAGGATGGGGCAAATGGTGCGCAGAGAATTGTCGCTAACGTTAATGATGCTGTGGCCCTTTTCTATAGAAAGGATAGCGGATCTGATTGGAAATACTTTAGGATGGTCCAAAACGCTTTGGGGTGCAGCGAATTCGATACTGACGAATTGAAAGATGCATTTAATGGTGAGCTTTGCTATGACGGCGATGCTCAATCAACGGTTAAATAATCGTCGTGTTTAGCCCCTCTGCGGAGGGGCTTTTTGGTGGGCGAGATTTGATGATAAAATAAAAGAATGGATATTTTGGAGGGATTGAATGAGGCGCAGCGCGATGCGGCTGCGACGCTGAGCGGACCGGTGTTGATTTTGGCAGGTGCGGGTTCTGGCAAAACGAAGACTTTGACGCATCGGATTGCGAACTTGATTGCGAACGGCGTTAGACCGAACGAAATTTTGGCGCTTACCTTTACGAATAAGGCGGCGCGCGAGATGCGCGAGCGCTTGGCTGGCTTGCTAGGGATGGAAAATTCCTTCTCGTTCATGCCTTGGATGGGCACTTTTCACTCGATCTGCGTGAAGATTTTGCGCATGGAGGCGGATAGGGTTGGCCTTTCGAAGAGTTTTGTGATTTATGATACGGACGATCGCTTGGTGCTAATTAAGCGCGCAATGAAAGAGCTGGGCATTACGGACAAAAGCGTAAAGCCAAAGGCGGCCGAGGCGGCGATTTCGAAGGCAAAGAACGACGGCGTGGGTCCAGATGAATATGCGGCCGACGCGGTCTATCCGAATCAAAAGAAGATAGCGGAGATTTATGAGCGCTATGAAGATATGCGTAAGAAAGCTGATGCGGTCGACTTTGATGATTTGTTGGTGGAAGTCGCAAAAATGTTTCGTACGCAGAAAGATGCGCGCGAGAAATGGCGCACAAAGTTTAAACACATCTTGATTGACGAGTATCAGGATACGAACCACATTCAGTATGAGATTGTAAAATTGTTGGTCAATGATGAGCGCAATATTTGTTGCGTGGGCGATGACTGGCAGTCGATTTATTCATGGCGTGGCGCAGATTTTACCAATATTTTAAATTTTGAGCGCGATTTTCCAGGGGCAAAGGTTGTTAAGCTGGAGGAGAACTACCGCTCGACGCAGAATATTTTGGATGCAGCGCAAAAAGTGATTACGAAAAATACTCAGCGTAGCGATAAGGAGCTATACACGAAGTCGGGCAAGGGTGAGCCGGTAGAGATTCACGGTGCGCGCGACGAGCACGACGAGGCGCAGTGGGTAGCGCAGATGATTAAGAAAAGCGGGCGCCCGCTGTCGGATTTTGCGGTATTGTACCGTACGAATGCGCAATCGCAAGCCTTCGAGCGTGCATTTATGGAGTATCGTCTGCCGTATAAATTGGTGGGCGGTGTGCGTTTCTACGATCGCAAAGAGATTAAGGATATCGTGGCTTATCTGCATCTGATTGTGAATCCGCGCGATATCGTTTCGCTGCAGCGCGTGGTGAATGTACCGGCGCGCGGGATTGGCGCGGTGTCGATGGAGCGCATTTTGAACGGCGAGATCCAACTTTTGTCGCCAAAGATTTTGCGGGCTTATGAGAATTTCTTAGGTATTTTGGTGGATTTGCGCACAAAAAATGAACGCGGTATGGCGCCGGCGGATATCATTGAAGAATTATTGCGCAGGATTGGCTACCGTGAATACTTGGAAGATGGCGACAAGTTGAAAGCAGAGGAGCGCAACGAGAACCTGACGGCTTTGGTTGGCGAGGCGGGCGCTTATTCTAATTTGGATGAATTCTTAGCGGATGCTGCTTTGATGTCGTCGGCGGATGAGAGTGCCTCCGACTCGGCGGTCACTTTGATGACTTTACATGCGGCGAAGGGCTTGGAGTTCCCGGTGGTCTTCTTGGTTGGTTTAGAAGAGGGTTTGTTGCCGCATGTGCGCTCCGCCGAGGAGTCGCCGGAAGACGTAGAAGAGGAGCGCCGCTTGGCTTATGTCGGCATGACGCGCGCAATGAAGGAATTGTTTTTGAGTTATGCGCAGTCGCGCTTTATGTATGGTGGGCGAAGCTACAATTTTCCGTCCCGTTTCTTGAGCGATTTGGGCTACAATCCTTACGGAACGAGAGATCGTAACGGAGATGGCTTTAATGACTATGACGATTTCAGCGAAGATGATTTCTCGGATACGCGCGATCTGAATGGGGATGGTTTTAAAGACGAATCTTATGCAGATGGCTGGGATTCGGATCCGTTCCCGGATGACGGGCCAATATTTTACTAGTGTTGTAGAATTTACAACGATATAATGTGTCGTAATTTGACGGAATGTTGTATAAAATACAACAGTCAGCGATTAGGTGTTTGGGTGATTTTTGTGTACAAATAAAACAGGGGTGGAAGTGCTTGTCGTTTGATGGCGATTGTGATATAATAGGCGTATATATTAGCTCAGCAAGAGACTAGTTTGTCAAGAAAACATTGTGCTCTTGCTTTAACCAAAGGAGTGTTCATGCGAGAATACGAATTAACCGTGCTCATTCACCCAGATTTGGAGATGAATCTCGAGCCGGCGACCGATAAGGTCAAAGCTTTGATTGAGGCTAACGGCGGTAAGATTACCAAAGAAGCCAACGAAGGTAAGAAGAAGCTTGCCTACAGCATCAAAGGTCAGGACTTTGCGGTTTATTACTATTACGAATTGGAACTTCCTGCAGCTGCACCAGCAAAGATTTCGTCTGTGCTCAACATTACCGACGAAGCTATCCGCTACTTGCTAGTTGCAAAAGATCCACGTCGTGAGAAGATGATGGCAAAGCGCGCAGAGCGCAAGTCGCAAGAAGAAACAAAAGAGGAGGAATAATATATGGCGCGGGGTTTTAGCAAAGTAATCATTGTAGGAAATGTGACGCGTGATCCAGAATTACGCAGTACACCGAGTGGTACACAAGTTTGTAGTTTCTCGGTGGCGGTTAACCGCAGTTATAAAGATAATTCAGGTTCGCAAGTTGACAACGTTTCATTCTTTGATTGCTCAGCCTGGGGTAAACAGGGCGAAACCATCGCGCAATATGTTAAGAAAGGTAGTGGCATTCTAGTCTCCGGTCGTCTAGAACAGCGTAGCTGGGAAGACAAGGAAGGTCAGAAGCGCTCCCGTGTTGAGATTGTTGTTGAAGATTTCAACTTTATTGGTGGCAGTGACGGCGGTAACTACGAAGGTGGTAGCAGTCGCAGCAAATCTTCATCAAAGGCAAGCGCCAGCGATGATGTAGCGCCAGATGATATCTCTGACGAGCCAATCGATCTCAGCGAAATTCCATTTTAATTAGAAATTAAGGAGAAATATGAAGAGATTCAAGAATGATCCAAATATGTATTTCGACTATCGCGATGTAAAGACTTTGCAGCGCTTTGTCGATGCTTATGGTCGTATTGAGCCAATTTCGAAGACTGGCTTGTCGGCTAAGCAACAGCGCCAATTGGCAGTAGCAGTTAAACGTGCGCGTCATCTTGCTTTGATGCCATTTGTAGCTAACGCTTAATTGGAGTTCGTAAAATGTACGGACCAACAGATTTAAAGAAGAATACCCTTATTACGCTCGATGGTCAGCCGTACAAGGTGGTTGAATATTCGCAGAAGGTAATGGGTCGTGGCGGTAGTATCGTCAATGTCAAGGTGAAGAACTTGGTGACTGGCGCGCTTTTGCCAAAGACTTTCAAGGGTCAGGAAAAGATTGAGCCGGCCGAAGTTACTAACAAGACCGTGCAATATCTTTATAATGATGGCGATAAGTTCTATTTCATGGATCCAACTAGCTTTGAGCAGTACGAGTTGGCGGCCGAAATGGTTGGCGACGCAAAGGATTTCTTGAAAGAGGGCAACGAAGTTGATATCCAGTTCTATAACGAAGCTGCAATTAACTTGGTTTTGCCAAAGAACGTATGGCTTGAGGTGACTTACACCGAGACTGCTGTTAAGGGCGATACCTCGACTGCAGTTCAGAAGGATGCTCGCCTTGAGACTGGTGTAGAAATCCGCGTTCCAGCCTTTATCAAGACTGGCGATGTTGTTTCGGTTGATACTGAAACCTACGCTTATCGCGAACGTCAAAAGTAATTTGGAGCTTTGTTTGAAAAAGGAACAAAGCCGCGGAAATAATGACCAGGAGAAGATCCTGGTCATTATTGGACCGACGGCGTCTGGAAAAACTGGTTTAGCGATCGATGTCGCATTAGAGCTATCGCGTTTGCGCGGTTGCGATATGGCGGCGGGGGATTTTGCGGCCGAAGTGATTTCGGCGGATTCGCGTGCGATTTATAAGGGGATGGATATTGGCACGGCGAAGCCGACGCTCGAAGAAATGCAGGGCGTGCCGCACTGGGGAATTGATTTGGTGGAACCGGATGAACGTTTTACGGTCTATGATTTCGTAAAATATGCGCGCGAGAAGATTACGGAAATTCGCGAACGAGGGCATTTACCGATAATTGCCGGTGGAACGGGATTGTATGTAGATGCTTTGGTTTACGATTATGATTTTTCGAGCGATGCGAAAGAGTCGCAGCGCGACCGGGCGGAGATGAGCGACGATTATCTGATTGTCGGCATCGACTGGTCGCGCGAGCAATTGCGCGAGCGTTTGCAGTTGCGGGCGGAGATATTTTTTGACCAAGCAATCGAAGAAGAGACTCGTCGTTTGGCGGAAAAATATGATTGGTCGCTGCAGTCGATGCGCTCGAATATTTATCCGATTGTGCGAGACATGATGGCTGGCAAACTCTCCAGAGAAGAAGCGATCAAATTATTTGTGCTAGACGACTGGCATTTAGCCAAGCGACAACTTACTTGGTTCAAGAGAAATAAAAATATACATTGGTTGCCACTCAATGAGGCAAAAAAGTGGGTTATGGAGCAATACAAATAGTATTTTTAATATTTTTAGTGTTCTAATTGTGCTAAACTAGAGGTAGGATGAGTATAGCAAAATCGTTACCATTGGAAAAATTATTTGGCTCGAAAACAAGGGCGAAACTTTTAGCATTGTTTTTTGAACATCCTGAGAAGTCTTTTTATGTACGCGAGATCACTCGTGTAATAGAAGAGCAAATTAATTCCGTGCGCCGCGAATTGAACAATTTGAGTGCGTTAGGTTTGGTTAAAATCGAGAATTACGAGAATAAAGTATATTATTCTGCGAACATGAAACATCCGTTCGCGAAACCGATGTCGCAGATGTTCTCGAGTAAAATTGATTCTGTACAAAAAATTGAAGTACGTAGGAATAGCTGGGAAGATTTGGTGCGACCGATTGAGAATGTACTGAGCGCCTTGCTGGTTTTGAACCGTTTGCCTGGTCAAGATGGCTTGGATTTATTGATTGTCGGTGACGACAAGACGCATAAGTTAACGCATTGGGCGGAAGTTGTAGAGAAAAAGCTAGGTAAACCACTAAATTATGCAATTATGAGCCGCGAGGATTATATGTATAGAAAAAGTATTCGCGATAGGTTTATCGGTGACGTGTGGGCTTTGCAAGTGAGTGAAAAAATTGACCCAGAGAATATACTGTAAGGAGGAAAAATGTTTGAAATTGAACTAAAGAACCCAGACGAGTTGGTTTTGAAGACTAAAGATAGGGCTGTGAATATTAATATTGCGCAGTCTACCGTAAATGCGGATTTGAAGGTTGGCACTTTGGCTGGCGCGGGCGAATTCGAGATTGGTGATGCCGCGATTGTTGGCATTGCGCTAAAAGACGGCGGCATTATGTATAGGGTAACGATTGGCGGCGTAAAGATTGGCCTAGTTGGTAATACGGCGCAGATGGAAGATTTGGATAATCTTGGCCCGATTGATATCTTGGGAACGAGCAATGCGAAAATCGTAAGTGTCGTCGAGCCGAAAGCGTTGATCCCGATGGGAAATATGGATTTTGCAGAGGTAAAAGCTTCGGTAAAGATGGAGAAAAAGATCAAAATCAAAGGCAGTTCTTCCTTGCCAGCAACTTTGGAGATTTGGAAGCTCGACTAGGTAGCTACCCCTTGCAGTTTTGGGCAGATTGGGGTATAATAGGGTAAGTTTTTATCAATATAAAATTTAAGAGATATATTATGGCAGTTTGTGAAATTACCGGTAAAGGCAAAATGTACGGCCACAATGTGAGCTTCTCTCAGCATAAGACTCGCAAGGTGTTCAAGCCGAATATTCAGAAGCGCACCTTCGTCGTTGATGGTCAGAAAGTTCGTTTGAATGTTTCTACTTCCGCGTTGCGCACGCTCCGCAAGAAGGGTTTGATTAAGTAATAATCAAAAATCTGATACAATAAGGTAATGGAGAGTATCCGTTACCTTGTTTTTGTGTTTATCGTGACTCTGTTCTCGATGATTTTGCACGAGTTGGCGCACGGTTTGGTGGCGCTATGGCAGGGCGATCAGACGGCAAAATTGAGCGGAAGGTTATCTTTGAATCCGTTGCGGCACATCGATCCAATTATGACGATAGCGGTGCCGCTGGTTTTGGCGCTGATGGGCGGTCCGATTTTTGGTGGCGCAAAGCCGGTGCCGATTAACGTGCGTAATCTAAAACATCGCGAGTGGAGCTTTGCGATGGTGGCGGCGGCCGGTCCGTTGACGAATTTATTGCTTGCATTGATATTTTTCTTGTTCGGACACTATTCGGGGGCGCTATATGGTGCTGGCGCCTTGAGTGATCTTTGTTACGTTGGAGTAATGACAAATCTTGGTTTTGCAGTATTTAATATATTGCCGATTCCACCACTGGATGGTAGCAGGATATTATATGTGTTCGCGCCGAACGCCGTACAGAATCTGATGATAAAGATGGAACGCTACGGTACGATGTTTGTGTTTTTGTTCATTTTTATCTGTGGTGGTCTATTTTCGAGTTATATGATGGGTGCCGAAAAGGGAATTTTGAATCTGTTCTTCTGGATGGTGGGCGGAGAAAGCATCTAGCTAGTGCTTGGCGTTTGTTCGCCTTGTGGTATAATGATGGTAATCCTAGATTGGACTAACATGTTTTTCCTGAATGATCATGTTTAGGGAATTCGTGGTGCTAGTTCCGTGGAACTAGCGCATAAGAGTTTACCCACCGTATCTTTGATACGGGAAAAAATGGGTCCGATCTGGGATTTTTTGATACTCATAACGATGAGCGTTGAAAATGCTTATGCTATAATGTATTAAAATGAAGCAACGTATTCGGGTGACGGCGATATGTAGGCGAAGCGGCGATATTTTGTTGCTCAAAAGAGCGGGCGGTCGTATCGAGAGTGCCGGCGCAACAAATTATGAGCTGCCGACAGGTAAGATTGTTTTTGGTGAGCAGCCCGAAGAGGCGATGGCGAGAGTGATTTATGAGTATACTGGCGTGCAGGCGGCAGGAGTACAGCTGGCGGACGTGGTGACCTTTACGAATCTGGGAGGCGCTTCGCAACTGGGTAATTTATTTGTCGTTTATGAGGTAAAGTTACCAGATGATGGCGACGTGAAGATTACGAGTGAGCGCTACTCGGCGTATAAATGGACTAGTATCGATACGGTGTCGACTTTACCGCTAGATGAAGCCTCGATGATGGTCTTGCAGATTAGCTCGGCGAAGACTGGCGAGATAATGACGCAGATGCGTCGCGTTGGTGAAGAGAGCAAACGTTTGCCAGTGAGCGATATGGCGACGATTTATACGGATGGCGGCAGTCGTGGAAATCCTGGCCCAAGCGGTCTTGGATATTATATTGTTGGCGCGGACGGTCGTGAGATCAAGCGTGGCGGCGAGTTCTTGGGTATGTCGAACTCTCGTTTGGCGGAGTATTATGGTCTGAAAGAGGGTATCGAGCAGGCAATTGAACTGGGCTTGAAGAGAGTGCGGTTCGTGAGCGACAGCCTGATGATGGTAAACCAGATGAATGGTATCTATAAAGTGAAAAATTCAGATTTGTGGCAAGTGCACGAAGATGTACTTCAGTTACTCACGAAACTTGATAGTTATAGTTTTGTGCACGTTCCGCGTTCGCAAAATGCTGAAGCCGATGCGGAAGTAAACAAAGTAATTGATCAAAATATGCTACGCGGAGAATATTAGTATTCGTTCGATATCGCGAATATGTACGGGCAGGGCAGAGCTAATTAAAAAATGTATTCAAAAGTATTTTGCGAAATACTACTAAAACATTATTGCAAATTTTGTCAAATTTTGATATATTATGTTTAAGCTCGTTGACGTAGTCGCTGGCCTGAAAAATGGCGAGAGGAAAGTCCGGGCAGCACAGGATACGATAGTTGCTAACGGCAACCGCGCGTAAGCGTAGGAAAAGTGCCACAGAAACAAAACCGCTTTTAGCTTCGGCTTTTAGTAAGGGTGAAAAGAGTGGGGTAAGAGCCCACAGGTCTCGGTGGTGACATCGGGGCGAGGTAAACTCTATCGGCTGCAAGGAGACCTAGATACCGTGATCCGCGGATGGTCGCTCACCGCTAGATTCTGCGAGCAATCGTAGAGCTAGATAGATGACTACAAACTAGAGCCCATATGGCCTTTGGTTGATG
>CAMMYO010000025.1 GCA_946527885.1 uncultured Candidatus Saccharibacteria bacterium
TGACTTGTTATAGCATTAAAATCTGCCTAGCGACAGCCATAAAACAGCAAAAAGTAAAACTATCGACACAAAAATAACCCCTTGCGGGGCTATTTTTATTTCTTTTTGTACTCTTTGAATTCTTCCGGATGCGCTTTCTTGTAACGGCGAATCGCCTCGGCGGCAGCATTTACCTGCGCTTCCTGCTTACTATGGCCGGTGCCGGACGCCTTTAGATGACCGCCAACATAAACGCCGAGCGTAAATGTTTTATCATGGTCCGGACCTTCTTCCTTCATGACGCGATACTCTGGTGTAATGCCATCGATTTTTTGCGCCAATTCCTGCAGGTAAGACTTCGGATCACGCCACGATTCAGTCTCGAGAATCTCATCGAGTCGAACCAGACTATTCTCCTGAATAAACTGTTCGGCGCGAGCGTAACCCTTATCAAGATAGATAGCGCCAATGATCGCTTCGTAGCAGTCCGCCATAATAACGTGATGGGCGCGCTCGGAGCCGTTCTGTTCACCCTTACTTAGGCGCACGAGTGGACCGTAGCCAAGCTTCTCGCCAGCCGCAGCGTTTGCTTCGGTATTGACCAAGGCTGCACGCCAGCTAGTCATGATACCTTCCGGCTCGTCGTAATTCTTGAACAAAAAATCCGAGGTGACGAGCTCTAGCACGGCGTCGCCCAAAAATTCGAGACGCTCATTATGCTCGACGACTGTCTTTTTATGCTCATTCACATACGAACGGTGCGTCAAAGCCGTAATTAGCAACTCAATATTATCAAATTCGATGCCGAGTTTCTCTTTCGCAAACTCAATATAAGCATCGCGTTGTTCTTTGTTCATTAAAGTTCTCCACTCCGAATTTTCTTTTTCGCGATTAGCATCAAGCGCTCAATGTCGGCATATTCAATCGCGTCGAGCGCATCACTAAAGCGGAACCAACGAATACCGTTCATCCATTTTTCCTTAGTCGGGCGTTCGTTCTTGTCCATAGATTGCACGAGATAGACCTGCGTCGTCATCAGCACAAGCTTGTCGAGACGGCGATATTTAAAGTGAATCTTGCCTAGCCACGCCAAAACGTTGACGTTTTTAAGACCGGACTCTTCGCCAATTTCACGCACGGCGGTCTGCTTGGCCGTTTCGCCCGGCTCAATATGACCTTTCGGAATCGTCCAGCGATTCTTACTATCCTGAATCAACAAAATCTCAATGTCACGATTATCGGCCGAGACACGAAAAACAATACCGCCGGCGGTTGGCTCGCGCACAATCTCTTTAATCTCTGGCTTCTTGCGAAAAACCACTTGGCGTAGTTTTTCATGAATTGGCTCTTTGTAGTTTTTGGTCGGCAAAGCATCTGGTACTTTGTAGCCATTCCGACTCGTCTTTCGGGCGTTTTTACTATTGCGCCCATTAGACTGCGAGCTACGCGCGGACGCGTAGCTCTTGTTGTTCCGCGGCTTTTGACTAGCCTTGGATGTCCTCCGCGGCATCGCTTTCTGCTGCTGACTCTGTTTGCGATGCAGGTTCGGCTTTTTCTGGTTCTGCATGCTTTTTCTGTTCCTCTCCCCCAATGTTACGATAAGCAGTACCCAATACGCCATTGATAAACTTCGAAGAGTTATCCGAGCCGAAAGCCTTTGCAAGCTCTACGGCTTCGTTGATGGCCACCTTTGGCGGCACCGTGTCTTGACGGCGCGTCAATTCAAACAAGCCGATACGCAAAACATTGCGATCGACGGACGAAATCGTCGAGATTGGCCACTCTGGCGCGAGCGGTTGCAGTTCCTTGTCCAATTCCTCGGACGCTTCAAAAACGCCACGACTCAAATCGTGCACAAAGTCCACATCGCCCAACGCCTTTGCGTAGGGTTCAATATTTTTCGCGACAATGTTATCAATGTCGGCCGTCGCGTCGCCAGCCTTGCTACGAAATTCATATTCATACAAGCTCTGCAACGTGATGATACGTCCGAGATGACGATTACTTGCCACTTTAAATTACCTCCCTTTTATTTGTTCTTTTTGTCACAAGCGCATGGTTTGCTACCGCAAGCCTTGCAAGCCTTAAGCTTGAGGTTTGGGGTGCTCTTTGCGGTTTCGAAAGCCTTAACAGGCGAGTGAGCGTTAACGCTGCGAGCGAGCTTCAAGCGAAGATGGCTGCGGCGGAGACCAGTCTTACGAGGGCTGCTCTGCTTTTTCGGTTCTGGCATGTAAAAATGCTCCTTCTTCTAAAATTGATATATTACTTTGAACTAGTTTACTATATTTTTGGCATTTTCGCAAGGGATGAGACGACTCGTTGATGCTATTTTGATTCGTATGCAGAAAGTAAAGAAAAAATTGACGATTTGTCTTTCGTGGAAAATATTTTTTAATTGGAAATCATCTGCGGGTTTGTCAAATTTTAAAGCACATTCAATATCTTTATTCAATCTTGAGATTTAATCTTTAGCAATTTATACTTAAAAGCATGAGAATTAATCGCACGCGTTCAAGAATTAAATTGGGGCTAAGTTGCTTAGTTGCGCTGGCCTGCGTGGTGGGTATTGGCTTTTCTGGCTACAAGATTATCGAATGGATGAAAGATTCGCACGAGACCAAGGCGGCCTCGACCGAAATCGAGCATGTTGCCGCTCTGACCGAGGTGGAAACCAGCGAAGACGAAGAGGAAGTGATCGAGACGAACGAGCCGGAGACGAGTATCTACTGGAAATATCTCAATACGAATCTGATCGACGTAAACTTTAGCGAGCTGAAGGCCATGAATCGCGAGACGGCCGGATGGATTCAGGTTGGTGGTACCAATATCAATTATCCATTCGTGCAGACCTCAAATAACGATTATTACCTAAAGCATTCGTTCGACGGCTCTTATAACAGTGCGGGTTGGGTGTTTGCTGATTTTCGCAACAAGATTGACGGCTCGGACCGGAACATGATTGTCTACGCGCATGGTCGCTATGATACAACAATGTTCGGCTCGCTGCGCAACATCCTAACGAGCGGCTGGCTCAAGAATCCAGATAACTACATCGTGCGCACGTCGAGCGAAAGCGAAAATGCGCTTTGGCAGGTTTTTAGCACTTATCGCATCGAAACTACTAATGATTATATTCAGACTAGCTTTACTGGCGACGATGAATTCGATCGCTTTGTCAATATGCTCAAGGATCGCAGCGCGCACGATTTCAATACGACCGTGAATGGCAAAGACCATATCTTAACGCTTTCGACTTGCTACAGCAAAACCGAGCGCGTTGTTATGCATGCGAAATTAATTAAGCGCGTACGAAAATAATTTACAGAGCTTTTAGATACCACTTGCGAGCTTTATTGGATTTCTGAAACGGCTCGCAAGATATTTTTTTGGTCTTCGCATCGTAATCTAAGTAAGAACCGCCAGACCCACAAACGATATTGTAGCCATCGCCTTGAGGTGACATATGCCACTTTAGCCGATTATCGCTAACATCGAGGCGCGACAGCCAAAACACTCCACTCGCCAACTTCAGATATTGATGGTCGCCAACACCAAGAAGTAGCGTGCTGTTATATCTCTTAATCGAAATTTCCGCCGCATTATCCTTTGTCATAGCGAGACGGTCGCCCTTTTTGTCAATGCTCAAACATCGCTCTTCATCGATGCAGATGTTATAGGTTCCTTCGCTCGGACTACTCCAGTAATCTGTAGCTTCAATATATTCCACGTAAACTTTGTTGTCCGTGGCGATATTTTTAACGCCTAAAAATATAACAAGCCCGACCATGCCAGCCATGCATAGTCCAGCCAATGCCGCCGGAATCGCGCGTGGCTTTTTCTTGTTTTTACGGCAAATTGTTCGACAAAAATCCACGCAGCCCTTAGTCGCAAATGGGATCAATAATACGAAATACTCGAAAGTATATTGCGATTTTGTTTCCCAAATAAGATGAAAAGTAAAGCCGCCAACAAAAATTAGTAGAGGCAGTGACTGCTTGAGTCGTTTTTTGCGATGTTTAGATTCGATGATATAATACACGAAGCCAAAGAATATAAGCGCGACATATGGCTGCATATAGTATGCCTGCTGCGTCTCACCTATCGCGCTAAGCCAATTCATTAGCCAGCTCGGACGCGTAAGATCAGCCTGCGAAACCGTACGGCGATTTATATAAATACCTTCAAAATTCGGATCGAGCCAACAAGAAGCAATTTTGCGCAAGAAGAAAATGAGTGCTTTTTTCTTATGCTTAACCAAATATTTAAGCCGTCGTATTAGTTGTTTTTTAGACAAAGTACGTATTTTATCTCCATCTACCTGCGTTTCATTTTCAAGGGTTTTAATATTTTCATCCCACCAGCCCGGAGCAATATGGCCATGGTCGCTGACACCCATATTTACCCATTCGATCATTGGCGCAGACGTCGAAGTATCCGCATTGGCATTATTAACAATGATCGCTTGCGGCACTTTTAGCGCAAGAACGGAGCTAACTAAAATAGCAAAAATAGCTACCATATTAATTAACACCTTCTTTCTCTTAAGCGCGTCGAGAAATAGATAGCTAGCTGTCGCAATTGCAAAAATAAGATAGTTTTGTTTGATTAAAATAGCAACTATAAAATCCAATACACATAGCAATAATTCGCGTTTCTTTTTGACGCCATGCGCCGCCAATGCGTGTCGAATTGCGCGAAGCGAAAACGCCAAGCCGATAATATTTCCATAGGCATAGGTGCAGTATTGGATTAGTGGCAGATACATCATTATTCCGATAATCGCAAAAAACTTGGTGCAGTTTTTCCAACCCCACAAAGTCATAATTTTCTCAAACTCGCATATTATTAGCGCCAAAGCCGCACAGTTGATTAGTGAGAATACGACAAAATTATTCGTTCCGAACAGAAAACCACCTATATACTCAGCCAAAACTAATCCTGATTGGTTTGGCCACCTGGCAAGATAGCCATTCTCGATTTGTATTTCTTCGGCTTCCGGATGCTCGATCGGAATCCAGTCATCTTCCGAATCGATTTTGAGTTTCGTAGCCGCCTCGCTAACTCGCAACTGATCGCCATAGGACATCGAATTAGCTTGAACAATCAGCACGAAGACCACGGAGAACGCTAAATAAAAAATCAGCAGACCGCGCAGAATTCTCTTGTAAAGCATCGGATTAACATCAATTTGCTTAAAGAATCGCTGCGGCTTTTCGCGGCGAAGCAAATATGCAAAACAAAGACAGACCAACAGTCCGCAGACTAGTGGCAAAACACTACTGCTCAAGAAATAAATATGTTCATATTGCACGCTCATGCGGCAAGTCACGAAGAAGCTAAGTCCGAGCAAACCAATCACGATCGCCACAGCAACTACGCCGATAGCGCGGACCAGAAAATCAACTACCCCCTTCCTGAACCTCATCATAGTTCAAGTATACAACAGATAGCGTCCCCCTGATAAAAATAGCCCCTTGCGGGGCCATTTTTATTTCACTACGATGTTCACCAAGCGGTTCTTTGGAATCACGATTTTCTTTACGATCGTCTTGCCGTCAGTGTAGGTCTTGACGCGCGAATCGGCTAGCGCCAACTCTTCCATCTTGGCTTGATCTTCTGCGTCGTCAGCCGCAATCATAATGCGAGCGCGGAGCTTACCGTTGACCTGAACTACCATTTCGACTTCATCAGCAACCAAGGCAGCCTCATCCCACTTCGGCCATTCGTCGTCAGCGTCGAGCTTCTCAAGCATCTCGCAGGCTAAATGTGGCGCAAATGGCTTCAAGAGGCGCGCGAGCGTCTTGAGATCTTCAGCAGAAGCGCCATTCTTATAGAGCTCGTTCACAAACTCCATCATAGCCGCAACAGCCGTATTGAAGTAGTTGCGATACATATCTTCGGTAACTTTCTTGATAGTCTTATTACGAATAATAAGGTTCGTGTCTTCCTTGATATATTCTTTATCGAAAGTCAAAGTATAGCAACGGTTCAAGAAGCGATAAACACCGCCAATAGCCTCGGTGCTCCAAGCAGCATCCTGATCGTATGGGCCAATAAAGAGCTCGTAGGTGCGCAAAGTGTCGGCACCATAACCAGAGCTAATCACGTCGAGCGGATCGATCACGTTACCCTTGGATTTGGACATCTTCTTGCCGTCTGGCGCGTTAATGTAGCCGTTATAGAGAAGCTTCTTGATTGGTTCGCGGAAATCGAGGTAGCCTTCGTCAGCGAAGAACTTGCACCAGAAGCGGACATAAAGCAAGTGCGCAACGGCATGGTCACCACCACAATAGACATCGGTTGGCGCCCAGTAATTAACCTTTTCTTTATTCCAAGCCTCCTTGGCATTGTGCGGATCAGTATAGCGCCAGAGATACCAGCTCGAGCAGGCATAGCCATCGAGCGTATCGGTTTCACGAGTCATCTCTTCGCCATCAATCGTAACCTTCAAGAATTCATCACATTTCGCCAAGGCGCTGCGGCCCGAAGAATCCGGCTTATAGTCGTCGATCTTCGGCAGCAAGACCGGAAGTTGATCCTCTGGAATCGCATGAGCTTCGCCGTTTTTATCGTAAGCAATCGGAATTGGGCAGCCCCAGTAACGCTGGCGCGAAATCAACCAGTCGCGCATACGATAAGTTACCTTGCGTTCGCCAATCTGCTCTTTCTTGAGCCATTTGACGATTTTTTCACGAGCTTCAGCGCTCTGCATACCGTTAAAGTCGCCCGAGTTTACCAACTCACCCTCGCCATGATAGCAGGCGTCGTCGTCAGCAACATCGTCTGGCTTTTCGATTACCTTAATAATCTCCAAATCGAATTTCTGCGCAAATTCATAGTCGCGCTCGTCATGAGCTGGAACTGCCATAATTGCGCCAGTACCATAGCCGCTCAAAACATAGTCGGCGACCCAAATCGGAATCTTTTTGCCATTGAGCGGATTAATTGCATAGCTACCAGTAAACACACCGGTCTTTTCCTTGTTTTCCTGACGCTCAATTTCCGACTTCTTAATCGCATCCGAGCAGTATTTCTGCATCTTCTTAGCAACTTTTTCGGTCGTCAATTTTTCAATCAATGGATGTTCTGGCGCCAAGACCAAGAAAGTAGCGCCGAAGAGCGTATCTGGGCGAGTTGTAAAGACGCGCACTTTTTCGTCCGAACCGTCAACCGCGAAGTCGAGTTCGGCGCCTTCGGAGCGACCAATCCAGTTCTTCTGCATAGTCTTGATTTTTTCTGGCCAGTCGAGCGAGTCAATCTCTTCTAGCAATTCGTCAGCGTAAGCAGTAATCTTGAAGAACCACTGCTTCATCTTTTTCTTTTCTACTTCAGTACCACAGCGCCAGCAATGGCCATTTTCGACCTGCTCATTCGCAAGCACAGTCTGATCAACTGGACACCACCACTGATAACTCTCAGCCTGATAAGCAAGTCCCTTCTTGAAGAGCTGCAAGAAACACCACTGAGTCCACTTATAATATTCAGGATCTGAAGTATTGATTTCGCGATCCCAATCGATTGCGTAGCCAAGGCGCTTGGCCTGCTTGCGGAAGTTATCAATGTTTGTCTTCGTGACTTCCTGTGGTGAAATTCCGGTTTTGATGGCATAATTTTCTGCCGGCAAACCAAAGGTATCGTAGCCAAAAGGACGAAGCACATTCATGCCCTGCTGAGTATAAAAACGGGCTAGACAGTCAACGATTGAGAAGTTGCGCACATGACCAACATGTAGACCTGCACCAGATGGATACGGGAACATCTCGGCTAGGAACATCTTCGGCCGATTATCGTTGTCTTTGGCGGCAAAAGGCTTTTCTTTTTCCCAGCGCTCTTGCCATTTTTCTTCGATTTCTAATGGCTTGTATTGACTCATAATACATTATATTTTATATCAATTTTCAAGGGGTGTAAAATGCTCGTGCTTTATACAAAAAATCGCACATGTAGTATAATGATGTAATATGGCGAAAGAAAAAACTGCGAGAACTAAAAGCCGAGTAAGCGCCAAGAAAGGCCGAAAGTCTAATCTTAGTCTTTACTCGAACTTAACCTACAAACGCAAGGTTAAAGAAGACCAGCGTGCCCGCAAAAAGGCAGAAGAGCTGGCAAAGCTGCCAAAGAATCCGATTTTGCGCTTTTTTGCGCGCCTACGACCGGATCGTGTTTTTAAATGGTGGTTTTCTAGAGATGGTCAGTTATTTATCTTGAAAAGCCTAGCAGTTATTATTTTGCTCGGCGTTATTGGTATCGGCGGTCTCTTCCTTTACTACAAAAAGGATTTGAGCGAAATCGATCCAAACGAGCTAGCTAGCCGAGTCCAAGATACAGTAAACGTTTACTTGGACCGCAATGGCGAAAAGCTTTGGGAAGATAAAGGCTCGGGCGATTACCGCTTGGTGGTTGACGGCGCAGATATTTCGACCTACATGCGCCAGGCAACGGTTTCAATCGAGGACCGAAACTTCTACAACCATATCGGCGTTGATTTTACCGCACTCGCACGCGCTGCATACATGACCTTGACAGGCAAGCAAGTTCAGGGTGGCTCAACTTTGACTCAGCAGCTCATCAAGCAGGTGTATTTCTCCGAAGAAGCGAAGGACCGCACAATGAGCGGCTTGCCACGCAAGATTAAGGAGATGATTCTTGCTATCGAAGTCGAAAAAATGTACGACAAAGAGCAACTCATTACTCTATATCTAAACGAATCGCCTTACGGTGGTCGCCGCAACGGTGTCGAATCCGCCGCTCAGACATATTTTGGTAAAAGCGCAAAAGATTTGGATCTCGCAGAATCCGCCCTTCTTGCCGCAATTCCAAACAACCCAGGCTTGCTAAACCCATACAATACAGCCGGCAACGAAGCTCTCTTGAAGCGCAAGACGAAAGTCTTGCATGACATGCGCGAAATGGGCTACATTTCCGAAGAAGAAGAAAAAGCTGCCGACGAAGTCGACATTCTTGCCCGCATCCTACCAGAAACCAACCAGTATGACGGCATGCTTGCACCTTGGTTCGTGCTCGAAGTAAAGTCGCAGCTCGAAGAAAAATACGGCATCAAGACTATGCGTGAAGGTGGCTTCACGATTACGACTTCGCTTGATTTGCGCGCGCAGAGAATCGCCGAAGAGGCAGTTGCGACCGGCGCCAACAACTTCTACATCAACGGCTCCGACAACGCCACGCTCGTTTCCGTCGACGTTGAGACTGCGCAAGTTATCGCGATGGTCGGCTCGATGGACTGGAATAAGGAAGGCTACGGCCAGGTTAATGCGTCGACTTCTCTTCTAGAACCAGCATCGTCGATTAAGCCAATTCTCGATTACACGCCGCTCTTCATGCAGCGCGACGGCGTGAACTATGGTCCTGGCACAATTCTACGTGACGAAAATATCGATAAAATTTACTGTAAAGGCACTAGCGGCAAATGTAAGCTCCGTAACGCGTCTGGTAGATTCTATGGTGACATCACCATTCGCAAGAGCCTTGCTAGCTCATTCAACATCGGCGCCGTTAAAGCTCTATATATTAATGGTATCGACAATAGTCTAGAAATCGCCCATGCGCTTGGCGACAAGTCTTACTGTTCTTACGGTGAAATGGCCGGTCTTTCCATGGCAATCGGTGGTGGTTGTTCCGTCCGCCCAGTCGAGCATGCTAACGCCTACGCTAGCCTTGCCCGCGGTGGTGTCTACAAGGATCTCGTTTACGTACTTGAAGTAAAGAATTCTACTGGCGACGTAATTGATGCTTGGACTGACAGCGAAGGCACGCGCGTTGTTGATGAGCAGGTCGCATATATGACGACTAGCATTCTCTCAGATGTTCAAACTCGTAAATTTAACTTCGGTTCGCTTGCTACCGCTCCAGGTTTCTATAGCAACAAGACATGGTTCGCCGCAAAGACTGGTACAACCGATAACGGTCGCGGTAAAGCGAAGGACTCATGGATTATGTCCTACTCGCCAGTGCTAGCGACGGCAATTTGGAATGGCAATCACGACGGTCGCGCTCTCGGCAACGACTCGCACACTGTCGCATTCAAGATTAGCGCAGCCTACATCGATCGTGTCCACGAAGAAGTTTATGGCGCTGACGGTCGTTGGTGGCAAGGCATGAAGATTGAAGAACCGGCCGGCATGCAACATATGTCCGTCAACGGCGTCTCGGATATCTGGCCAAGTTGGTATAACAAGAGCAAATCTGGCTTTAAGAAAGAAAAGATTGCTTTCGATAGCGTCAGTAAGAAACGCGCGACGGATTGTACGCCGCCAAGCACGCGTATAGAGGTCGAAGTCAGCAAGATGACTGATCCAATGACCGGTGAGGATATCTACTATGTCGAAGGTTACGATGCAAGCGCAGAAGACGACGTTCATCTCTGCGAGGACAAGAAGCCTAGTGCAAGCATCAGCATCGAAGCCATCACAACTACGACCCAAGCCGATCCAGAGCCATCCATTGACGAGGAAGGCGACGAGAGAACCGAGCCAAAAAAGCCGAGCACACAATCGACAACCACTTGGAAGATTACTGCAACTGCCGCATTTGGTCGCTACAAGCTAGAAAGCTACGAAATGCAAGTTAACGGCAAGACCGTAAAGAGTGGCGAATTGGGCGATAGCGGCGGAACGGTCGAGTATATTAGTACACAGAAGCCAACTAATGTTAGCTTTACCGTAAAGGATAGCGCAGGCTACTCAACTACCGCAACAGCCGGCGCAAAATAGTCAACCAATAAAAAAATCACCAGAGCGAATCTGGTGATTTTTGTTAATGCTTTTTCGTGGTCGGCTTTCGATTGCGGCTGACCGTGCGCGTTTTCTTGGCGGCTGGCTTCTTTTTCTGAGATAGTTTCGCAAACATCATCTTGCCAGCATTGGTTTGTAGGTAACGCACAAACTCAATTTCGACCAGCTTGCCAGTATTCGCAAGCCGATCTGCGTCGTCGACAACCACCATAGTGCCGTCCGGAAGATATGCGACGCCTTGATGAGCATTACTACCGACACCAATAATCTTTACCGAGAGATGATCGCCCGGTAGATATTCACTGCGCAAGCCTTGCGCCAAATCATTCATATTCAAACAGGCAATCTTTTCTGTCGCAGCTACTTTAACGAGGTTAAAATCATTAGTCAAAATGCGAGCACCATGCTCTTTGGCGAGCTCAATCAGGCGCTCGTCGACCTTTACACGTTCGCCTTCATCAGCATAGATTTCGGCATGGACGTTCTCCATGCGCGTCAATTCATTCGCGACATCCAAACCGAACCGAGCACGCGTGCGCTTCTCTGCATCGGAGCCGTCAGCCAACAGCTGCAACTCACGGATTACCGAGCGCGGAATGTATGCGTCGCCAGGTAGAAAGCCCGATTTAGCAACCCCCAAAATACGACCATCCATCAAGGCCGAAGTGTCAATAAATAGTTTACGCGCACCAGAACGACCTTTTTGCGGCAACGCAAAAAGCCGCCACGCCAACGCGGTTACTTCAACAAATGTAAGCGATGATAAAATCGCAAAGAATAATTCCATCTTTATATTATATCACACTTTTCTGTATTTTGCAAGTAACGCTTATGCTTGGCTGTAATTTCGGCACAAAAAATCGCCGACTTTCGCCGGCAATTTTCGTAATTAAGATTCAACTTCTTGAATAGCTTCGCGCAGAGTCTGAATACTATGGTTCAACTTATCCTGCTCTTCACCATTAATCTTGAGGCCAAGACGGCGCACGACACCATTTGCGCCCAACACAGCCGGATAGCCATTGTAAGTGCCGCTCAGCTCATCATAGTTGCTTATCGGCATGATGCGATTCTCGTCATTCAAGATACAGTTAACGATTGATGCCATGCAGCTACCAATACCGTAATAGGTTGCACCCTTCTTCTCGATAATGACATATGCTTCTTTGCGCGCATAATCTTCAATTTGCATTAGCTCGTCGTAACCAATCAGATCCGTAATCGCCTGACCACCAACATTAGCGCAGCTCCACAAAGCGAATTCTGTATCACCATGCTCGCCAACTTGATAGGCATGAATATTCTTTGGATGTGTATGAAGACGCTCCGCCAAACGATAGCGCAGACGCGCAGTATCAAGCACGGTGCCGGAACCAATCACGCGCTCGGCCGGCAAGCCAGAGTAGCGCCAGGTTAGATAAGTCAAAACGTCCATCGGGTTGCTGACCACCAAGAAAATACCATCAAAGCCACTGGCCATAATCTGGCCAATCATATCTTTGAAGATTGCCGCATTTTTCTTTAGAAGATCCATGCGCGACTCACCCGGTTTCTGCGGGACGCCAGCCGTGATTACGACGATGTCGCAATCGCCAGCATCGGCGTAGCTACCGCTGCGAATCTTTAGATAGCTCGGCGAGACTGCCAAAGTGTCGCGAAGATCAATTGCTTCACCTTCAGCATCTTCCGTATTGATGTCCACCAAGACCAACTCGTTTACATTTGTGCGTTGGTGAACCAAGGCATAGCCAAAGCTCATGCCCACATTGCCGGTACCAACAATCATTACTTTGTTTGCCATGCTTAGTTTGCCCTCTCTTTTATGGTTATATTTTAGCATAAGCAATTCAAGAAAAGTAGCACTTTTACAGTAAAATCCACTCGTTGCAGCCGCGCGCCAAAACCAGACCCTTGATCTCTAGCATAGTGATTATTTGATTAAAATCACTCGCCGATAAAGACAGCTTTTCCATGATACGCTCGCCATTACAAACGCCAGACTTTATTAAGCGGACAACCGACACTTCGTCCTTCGTCAAGCCTTCCGTATCGATATTATGCTTCATCGCACTATGGATTCCGAGCGCAAGATAAATATCGTCCGTGCTAGTAAACAGGTGAGCCGATGCGCGAGAAATTAACGCATTACATCCCGCCGACATAGGATGCGCTAGATCGCCAGGAACCGCAAAGACGGTCTTGCCCTGATCTAACGCCTGGTTTGCTGTCGTAAGCGTGCCAGAATTCATTGATGCCTCCGTTATCAATATTACGTCAGCCAATCCCGCAACGAGACGATTCCGCTCTAGGAAGTGATAGCGCTGCGTCTCGGTACCTACTGGATATTCGGAAATAATTGCGCCGCCGCTCTCAACAATTCTGTGCGCCAGCTGCTCGTTGCTAGGCGGATACAGTTTATTTATTGGTGTGCCCAATACCGCAATTGTCGTACCGCCCGCGTCCAGACAACCCCGATGCGCCGCCGCGTCAATACCGTAAGCCATGCCGCTGACTATAATGACGCCGCGCAAAGCTAATTCACGCGCAACTTTATAGGCGATATTTTCACCGTAACTCGTACAGCGACGACTACCAATAATACTCACCACATGTCGCCCTTCTCGGCTAGCCGGCAGCTCGCCATAATGCCACAATCGCTTTGGCGGTTGCGGAATATTATGCAGTACTTTAATAAAATCCGTGTTTAAATCTGTTTCTTTGTATTTCATCATGAGTCATAGCATAGTCTTCGAACTAAAATCATCGAAGCATAAGCATAATATTTTCTTGACATCTACTAAAAGTATGGTCGTAATAGTGATATAATTTAACCATATGGAGAATTCAAATACCGACTACCAAAACCAAGGTTCGAGCAACACGCGCGACAAAAATTATCGCGTTACGAGCGTCGTGCCAAATAACTACAAGCAGCGTAGTAATTTTGCTACGTTCGGCATCGTTCTGCTGATTTTTCTGATTGTCGGCGGCGCAGCTGCGGTGTTTTATTTTCTCGGCAAGGACAAAATCGACTCAGTGACTGATGAGCTGATTAAAACTATTACCGACGAATTTTCGGTCGAGAACGATAGCGATAAAGAATCTGGCACTAGTGGCGGAATTCATATTTCCCCGGACGATATCAACATCGAAAC
>CAMMYO010000026.1 GCA_946527885.1 uncultured Candidatus Saccharibacteria bacterium
ACGGCATTATTAATTTTTCGCAGTCGCCGCTCAATGTAGCAAGTTGGTTCGGTATTGGTATGACTTTCTTCGCGTTCTTGGCACTGATTATAATTGTCGTGCGTCGACTAATCTGGGGTGATCCGGTAGCCGGCTGGGCATCTTTGGTGTGTGTAATGGTGTTTATTGGCGGGATGATTTTGTTTTGCCTTGGCGTGATTGGTCAGTATGTGGCAAAAATTTATCTGGAAGTCAAAAATCGCCCGCACTATATTGTTGCGGAAAGTAATCTGAAAAACGCGAAGTTAATGCGCTAATAGCGCATCGGTAATTATTTTGGCGGTTCTGCCTTGCTGGCCAGCAATATTGATAGTTGCTTTGCCGTCGCCGAGTTGCGAGCCGTAGTTACCGAATTGCGTGTGGTTGGCGCCAGGAATTTCTACAATGGTTGCGCTTTCTGGGAGATTGCTAGCGTATTTTTCGAGTTTTTTACGGTTAAGGATTTTATCTTCGCTTCCGTAAATCTGCACAACGGTCAGCGATTCATCGAGGAGATTTTTGGAATATGTCGCAAGCATAATCAAACCTTTGAGTTGGTCAGGATTGGCGGCGGCATAGTCGGCGGCGAAGGCGCCACCCGTTGAATGCCCGCCGATGTACCAATTTTCGAAATCGTTTTCTTTAATAATGGATTCGGCGCGGTTCTGTCCGAGAATTGCTAGGTTGAGTGGCATTTTAATCAAGAAACAATCAATGCCATTAATGGCGAGCTTACGCATGAGTGGCGCGTAAGCAATATACTCGACGCGAGAGTTTGGGTAAAAGATAAGAGCGTGGTCATTGCTCGGCCCATCGAAATGAATGTAGTTTTTCTCGGTTTTAACGATGAGACCATATTCGGTTTTGAGGCTAGATTGAACATTGGTATTGGCGCGATGATAACTGCCAAGATAAACGCCGAATCCGATTAGGATGACGAGCAGGACGGACAATTTGACCGTAAGACGTCTGTGCTGTTTGATGGCATCAAAAACGGAACTGAGCGGATTTTTAGGGGCGGGCGTTGAGATTGTTTGTGTTTGATCGAACATTGTTTTTATTTTAGCATTTTTGTTTGCGAATGCTGGCTTGTGGTCAGTTTTTGGATACCATTGCTGATAAGTACGATTATTATTGCCGTAGCGGTAGATAAGATCGTGACTGCGGTCCAGAAACTCAGGCGATGCCCGACAATGCTCTTGATGGATGAGTTCTTTATGGATAGCGACATGAGAAGATTAATGAAGATCACATGATTAATGTAGATGTTTAGGTAGAGTTTGTCGATGAAACCTTTTTGCAGGAATGGGATTTTTTCGAGAATCTGGCTCGGCTTCAGTTTGAGACATAGCAAGAATATTAAGACGGTTGCAACTGCAATGAATGGCGGACACTCAGTTGGCTTGCCGTAGGCTATAATCTGAATGGCGCTGATTGCAACGCAGGCTAATATAGTGACGATGAGTGCAATCTTTTTGAGTTTGAACTTCTTGAAAATGCGTTTTTGATATTGGCGCAAGAAAAGACCGGTCGCAAAAAAACGGCAGGCCCATCAGATAGCTGTTTCGGTAGGCAAAATATGAGATTTCGTGTTTGTTGGCCAGTAATCTAATACTAATAAAATTAAAGATACAGAATAATGTTATAGCAACGATGTAGAGCGGTCGATATTTTGGTTTTTGTTCATTTTTCTGAAGAATAGTATAGAAGTAAAAAGCTATATAAATAATGAACAATGCGTTGAGATACCAGAGGTGTGCGCCAAACGGATTTTTCTCGAGGAACGCAAAATCGGCCAAATTTTTGTACGATAATGCGAATCCAATATAATCATGAAGACTACGATCGAGCAGGAAACGTTCCTGGAAACAGTTCCAGGCGAAGTAGATGATTGTAGTAATTAGAATTAGGATGCCTGTGCGCTTGAGACGATTTTTGATGCGGTCGGAGCTGATTTTGTATGAAAAATAGCCGCTAACAATGAAGAAGAGTGGAACTGCGATGCGTGCGATTGCTAGGACGGTCGCATAAGGAAAACTGATGTTGGATGGCGCTTTGACCCAGCCGCAAACATGGATAAAAATAACGCAGTAGGCCGCAAAGAGCTTTAATAAATCTAGGTAAATATTGCGTTTACTTTTCATTGCTTAAAATAATAACACTTTCGATATGTGGAGTGCGCGGGAAGAAATTATACGGTTGGGCGGCGGAAAGATGATATTTTTTAGCCAGCATAGCAGCATCGCGGGCTTGCGTGATGGGGTTGCAGGACATATAGATGATTTTCTTTGGCTGCACTTCGAGCAATTTTTCGATAAGCTTCGCATCGCAACCGGCGCGCGGCGGATCAAGAATAACTGTACAATCTGGCGTAATGTAATCGGTAACATCTTCGGATTTGGCGAGTATACAGTTGGCGCTAGTACCGGCAGCATTGTGTTGCATTTCTTCAAAAGCAGCGGCATTGACCTCGACGAGCGTCAGATCTTTGTCGCGCGCGACGGAAAGGCCGATGCTGCCGACGCCGGAATATAAATCAAGCACCTTTTGTGTATCGATATTTTCGGCGATTTGTTTGAGCGCGAGTTCGTAGACGGGGAGATTGATTTGGAAAAAGCCATTCGGCGAATAGGAGTATTCCTGATCAAGCAAGGAGTCCGCGAGCGTCTCCATGACAGGATGTGATTTGCCGTTCTCGAATAGCGCGATGCTGACTTTACCCTGCTGGTTGCAGCGAGCCATGATGGACTGATATTTGCGCGCTTCGGCGTGTTCGGCATTAAGTTGGTCGACGATTGCTTGCGCGGCGGCGAAAATTTCCGGTCTTTCTATGCTGCTTTGCGTGATAGGAATTTTGCGATGCGTGCCGCGTTGGTGAAAGGCCAGGAAAATTTTATTCGTATCGTTATCCCAGTAGAGCGAGTATTCCATTTTGTTGCGATACGCGAAATCTTTGCCGTCGGTAATGGTCGGCAGAACTTCGATATCGAGATGGTTTTGCTCAAAGCAATCATGAACAATCTGCGATTTCATAAGTAGCTCGGCTTGGTAGTCGAAAATCTGCCATGGGCTAGTGGCGAGATAGCAGGCATCTTTTGGCTCAATGCGTTCAGGTGCGGCCTTGATGATTTTCGTAGCGACGCCTTCGCAGTAGCTATGTTTGTTTTTAGTTATTTCGAATTCGACGGTTTCGCCTGGCAGTACGCCCCAAATAAAGGCCTTTTTGCCATCTTCGAGCGTTGCGATACCTTGTCCGCCTGGAACAATTTTTTCAATGTTTGCCTGCATATTGCAACTATTCTAACAGATTTTACCCCTGTTGCCCAGTGATATTGATTTTTGGCGCGTTTTGTGATATAATAGTAGTATCTAGCTCTTTCCAGTTCTATCACACCACGCCCTCTATTGAAAGGAGATGATCGCATGGATGTCTTGATGACATTCCTCGCTGCCGCAAAGACCGTTGTGGTTACCATTCTTTGCCTCCTGGGCAACCTTTTCGTCTGGGAAGGTACGCTCTCTGTCGTGTTGATTGCGATGGGGGTGGCATATGAACGGACCGCAAACAAGAGCACGGCTCGCGCACTCGAGCTGGCTGTTCACTATACGCTGGTGCTGGTGACTCCGGCTGTTGTCATTACTGGCATTATCCTTTTCTTTGCCGGATATGGCATCCCGATCGGACGTCCGTACTAAAACTTTTATCCCTGCCCCGCTTGCGCGGGGCTTTTTCTTTGCGCGAAAAAGAGCCGCATTCTCACGTGCGGCTCTTTTGACTATTCGTAACGCAGTGCGTCGATTGGATCTTTTTTGGAGGCTTTGCGAGCTGGCAGGACACCGGCAATTAAAGCAATGAGCATGATTAGGACGGTGACGCCGAGTAGGTCTTCCGGTCTAAAGATAGTTAGTTGGAAGCTTGGCAAATCTTTCAGGATTGAGTCGTGCGTGACGGAATTGATGGCTTGACCGATTAGGACCGAGATGGCGATGCCGAATACGGAGCCCCAGAAGCCGAGCATGATGGCTTCGAGTGCGAAGTTTAAGAAGACGCGACCATTGCTCATGCCGAGTGCTTTGTCGAGGCCGATTTCGCGGGTGCGTTCCTGGACTGACATTAACAGCGTATTGATGATGCCGATAGCGGCGGCAAGAAGCGCAATTCCGCCAAAGATAGAAAGTACGGCGAGCATGGCATCGAAGAAAGTCTTAATTTGGCCAACTTCGTCTTCGATAGTCATGGCGGTTAGGCCAAGGTCAGCCATGGCTTTCTTGATGTCTTCGGCTTTGGCCGGGTCGACATCTGCAGTTGCCTGAATGGCGCGATTGTTCTCTTCTGGCATGTTTTCGTTGTTGATTTCATTGATCTTGTTCCAAAGAGCAAGATTGGCGCGGCTGCCGGCCATTGCGAGAATACCAGGAGCCTGGACGCCAACGATTTTTGCTTCGATAGTCGTGAGACAATCACTGCGTTTTGCGGCAGTAAAGCAGGCGACGGTGCTTGGTACGGCGATTTCGGCGGTTTTGCCGACGATATCTTCAGGGTTGTCGTAGCCAAGGCTTTCGGCGAGATTTTGCTGGACGATGATTTCGTAATCTTCTGCGTCCGGATCAGCTTTGCGGCCGGCGCTGAGATCCATGTTTAGGTTGCCGCGTGGCACAAGGTTGAGGTTGAGCTTAAAGCGTTTGTTTTCGCCTTTCATCTTGATATATTCAGCGCTGGCATTTTTGAAAGCATCAATAGATTTGACGCCGTCGATTTTGCGAGCGTCTTCAATCTGCTTGTCCGAGATATAGATGTCTGTATTTTCGTTTTCGCCCGGTTCGGTGTATTCTTGGGCGTCTTGATTGAACATTTGTGTGACTTGTTCGCTAGCGGCGGTGTTCATAATCTCAACGTAGCCTTCGCCGCCAACTGCGCTCATTTGCTTGTCGACGAAATCGTTGACGCCGGCGCTAATGCCGGTGCTAAGAATAATCACGAAGCTACCGATAAAAATCGCCAAAATCGTCAAGAAGCTACGCATTTTGTTGCGCAGGAGATTCGCGTTGGCGTCGCGAATGATGTCTAGAACTTTCATTATTTACTTCCTTTCGATTTGATGCGTGTGACGTGCGGCTGGTCTTCTTCGTCGATAAAGCCGTCGCCATTGGTATCGATTTCGTCACGTTCTTCGATAATGCTTTCGCGGATTTCTTCGGCGACTTCTTCTTCGGTTGG
This sequence comes from uncultured Candidatus Saccharibacteria bacterium, assembly GCA_946527885.1. GTDB lineage: Bacteria > Patescibacteriota > Saccharimonadia > Saccharimonadales > Saccharimonadaceae > UBA2834. The sequence goes on from CAMMYO010000026.1 coordinate 5,237, forward strand.
CCCGACTTCTTCTTCGGTTTCTGCATCTGCGCTTTCGATGTCGGCAGTAATCGTATCGTCGGAAACAATATGGCCGTCGGAAATATGGATTTGGCGACTACATTTATTGGCGAGTTCCTGATCGTGTGTGACGATAATTAAAGTAATGCCTTGCTCTTTGTTGAGATTGAAAAGTAATTCTTCGATTTTTTCGCCAGTGCCGGAATCTAGGTTGCCGGTTGGTTCGTCGGCGAAAATGACTTTTGGCTGATTGACGATTGCGCGAGCGATACAGACGCGTTGCTTTTGGCCGCCGGACAAATCGTTGGCTTTGTTTTTTGCTTTAGTCTCAAGACCGACGATTTTGAGAGCGTGTATGGCGCGTTGTTTGCGTTCGCGGCGACCGACACCGGCGATCTTGAGCGGAAGGATAACGTTATTGAGAACGCTATCGTTGGCGTTCATAAAGAAACTCTGGAAAACGAAGCCGAATTCCTTGTTGCGCAAGTGGTTGAGTTGGCGCTGTTTGAGTTTGCTTGTCTGTTTGTCGCCGAGGCGGATTTCGCCTTTGGTTGGGCGATCGAGTAATGCTAATAAGTGCATTAAGGTTGACTTGCCGGAGCCAGATTTACCGACGATTGCAACAGATTCGCCGCGACGGATTTCGAGATTGATGCCGCGAAGGGCCTCGAATTTTGAGTCGCGCTTTCCGTAGCTCTTATGCAAGCCGTGCGTACTTAATAAAATATCATTTGACATGTAGTTATTATATAATAAAACCATGAACGAACAACCGACGAAGGTGGCGCCAGTAAACCCGTACAATGCGGACTTTCAGAAGCAAATCAAAGATGCTCCGGCGACTCCGTCGAAAGCGCCTCTAAATAAAAATGCACGAATTTTCAAAACCGTTTTGTGGATTGGTGTGACTATGTTAATTTTGGTGGGAATTGGCCTGCTGACTGTTTTGCTGTACGGTGGCGAAGAAGGTGAAGTTTCGATCAATGTGGTGATGTATCTCTGCTATTTGTTGACGATTGAGTCTGGCCTGTTTTGGCTGTTTGTAATCGGCGGTGTTTTGTCGACTGCGATCGGCGGAATTGGTTATTTGGCCAACAAAAACAAGCTGGCCGAAAAGAATTAGTTTAAATTTGGCTGATTTTTGGCGGTAGCGGAATTTTGTTTTGTTTTACGTACTGATTGGTTTGCGCGCTAAAGCCGAACGAAGTATTTGGACAATACGGCATCATTTTTTCGATAATTTCGTTTGCCTTTGTGCTAGCAAGACCAAGAACGAAACGCTGTTGCTCTCCCCACTTATCCGTGACTTGTAGGCCGGCGGCGACCGGAACGAAATTATACGATTGCGTAAACGGATAGACGGCGAGCAAATCTTCGAGTTTGAGAATAGAAATATAGCGATTGCGCATCATGATGTATTTTTGCGAAACGATAATGTTTTTGTCGTCGTAAATTTTGGCTGGGTCGTTGAGCGCTTCGTCGACCATGCGAGTGACTTGGTCGGCGTTGCCGTATTTGCGGAAGACGTGAATTCTGGCTGGACTGCGGCGACAATAAAGCAACACGCCAAAGCAGGCGCCAAAGCTAATAACGACAAAGGCGAAAAAGCCAATCATCTCCGGCTCTTGCGCGATTGAGAAAATTAAAAGCGGCAAAAATAGCGCGGTCAAAAGCCCGGTAATGACGAGCATGACAACCGAAAGTGCGCCGCCTTTTGCATGCTTGATAAGGGTTTGTTTGGTCTGTTCCATTTTTGCCTCCTTTATGAATAGTAATCTTCTTCGTTGTTCTCTAGATTATCTTCTGTGTCTATGGCAGGTATGTTGCTCATGATGAGCGGCAGGATGTGGCTAGGAATTTGGTCCTCCGTCACGACTTGCAGGATATTGATGTCGTTGTTGTAATATTTAAGCTCTACTAAGTCGCCGTCGTCGTATTGTATCGGGTCGAAGCCGACGATTTCTTTGAAGTATTTAGTTGCGTTTTCGCTAGGGAGATAAGTTAATACTTCTGCTTGATATTCATTATTGCCATTGGAAGATGCGCCGGTCTCACTAATTGAAATGATTCGTCCGTATGCGGTTTCGCCAAATTTTTTAGTCTTGTGATCGATGCGGATTTGCCTAATGCCAGAAATAATTACCCAGATGCCAATAATCTCGAACAATGAAAAGAATAGAAAAAGGCCAACGGACATTTCTGCGCCATTTCGCTCTTCGGCCGGTACGATTACGCATATGGCGAAAACGAACGTCGTGAAGGCTGTCCAGAGTAAGCCAAATTTGAGTTTAAACATGATATATTTCCTTTGTGTTTACTTTTTTATGATGTTTAGGATACGGACGATGTTTTCGAAGCGTTGTTCGACTTTAGCGCGTTCGGATTTTGTGGCTTCTAGTCGCTGGATGGCCTGTCGATTGACTGCGAATTCATAGAGGTTAAAAACCATGATCATTTCGAAATCGTCGCGCGGCAAATAATAGCCGCTCTTGTGACGTAGCTGTTCGCGGTAGTGATTGATGGCTGCGGAAATTTCGCCATCGCTAAGGTCTTGAGTGAAGTAATGTAGGATTTCTACTAGATCGTGCTCTGGGCATTGATAGCTAGCGTATTGCCAGTCGATAATATACGGTTGTTTGGCGAAAATTATTTTGTCTGGCGAAAGACGGTTGTGTGTGAGTGAACGATGCGAGCGCGGAATGCGCTGACGACGTTCGTCGATATGGTCGATAAAATCAATAAAACGTCTTTGCTCGGCAAGGCTAAGGAGCTTCGCGTTGTGTTTTTCGAGTTTGGCCCAGTTTTTGCGAATGGTCCTTTTGGCGCGCGCATAGTTTTGTTCGTCGATGATAGCGAGACGGAGTTTGTGAGCGGCATTTTCGCGATTGAAATATTCGGCGTGAATATCGGTAAGCATCTCAATAATGGCGTCGAGCTGCTTGGCACTTGTTTTCTCGCTTGGCTTAATGATTTGCGTGGTGATGAAATGTCGCTTGTGCCAGTAGAAATCTGGCAAGTAGTGACCCGTAGATTTGTCGATTCTTCGATGCAAACGAGCTTCGCGCGAAACAATGCCATTATTCTTGAGAATGCGATTTTGCTTTGCAATCAAATGTGGCGTTTTAATGGCTGGTCGAATGCGTTGTTTGCCGATAAATTCCGCGATGCCCCGTCCGGCGATTTTGATTCGATATTCGGACTGCAAGAAAAAGGGATCGGTGGCTTTTAGTCCGCGAGTTTGAAGGATTTCGACATCACTTTTGTAATGCTTGCTAAAAAGTTTGACGGCGTTTTCTTCGGTCATTCGTAGTTCCTCTGAATACAGTATAGCAAGACTACATCGTGATGAAGCCGATGATTATATAGATGTGCATAATGATGCGCTCGATTATTTCGAGAGCGGCTAGGACTAAGAGCGCGCTGGCGAGAAAAAGCCCGGTCGGCAAATTGATAAAATCTGGCGGCGCGAAAAAGTATAGCAGCGTGTATAGAATCGAGCCGATTGTGTAGAAATAACCAAAGCGACTGAGAAATTGCATGCAAAGAACGATAACTAAAATATTGCTCACTAGCCAAGCGATAATGTATGGCAAATTGATAGTGTTGTTATCGATGAAAAATAGCGGTAGCGCAAATTTGTCGATGAGGAACTTTGCGACATAAATTAGCATGAGTGTGCAGAAGCTGGCAACGGTAAAGCCCCAGACTTTTTCGACTTTTGGCTTGTTGTTCATGCTTATATTATACGGGTTTGCTTATTTTTCGTCAGGGCTTTGCTTGTCTTCGGCGTTGATAAGTTCGCGAGTTTGATTAATTGGCCCGGTAAAGTATTTGTTTACGGTTGCTATATTGATGGCGCTATCAATTAATGGCGCATTAAGCTCGCCGAAAGGCAGTTGTGCTCTGGCTTCGTCGGGCGTCACTAAAATACGTCCGTAGATCCATTTGCCGCGGCGATCTGGATCTGGCGTGGCTGGATGGATTTTTGAAACTAGCGCCACGACGCGCATTTGTGCGTAATGCTCATTTTCTTCGAAAACTTCTTGGTAGCCAATGTAGTCGATTTTGTCGACTTCGACATCGGCTTCTTCGAGCGCTTCGCGGCGAATAGTTGCCATATAATCTTGGTCGGTTGGCTCTGGGTGTCCGCCAGTGAGACGGTAGCTGCCGTTTTTGATGCGAAGCAAAATTCTGCCGTCGGCTGTGACGAGCACAGCATGAACTTGTTTGATTACGAGCGCATCTGGGATTTGCTCATTATGCCAGACGTATTTTGTCATGAAAATAGTATAGCATTTTGGCAATTAGCAAAGGGCTTATGTTATTATAGATGCAAGATAGGAGGAGCAAAAATGGCCTCAACGAGGTTCAAGAGAAAAATATTTTGCGTTTTCGCAGCAATGTTTTTTGCTGTGATTTTTTCGCACCAAGTTTTCGCGGAAGATTTGCCATCATTTAATGATGCGCGCGGCGTAACATGGGTTTATTCGGTCGATAAGACTGGCGATGAGCCGGTTTTGACGATTGGCTTTAAGGCGGCGCCGAGTAACGTGACGACAATAACAGTGCCGTCATTAGCGGAGGCGATTTCTGGTGCGAACGATGCTGATTTAGCAAATATCGATACGTATTTTGTTGATGAATTGCTTACGGATGCAGCTGCGGCAACGATTCCGGGCAGTCTGGCAAAAGTCGACATGTCGAATGCGGCGAAAGTTCAATTGCGTAGCCTTGCTCCTCTCTTTAATAATGCGGGCGAAAATGAAATTGAACTGGTTTTTGGCGACGACATGGTGATTTCGGATCGCAAAACTACTGGCTACGAGGACGAAGATTATAATTACTACTCCTCTATTATTTATAAAGAAGGTGCGTTTGAGGGTTTGCATCTAAAACTAACAAATCTCGATAAGGTAAAATATATCGGCTGGCGTGCATTTAAAGATGCGACTTTGAATAATGCAAATTTGACGCTGACCTTCAACGCGAATCAGACGCTTGGCGGTCAGGTTTTGATGGGCACAAATGTTAAAAATTTAACCTTCCATACTGAAACAGTGGGCGATTCTTTCTGCAAAGATTGTACGGATTTAACGAGCGTGACGTTCGGCGACGAAGTAAAGACGATTTACGGTCGCGCATTCAAGAATACGCAAAATTTAAAGCAAGACATCGACTTTAACAAAGTCGAGACGATTGGCGGCTTGTCGTTTAGGAATTCTGGCATTACTGGCGTGACTTTTGGCGCTAGCTTGGCCAGAATCGAAGATCGCGCATTCAAACAGACTAATTTGGGCGAGCTAGACTTTGGCGATGCGACGCCGTCTCTTGGCTTAGGTGCATTCTCCGATGCTGGCATTACGTCTTTGAACTTGCGCAATCTGTCATTTCTTGATTCTTATGCGTTTGAAAAGAATAAGTTGACGGAACTATACTTGCCAAAGTCGATCCGCCATTTGGGAGCGAGCGTTTTTGAGGGTAACTCGATTCAGGAGGTGACGGTCGCTTATGATACGACTGCTTTGGATGGCAATGTAGATTTCTATTATAGCTATGGTTGCGGCTCGAGCGGCTCGATGGATTTGGGCGGCTGCGAAGTGAATCCAGTTTGGTCGACGCGTAAGCTTACGGTTTTGGCGCCATATGGCGAGAACGATACGGTTCCGAGCGACGTTTCGCGCTACTTTAGTGATTCGAATAATTACAACCGCGATATTTTGAACAATGCAAAGAATGTCATACGGGATCTTTACTTCCAGGATATGGGTGCGCTTGATGAAATTATCGTTGGCGATGGCTATGAAGTGATTGGCACGCAGAGTTTTGCGATGCCGCTACATTATAATTTGGGCAATACGAGCTATGGCGGAAGTAATAAATATCCGGCAGCTCCATCAAAGGTGACCTTGCCTTCGACGATTAAAGCGATTAATTCGAATGCGTTTATTTACGGTTTGAATAATCCGAATTTGGTTTTGAGCAATTTGCCGGCATCTTTGGAGTACATTGGTCGTGGCGCATTTATGGGCAACGATTTGCTAACAATTGACAATTTCGATTTGCCAAAGTTGCGCTTTGTTGGTCCGGAAGCCTTTACGCTCGTCAATTTCAATAATTTGACGATTAGAGATTCGATTGAACGATTGAGTGCGCACGCATTTTATGGCGGCCACCGTATGGGAAATATCGTGATTGATGCAGATATTTTCGGTAAGAAGAACGGCCGCGACATTATGGAGAGTGAGTTTAATGAGACATTTGTCGGTTGGATGTGTCCTTGGCCAGTAAACGACGACTTCCATAGCAATAGCTACAGGAATGGCGTTTATTATTACGAATATGCTTTCAAGATTAACTCGATAAAGTTTACGAACAAAGTTGCTACGCCGATGCAAAAGAAAGCGAATGGCTTGAACTTGCTCTACGTCGACACTTTGGATATGAGCGCGGCGCCGTGGACGACGATTTCTCCGCAGCTGGCGATGTTTGCAAAGATTGATACGTTAAAATTGCCGAGTGCGCTGGAAGAAGTTGGTGTCTTTGCCTTCTTTGCGGCGACAGTAAAGAATGAAGTAGCTTTGCCAAATACGCTGAAGACTATCGGTGCGGCGGCTTTCATGAAAGACAGATATCAGAGTTATGGCTATAATCCGAGCGCAGAAGAGATGGCCGTAATGCATGTGCCGATTACAAAGTTGCCAGATTCCGTTGAATACATTGGCGATATGGCTTTCCAGAATAATGACGCGTTTACAGGCGATATGCTTTTGCCGAACTTGAAGTATTTGGGTTCGGATGCATTCATGGGTTCGAAGGTGCGCGATATTTCCCTACCATCAACGCTTACGCACGTAGGCAAAGATGTATTCCAGAATGTTGAAACCTTGCGCAATGTGACAATTGATGTCGATTTGTACGATAGCAATATTTCGACGGCTGATTACGGGATTTTCGTGAATCGTTTTGGCGATCGCGCGAATAATTTCGGAACGATTACTTTTGGCGAACATGCTGGCGAGCCGTTTGGCGGTTTTGCAAGCTACGGTAATCAATATAGCAAGGCGAACGAGCCATGCGATGATGATGAGACGGTTTGCGGCAAGGATTATGCATACTTCTTTGGTATTAAGGCGGAAAAGTTAGACTTGAGTGCGGTTAATTGGAAGACTTTGGCGCCATCAATGCTCCAAGAGTCGCAAATTGGCGAAATTGTCTTGCCGGCCCAACTTGAAACGATTGGCGAGGACGCATTCTACCGCGCGCAGCTTGGCGATGTAGTCTTGCCAGACACACTAAAGAATCTCGATGTCGAGGCTTTCCAGTGGGCGACAGCAAGTATCAATGGTCTCCCGAACGGCTTGCAAAATATTGACGATTCGGCATTCTACGGCGCGGATGTAGCTGATGATTTGACGATTCCGGCGAGCGTAACTCATATTGGTCAGTCCGCATTCAATGCTGGAGACATTGATACGATTCATTACGGTACGATTACTTGGAACCCGGATTTGGATTACGATGCGACCGAAAGACAGGCGATCTTCCAGCTCTTCTGGGGTGCCTATGTAGATGATGAATTTAAGATTAACTCGTCCGTTTTGCCGACTTTGACTGCCGATGGGTTTGCGCCAGAGTTCCATGGCATGAACTTTGCGAAAACTACTATGACGAATCTAGAGACGATTCCGGCGAATGCCTATGAATACTGCGAGAACCTTCAGGAAGTTGACGCGAGTGAAGATGGCGCTTTGCGCGATATACGCGATGAGGCATTCTTGGGCGACGGAAAGCTTGATACGATCAAGTTCGCTGATTCGCTTTCAGATAAAGTCGTGACGATTGGTCAACGCGCGTTTAAGGGTACCGCCTTCAAGACGATGGGCGATTCGAGCAAGGATTTCGATTTGACCGCTGCTCTGTTCGATGGTTCGCGTGGCTTCGCCTTCAGTGGCATGTCGCAGCTAAAGTCGGTCGATATTCCGCGCAGCTTTAGTGATGCGACGATTCCAGCTGCGAGCTTCTACAACGACACAGAGCTAACAGAAGCGACGCTTGATTACAAGATTACTTTGATGGACAATGCGGCATTCTCGAATGACGATAAGCTTGAACGTATCTTTATCTGGGGTAACACCGAAGTTGTCGACAAGAATATTAGTCGCAATACAGCCGCGGCTACTCCGGCTGGCGTAATTCGCGCGCGCTTGGCGAGTATTCGCTTGGCGGCTGATAATGATGAGAATGATCCGACGGTTGGTTCGGAGTTTGGCCCAACAATTCCGCAAGGTACGGATATTTATGCCTACTCCGTTTCGCCGACTAGAAATTATGCTGGCAGCGATTTGCGCAGTGACTTTGAAGGCACTTTCTATCCTTTGGACGAGGTCCTTTACATTACTTCAAACAAACCGATCGTCTTGTTGAATGAAGATGGGGATGACTTCGATAAGGGCGACGTCGTAATCTATGCAATGCGCCGCGATGGTCTGATTCTGCAATCTGATAGTTGGGGTGAATATGACGGCGTAGTTTATCCGCGCGCAGGTTCGAATATCGAATTTGAGCGCATGGCTAGTGTGATGGCAGATAGGCCAGCCTTCGGCACGATTTGGGATA
>CAMMYO010000027.1 GCA_946527885.1 uncultured Candidatus Saccharibacteria bacterium
AAAAAGCGCCGCAAGCTGACTGGCAAATATCTTGAGGTGATTGGCGCCCGAGAAAATAATCTCAAGAATATCGACGTAAAGTTCCCACTAGGCGTAATGACGGTCGTTTCTGGCGTGTCTGGCTCTGGCAAATCGACGCTCGTAAACGAAATTGTCGCAAACGAATTGTTGGCTCGCTTGCACCGTGCGCAGACCGTGCCTGGCGCACACGAGCGAATTGATGGAATTGAGCATTTGAATAAGGCGATCGTGATTGATCAGTCGCCGATTGGCCGTACGCCGCGCTCGAATCCGGCGACCTATACCGGAGTCTTTAATTATATTCGCGAATTGTTCGCAAATCAGCCAGAAGCGCAGATTCGCGGCTACAAGTCCGGTCGCTTCTCGTTCAATGTCAAGGGTGGACGTTGCGAGAAATGTCAGGGTGATGGCGTTTTGAAGATCGAAATGCATTTCTTGCCGGACGTGTTTGTAACCTGCGATGAATGCCATGGCCGCCGTTATAATCGCGAGGCGCTAGAGGTGAAATACAAAGGTAAAACCATCTCTGACGTGCTCGACATGACGATCGATGAGGCGGTCGAATTCTTTGAGAATTTGCCAGTTATTGCAAATAAATTGAAAACAATTCAGGAAGTTGGGCTCGGTTATATTCGTTTGGGGCAGCCAGCCACGACCTTCTCTGGCGGCGAGGCGCAGCGCATTAAGCTTGCGACTGAGCTGGCGCGCCGCTCGACGGGCAAGACGCTTTATATTTTGGATGAGCCGACGACAGGCTTGCATTCTGATGACGTAAAGCGCTTGTTGGCGATTCTGCAGAAGCTAGTGAATGGTGGCAATTCGATGATTATTATCGAGCATAATTTGGACGTGATTAAGAGTGCGGACTGGATTATCGATATGGGTCCAGAAGGCGGTCAAGGTGGTGGCCAAATCGTGGCTTGCGGTACGCCGGAAGACGTAGCAAAGAATGCCAATTCTGCGACAGGAAAATACTTGGCAAAGATGCTGAAATAGTTATGTTTGCCCTGTTTGGGCGGCAGTGTTATGCTTAAAGAAGTTGCTCTTTAAAAAGATATTTTCTAGTCGCACCCGAAATCGAAGGGAGGTCTTTTGTATGATTGAATACAGTGGAATTTTGAACGCAGTTGGCGATGCTACAGCTCGCTATCAGGAAGAAAATACGCCCCCTCACAACGAAACCGCAATTTGCGTTGCGGTGATGCCGTGTAGCGATAATGCGGCGCAGGTTCTCGGTTTGCCGGTCGGCGAATATTCTAGCCATACGGACGGCAGCTCTACGGAAAAGTATGTGACGAAGAATTGTGCTGTTCCGATGCAGGAGCTGGCACTCGCGATTGCGCGCAAGAAAATGCGCAAAATGAACGAGGAGTCCTCGAGCGGTCCGATTATTGATGCTTTTACTGACGAGAAGCTGCTCGACAGTGGCTGCGCAGAGATGTGTACCATTTGCAGCCCCGCCGAAGAAGGCGATATAGATGTGCCGGCTTGGGCAAAGATTTTCGTTGCGGTTTGTGATCTTTCGCCCGTGGCTGCGCGTGGCGCAATGTATGCCGGTATCCAGGCCCTGAAGGAGTATGTCCAGAAAACGATCGACCATGAATGTCTGACAGTTTATCCCTAAAATCAACCGTTTTTTGCGCTAGAAAATGTCTTTATACTGCCCCGGGCTTTTATGTCCGGGGTTTCGTTTTGCCAAAAAAATAAGCCCTGTTTCGGGGCTTATTTCGGTGCTATTTACTCGCGGCTTTTTTAGTAGTTTTCTTTGTGGCGGATTTGCGTTTGGCTGGTCGGCGCGTAGTCTTTGGCTTGTTTGCGAGCATTTCTTCCGCCTGCTCTTTTGTAATAGTTTTAGGATCGACATCTTTCGGAATGCGGACGTTATTGCGGCGACCTGGACCTTTGACGTATGGGCCATAAGCGCCGTTAATAATCTGAATGTCACCCCAGTTAGCAATGTATGAATCACGTTTTGCGGTATAGAGCGGCTCGGCTTCTTCGAGTGTGATTGTGTATGGGTCGAAATCTTTCATCGGGACATTATAGCTACCGCATTTGAGATATGGACCAAATGGACCGGCGGCGGCGATAATTTCCGTGCCATCAGCGGCTTTGCCGAGACTGCGCGGCAATTGCGGCAAGGCAAGCTGTTTGAGGGCTTGTTCGAGTGTGACGGTTTTGACTGTTTTGCGTTTTGGCAGCGGTGCGAAGCGTGGCTTCTCGCCGGTTTCCTTTTCGTTTTCGCCGAGCTGGATGAAGCCGCCGTTTTTTCCGACTTTGGCATAGATGGCCTGGCCGGTTTCCGGATCATGGCCAAGAAGACGTGCGTTATTGTAACGCTCGATACCTTCGCTGGCGAGGACGGCATCATTGAATGGGCCGTAGAAATCGCGGAGCATTTTAACGCGGTCAAGCTTAGCTTCAGCGATAAGGTCGAGGTCTTTTTCGATATTGGCGGTAAATTTGTAATCGACAATGCTCTTGAAGTTATCAACTAGGAAGCCGGAAATCAATTCGCCGATTGGCGATGGCATGAGTTTGCCTTTGTTGGCGCCGAATTTCTCGGTGACTTTCTCGTCGCGAATTTGACCATTTTCGAGCGTGAATTGGCGCACTTCGCGTTCTTCGCCTTCGCTTTCGCCCTTGACGACATAGCCGCGCGCCTGAATGGCGGTCATGATGCTGGCGTAGGTGGACGGACGACCGATGCCGAGCTCTTCGAGTTTCTTAACTAGCGAACCTTCTGTGTAGCGGGCCGGCGGTTTGGAATAATTTTGTTTGGCGACGATACTTTGCGCTTCGACTTTGTCGCCGACGGCTAGGTGTGGCAATTCGTTTTCTTTAATGCGGCCGTAAACTTTCAAGAAACCGTCAAAAGTGATAACTTCGCCCTTCCCTTCGAAGAAATATTCGCTCGGTGTAGTGACCTTGATGGTAGTGTTCTCAATTTGTGCGTCAGCCATCTGGGTGGCGAGTGCGCGAGTGCGAATCAAATTGTAGAGACGCTTTTCGTAATCGTTCTTGCCGGCAACTTCGCGATGGATGTCGGTCGGGCGGATTGCCTCGTGGGCTTCCTGAGCACTATCGTTCTTGGTCTTGAAGTTGCGAACCTTTACGTAGTTCTTGCCGTAGACGTCTTCTACATAGCCCGCAATGCTCGCTATGGCCTGCTTGGAGAGATTTAGGCTGTCGGTACGGTGATAAGTAATCAAACCGGCCTGATAAAGGCTCTGAGCAGCCGTCATAGTGGTTCTAGTACTAAAGCCAAGCTTACTGTTGGCTTCGATTTGCATGGAAGCGGTCGTGAATGGTGGCTGTGGCTTGCGTGTGCCTGGCGCAGTTTCGACGCTGGCGACTTTATGCTCGGCGCCAATGAGACTTTGTAGGAATTTTTGAACTTCGGTTTCGTTATTAAAATCATGGTCGAGCTTGGTTGCGAAGCCAAAATCGCCGGAGACTTTGTAGGTATATTTGCTGGCGAATTTTTCGATGGCCTGTTCGCGCTCGACAATAAGGCGGAGAGCTGGGCTCTGGACGCGACCGGCCGAAATGGCGCCTGGGACTTTTTTGCGCACGACGCCAGAAAGATCGAAACCGACAAGCATGTCGAGAGTTTGGCGAGCTTGTTGGCTCGAAACCATGTTCATATCGACCGTGCGCGGCGACTTAATGGCCGCTTCGATGGCTGGTTTGGTAATTTCGTGAAAAGTAATGCGGGCGGTATCTGCCGGCAGCTTTAGGACTTGGCAAAGATGCCAAGAGATTGCTTCTCCTTCGCGATCTTCATCCGTTGCGAGCCAGACTTTGTCGACGGATTTGACGGCTTTTTTGAGATCAGAAATGATTGATTTGTGTCCCGGGTCGATTTCGTAGGTAACATCAAAAGTATTCTTGTCGACCTTGGTGTCTTTGCGGATGTGGCCGACCGATGCTAGTACCTGATAGTCGCTACCGAGGTATTTTTCAATTGTATGCGCCTTAGCAGGCGACTCGACGATTACTAGATTTTTGCCCATATTATATTATATTAACATTTTAGCTATGCACTAGACTAGCAGATTTTTGTCAAGTTTGAAAGCATGAGTATAAAAAGACCCCCAGTATGGAACTGAGGGTGAAGGAAATTAATAATAGAATTTTTCGTCAAGAAAGAACATTTTTTCTTCTTGAAGTATGCTGCGATGGTATTGTAATCCGTAACGCTGACGCCGTGAATCTTGAAGAACTGCTCGTAGCTGAGGTTGGCGAGCTGTTCTAGATGTGTTTTGGATAGTATATTAAAATACCCCGCCGTAATGGCGGGGTGCGGTTGGCGAAAGCGTGAATTAGTTGGGATGCGCTTCGATATACAGCTGAACGAACTCCTGCAGCAGCGGATTTGCTTTTGCGAGATCATTGGGGTGTGCGATCAGGTACTTGACTGAATTCAGCCCTGTCTGGGCATTCCGGTATCTTTTTTCCATGTAACAAAAGACGCCGAGGCGCACATTCATTCCCTCCGTGGCGTCCATCCAGGTTGCGATTTCGAAGGCGCGCGCATCAGCACATGCCTGCGCAAACTCCTTCAGCAGCGGATCTGCGTATTGGAGCTGGTTCGGGTTTTCGTACAACAGGAAGCGGACGAAATCCATCGCTGTCTGGGCATCAGCATATGTCTTTTCCATGTACTCGAGCGCCTCGTAGGGCGCGTCGACGCGTCTTTCGACGCTTTGCCAAGAATTAAAGTACTTCATGTAAAATCCCTCCTTGAGCTGTAGGCGGATGTATGATTGGTCGCGTAAAACGACTCTTTAATTATGGCATATTTAGTTGAAATAGTCAAGTGTAGGTATAATGGTGGTATGGGATTATTTAGCTTTCTAAAGAATAGTAATAACGATGATATTATTAAGCCGCCAATGAGCGCTCCGCAAGCAGGAACCGCCCCTGTCGCAAGCGGCAATGGCGTGATGGAAGTTGACGATGTTTTTAGCATCAAGGGTCGCGGTACGGTGGCGACTGGTCGTGTTGAATCTGGTAGCTTTTCGGTTGGTGAAACTGTAACTATTCAAAAGCAAGACGGTACTTCGATAACTACGACTATCGCTAGCTTAGAGGCTTTCCGCAAGATCTTAGACGTTGCGCAAGCTGGCGATAATTGCGGAATGCTTTTGCGGGACGTTGAACGCAGCGATATTGAAAGTGGCGATCAAATTATCGGTAGTGTAAACTAAGGATAAATAATAGGAGTGTAAAATGAGCTGGGATGAATATTTCTTGAATATTGCCGAGGTTGTCGCGACGCGTTCGAAAGATCCATCGACGCAGGTTGGTACGGTGATCGTAGATGAAAAACATCGTCCGGTATCTTTCGGCTATAATGGTCTGGTCCAAGGAGCGGACGAATCGAAGTTGACACTATCGGAGCGCCCGATGAAATATCATTTTTCGATGCATAGTGAGATTAATGCGATTATCTTTGCGCATCGTGATCTGGCTGGCTGTACTTGCTATGTAGTCTATGCGCCTTGTGTCGACTGCTTGCGTTTTCTGCTGCAGGCTGGTGTGACAAAAATCGTTTATAAGCATGCACATGTAAACTCGTACAAAAACAAAGCAAAGGCGTCGATGCAGAATTCCGAGACAGATGCGGCAATTATTGCTCTGCTCGATTCCATGCCGCACGTTCAAGCCTACAACGGCATAACCGGCAAGAGCTATAAAGAAGAATTGATGGGCGAATAATTTTTGCCATCAAAAAGCCCCAGGTAAGGGTGGGCATCACCTGGGGCTATTTGAGCCTTTAACGCACCTCATGGCCCTGAGAGCAGGAGCGTGACCCACCTCACACATGGGGTCCGCCGGTTAAAGGCATTGCTAGCTCTAGAAACGCGATTCTAAGTGGAGGTAATACTTTTCACTTTAAAGCATAGGAGAACTTTAAAGGCCGAAAGGGTTTCTAAAGCACGCAACAATTGCTAAAATAAATTTAGCAAAGTTTGATAATTTATTTAGGTGCGGTTTTTTGGTCTTTCGACCAAAACTAATTAGATTTTAGCACGAATTTGCAAAATAGTCAATAGTTTTTGACTATTTTTTAATAAAATCAATAGATAAAAATGGCTGTTTTTGGACATATTTACACCTATAACAGGGGTCATACCGTTTATGGTAATTTTGTAAAAATATGGTATAAAATAAGCATAAGAACGATATTTCAACACATTTTTAGGCATTTTAAAAGCCCCGGTTTGTTGCCGGGGCTGTTTTGCTATTTGTTTTCTTTGGGCTTTACGAAAATAAAGAGTTTGCTCGCAACGTAATTCAGAACGATTACGATAAAGTTACTGGCGATCTTGACAGGTATATCTGGCCAATGAAGTAGCTTAACGAATATATACATGATGAGCATGTCCAAGAAGAAGGTGGCGGCGCGTGCGCTAGCAAAGCTCACTATTTCGCGCATGATAGCCTTTGCGCCATGTGCTTGACTATGAAATACCCATTTGCGATTCGTTAGGTATGCGGCGATAATGGCGACAATCTGACCGATGGCAGTAGAAGCGATTTCATCGATATGCAGAGTGTGCGCACAAAAAGCATAGACGACAATATTAATAATAGTCGTGACGACGCCGAAGAACAAATAGGCGATTACGTCGTAGTATTTAATGAAGAGCGCCTTTGCCTGTTCGAAAAGGGTTTTCTTCTGGATGACTTTTACTTTGGTATCTTTACTCATAATTCGCGATGAATTCCTCGGCTTGCTTTAGAATTTGCGGAAGCTGGCCGCGTTCATGGTCGGTAAATTTACCAAGCACGAATTCGGTGTCGCCGACGCGGCTGCGAAGAGCGTCATTGGCGGTGCCGATGCGATAGCGCGGGAAATCGTCGGTGCTGAAATGATTAATCATAGATTTAAGGCCATTGTTGCCGCCGGCGCTGCCGCGTTCGCGAAAGCGGAGTTTGCCGAATTCGAGCGAGAAATCGTCGCAAACTGCAAGGAAGTCTTGCGGTGTGAGTTTGTAGAAGTCCATGATAGCGCGCGCGACTTGCCCTACTTCATTGTAATAGCTTTTGGATTTGACGAGTAAGCGGTCGCCGTCTTTGGCGATGATGGCGCCGAATTTCGGCTTGTCCTGCCAGTCGAGCTTGTGAATTTTGGCATAAAAATCGAGAGCCAAAAAGCCGACGTTGTGGCGCGTGAAATTGTATTGTGTGCCGGGATTGCCAAAACCAACAATAATTTTCATATCTGTTATTATAGCATGAAAAAGGACGGCCGAATGGGGCCGCCCTTTGGTTGGGGTTGAACGATCGTCAGATGCGAATGCCGTATGTAAGTTTCGGGCCGTTCCTGATAGGTTTTGTAGTCATGAGAGTTAGGAATGGTTCCTTGCCGTACACTCTGCGCATGACGATAGCGACAGAGTTGCCCGTTGCACCGAAGCGGTTCATGGTCTGGTATGGATCGGCAAGAATGACCAGGATGGAACCTTCGGCCGGTCTTCCAATTGCCAGTCTGATTTGCGCCGGTGTATGGAACTGCGCTTCATCCAGGATGATCAATGCGTTCGTGGGGCTTCTCGAGCTAAGCTCGCCCATCGTAACGAACTCAATCATTGGCAGGATTTCGTCCGCAATAGAAAAACATAACGACTCGTCGTATTTGAGACCTGCCTGCTTTCGCGCCTGCATGATTGCTTGCGCGATCAGTTCTCGGATGGCTGCGATTTTCGGCGCCATTTTTGCCATTCGGTCGCCGGGCAGAGTTTCTGTCTTTGCGCCCATCTGCTTATCGGGTACAACGACGATGATTTTGCTGAACGAATTCGGCTTATTGTCGAGTTCCGAAAGGATGCTGCTAGCGCAAGACTTGGCTTTTTTCTTGCCTTTTTCATAGCTGGGGTCGTTTTTGGCGCTGCGTTTGCGGATAGGCACTTCTGTTCCGTCCGGCTTAATTCTGGTCTGATCGGGTTCTTCCAGCTGAGGACTGGTTGATTTGAGTGCTCTTTTACGGAACGGTTCCGTCATAGCAAGCATTGCGCTTACGACCGAGAAGGTCTTACCAGTGCCTTGTGGGCCAGCCACAATGACGTATGGAGACGTGTCGGTATTTTCTTTTGCACGTCGCAGCATATCAAACACGATGCTCTGCTCTGTGCTTTTAGGGCTAACCAGTGTGTCTCGGCACGTGAGCGGCTCAATCGTCTGAGTTCTAGAGTTAAAGAAGCCGATATTCGATCCATTTGGAATGAATTCGTTGCCAAAGACGACGTATTCGTTCGGAACCAATGGCGGCTGATCTTCGATTGCATAGAAGTCGTTAACAGGTATGCCGGAAGTTGAGCTGATCCATCTGGCGCACAGCTCGCTGTCGGCAGGGATAACTCTGTATCCCGTACGGATTGATGGGTCAAGAATAGTTAGGCGATATTTCTCCTGTAGCTCTTCCGAAAGATAAAGGCTGATAGCTCTGTCGTTTGTTAACAGGGTTACTCCGCCCGGGAAGAGGTCGCGAGGATAATTTTCGCTCCAGTACTCTGCTGTTGCGACCGAGTATTTCAGGCCTTCTTTTTCGATGTCGACTTCGAGGTCGAATGAATGCCTCCGGTTGTCGAAGACGATGGAGGTATTATTCAACGTATACATGTCGTACTGTTGGCCGTCTTTGCTCGAAAATGTTTGGTGTTTTCCGTTTTGCTGAATCGTGCTCAGTAGATGGATCAACTCCGCACTGATCTCTCCGTTTTGGGTTTCTGCGGAGGAGAATTTCGTGTAAATGTTGATCATTACGTTGCTCACGACAAAGCATCTCGGTCCAAGCTCGTCCGTCTCGTCTGCATACAGTGCGTCCGGAAAGTTGAGGAAAAAGTCCGGCGTCGTCAAGTTCAGCACGGTCGGGTCGAGACTGCGCAAGTCGCAATTGTTTGCGTCTCCAGTTTTCTGTGATCTCATAGGATCCCTCCTTTGGTGTGGATGCGATCGTTCGTTGTGAAGGTGCGATTTACAAAAATAGGCCCGAATGAAAGGCCCACTTTGTTATGTGTTATTATATCAGATTAGTCGCGATTGCGAAAGCTAAAGCAGATTGGCGTGCCGGTGAAATTGAAAGCCTCACGAAGGCGGCGCTCGAGATAGCGTTTGTAGCTCCAGTGCAAGAGGCTAAGGTTGCTGCCGTAAACAACAAACCAAGGTGGACAGGTGTCGGTCTGGACCATATAGCGCAATTTTGGATGCGTATTTTTAAGACCGGCCGGCGGATGGGCGTTGACGGCGTCCATTAGGAGCTTGTTGAGGTCGGAAGTCTTTAGTTCGGCGTGGCGAGCTTGGTCGATTTGCTGAGCGAGCTCGAAAATTTTAGTAACGTTTTTGCCAGTGACGCTAGAAGTCATGACGACTGGTGCGTATGGTACGAAATTAAAATCATATTCGAGTTTGTCGAGAATTTCATCGGTATCTTGGTGCTCGAGGTCGGTTTTAGTAACAACAAGAATGATGCCTTTGCCGGCTTCGACGATTTGGCCGGCGAGACTTTGGTCTAGCTTGGAGTGTGGCTCGGTACTATCGACAAGCATACAGCAAATATCCGCCTCTTCGATAGCGGCCAGCGTGCGAAGCGCGGAGAATTTTTCAATGCCAACTTCGCGCTTGCCCGGTTTGCGAAGGCCGGCAGTGTCGAGAATTTCGATAGTCTGACCTTTGTAGCGAATTTCGGTGCGGTTGACGTCGCGAGTGGTGCCGGCAAGATTAGCAACGACAGCCTGCTGTTTCTTGGCAAGCGTGTTGAAGAGGCTGGATTTACCGACGTTTGGGCGACCGATAAGAGCAATTTT
Organism: uncultured Candidatus Saccharibacteria bacterium; assembly: GCA_946527885.1. Classification (GTDB taxonomy): domain Bacteria; phylum Patescibacteriota; class Saccharimonadia; order Saccharimonadales; family Saccharimonadaceae; genus UBA2834. Next base: position 9,837 of record CAMMYO010000027.1, read on the forward strand.
GAGCGTATTGGCTTTGCTTTGCTCTGGGTTGCCGAGTTTGTGGCCGGCGGCTTTGAGTTCGCGCTTAATGCTGGCGCGGAGATCGTTAATATGCAGGCCGGTTGTAGCGGAAGTACGCATCATGTTCTGGATGCCGAGGCTATAAAATTCTTCGTCTGGCAAAGATTCACCGAGGTCGGCTTTATTTAATAGAAGCATGGTTGGCTTGCCGCTCTTGAGAGCTTTGCGCGCAATGAGCGTATCGTCCTGGTTTGGATACTTGCTAGAATCGAGCGCGAGCAAAATCATGTCGGCGTTGGCGACGGCGTCATCGATTTGGTCCTGGATGCGGGCCTCGAATTCGTCATTTGGATCTTTAAGACCGGCGGTGTCGATTAGCAGGTATTGGTCTTCGACTTTGCCAACCACGTTGTCGCGCGTGGTACCTTCTTCGCGTGCAACAATAGCCTGCGCTTTGCGGACAAGGCGATTAAAAAGGCTGGACTTGCCAGCGTTGGTCTGGCCGATAATGGCGACAACTGGTAATTTCATAGCTGTATTATACCAAAATTGACAAAAATCGTAAAGTGTGATATAATCTAAGTATGGCTGGGCTACTGTCGGAAACGGCAGTTAGCCTGGTCCCAAAGCGCTTCGGCGCTTTTTTTGGTGCTTAAAAATCCCCCGGCCGAAACCGAGGGATTCTGAGTTTTAAAGGAGATGGAAACGTGTGAATGCCGGCGCAAGCGTGTTTGCAACGGTGCTCATCAGCTTGATAGCGATATCGAGCGCCACTCCAACCACGTCTTTGCGGGTATCGCCGACTGTGTCGCCGGCGACTGCGGTTTTGTGCACTTCGCTACCCTTGCCGTAACCTTCGAGTAGGCCGCTTTCGATATACTTTTTCGTATTGTCGAATGCGCCGCCACTGTTACCCATAAAGATAGCGATCGGTATTGCAGTGATAGTTGCGCCAACCAGAATGCCGCCGACCAGAGCTGGCCCAAACAAGAAGCCGCAAACGACCGGAGTAAACAGGCAGATAACGGTCGGTGAGAGCATCTTGCCGATGGCGTTGCGGGTGGCAATCTGAATGCAGGCGTCGTAGTCGGGCTCTCTTTCGCCCTCCATAACGCCCGGCAGATTGAGCTGCTTGGCGATTTCGTCGGCCATTTCCATTGCCGCCTGGCTAGTATGTCTAGTGAGCAATCCCCAGAAATAGACAATGAAGCCAGAGCCAAGGATCATGCCGACTAATCCGTAAATTATGATCTCGGAGCCCTTCAGTTCGAGAACTCCGTTTGTACAAGCCGTAATATAGGCCACGATGAGTGAACAGGTCGCGAATGCTGCACTGCCAATGGCAAATCCTTTGCCGATTGCTGCAGTGGTATTTCCTCTCGCGTCGAGCCCATCGGTTATAATTCGAACTTCGTGTGGCAGATTGACGCTTTCGGCGATGCCGCCGGCGTTATCTGCAATTGGTCCAAAGGCGTCGATACTTACAGTGACGCCGATGAAACTCATCATTCCAACTGCTGCGATGCTGATGCCATAGATTCCGCAAAGAATATAAGCAGTCAGCATGCTGATGGAGATGATGACGATGGGAACCAATGCTGAGCATGCGCCCAATGCGTCGCCTTCCGTAACGAGTAGCGCGATGCCTTCTTTGGCCATGCGCACCATTTGTTTGATGGGGCTGCCTTCCAGACCGGTGTAATGTTCAGTGAGCTTTCCGATAGCTACGCCGCTAATTACGCCGGTTAAAAAAGCGATCCACGGTGATGCCCAGGCGAATCGAAAATCGTCGGGCAAGATACGTGAGTCTTTGAATACGATATACGATGCAATTCCGCCAAAAATCGCAACACAGCTTGCGGCGAGATAAGTAATGGTATCGAGTAAACTTTCGGGCTTTTTGCTGTTCTTGTAAAGCAATACGAACAAAATACCGATAATGCTACTTATGAGACCAAGGCAAGCAAGGATTACGGGGTAGCGGATGACTGCCGCGATAAACGCTTTGTCTGCGTTTGGATAACTATTGATGGCCAAGATGATGGCAGCCACAATAGTCGCGACAAAACTTTCGAGTAGATCCGAGCAGTTTCCGGCGATATCGTTTACTAAATCGCCAACAAAATCTGCAATAGTGCCAGGGTTTCGCCGATCGTCTTCGGGCAGGTTTTTAGTAATTTTACCTACATAGTCTGAACCGATGTCTGCAGCCTTGGTGTAATTACCGCCAGCCACTCTATTGAAGAGCGCGACGAGTGAACAGCCGAGGCTGTAGGTGGTGAGGCGCATAATGTAGGGATTGTAGTTGAACGAAAGTAACAATCCGCTAGATTTTACGCCGAGGTCAAGATTCTGCTGAGCCAGTAAAATGGCCGTGAGTCCAAACAATCCGAATGCGTGAACACTGAGACCGCTGATGCTGCCGCCGAGCATTGCCGTTCTGATGGTAGCCCCGATTGATTTGGTCTGAAGCGCTGTATTGGTCGTGCGGACGTTCGCGTAGCTTGCGCTACTCATGCCGAGAATACAAGCGGTGCTGCTCATGGCAGCGCCGACGGTAAAGGTGATACCGCTGCCGACTTCTATCAATAGTGAGAAGATGGCGGCAACAATGATAACTGCCGGTATGATAATTATGTATTCGGCGCGCATGAATGTGCGTGCGCCGCTACGAATTACACTGGCGAGTCTTGCCATTTCCGGCGTGCCTTCACTCATGACGATGAGTTTGTAATAACTGCACGCAATGACCATAAAGGCGACGACGGTTATGACGATGGTGGAAATGTAGATCATAATTCGACCTCCTTTTTAAAGATCGAAGGGCGAGCGGGTGTAACAAAAATTACACCCTTTCCGTGCTACATACTGCCCTTCCAAAGTATGTACTTTCAACGTACTAGATTTTGACGGTTTTTACAAGAAATAGCGGTTTGCGCTTAGCGCCATATGGCGAAGAATGGGCCGCCGTCGCGCGTGTCGTCACTATGAGATGAGCGCTCGTTCCAAATCGTGTCGATTGAATACCAGCCGTTATTGTTGGCGTTGCTAGGGTCATAGATATAGGTGCGGTTCTGGTCGTCGAGCCCCATCATTAGGAGCGCGTGCGTGCCGGCGTTGGTAAAATGCCCTTTAGCGACAGATGTTTTGACGAAGTGACCTTCGCGAAGATGTTGCTGAATTTTTGCATAGCCCAAGGAGCTCTCGAGCTTGAGATCGTATCGATTTGCGACTTTGCGCCAGACGTCGGAAGTGGTGCCTAAGATGCCGTTTGAATTGTAGCTGTTGAATTCGTCGTGGAATTGTTTGGCGATAGTGTATGGCGAGTAGTCGCTGTCGGTTAAGAAGTTGATCATCGATGTGCCAGTCATTACCGAGCAGGCGGTTGACTTGATTGTAGCGCCGCCGACTTTTTTGTTTGCCCAGGCGCTGTTGGTCTGCGCATAATATGGCACGTCGTTGATGCGCGTGATGTAGATTTCGCCCTTTGAATTAGCGACATAGCTGCGCTTGTTGTCATTGACGGTTGTGTTTTCGAAGAGCTTGCCACTTGTTTTGTGGAAGAAATAGTATTTTTCGTTAATCTTTTGGAAACCATAAAGTAAATGTCCACTATTGTCAAAGTAAACAGTTTTTGGGCCGTCGCCTGTGTCAGATTTTTGGAGCGTGTAGAAAGTGGATTTCTTCATGACGCTGGTGTTTTTGTCGAAGTAGTACCAGTATCTGCCGATTTTGACGTGACCTTTGATGGCAGCATAGCCGTCATTTGGCTGAAAATAGTATGTCTTTCCGTCGATGGT
>CAMMYO010000028.1 GCA_946527885.1 uncultured Candidatus Saccharibacteria bacterium
CCAGAGCCAACTCCGGAGCCGCAACCGGACACTCCGAATACGCACGATTCGATCCTTACTAACGTTGTAATAATAACAACATTTGCAGGTGTCAGCGCAGTTACAATCGCGCGCTTAAAGCGTCGCTAGAGCACCTAGGCGTGCTAAAATAAAAACATGATTGCAATATTTGGCGCACCGGGTGCCGGTAAGACTGTTCAAGGTCAACTTTTAGCTCGCAAATATAATTGGGAGTGGGTTTCCTCGCGCGATTTGTTGCTCGGTCTGCACGACAAAGATGTCACCATGGCGCTCAATAATGGTATGTATATTGATGAGAGCAAGATGGCTTATGCAATGTCGCAGATTTTTCGTAGCCGCCATAGTCGCCGCATGATTCTTGATGGATTTCCGAATACGGTCGAGCAGGTTTACTGGATGCGCGACCATGGCATCATGAAACAATTAGAGGGTGCAATCGTCTTAAATGTGCCACGCGGTGAATTGTGGGCGCGTATTATTGCGCGCGGTCGCGTTGATGATACTCGCGCCGCCTACGAACGCCGCCAAGATTTATATGATCGCGCTATCAATGGTATTCTTTACGTTATTAACGAAAATGGTGTCAAAACTGCAACGGTCGACGGTTGTAACGGCCCGCAGGACGTGCTCGCGCGCATCGAAGAAGTGTTAGGCGACTGGGAAATTATTGCCAAAAAGCAGTTTGAAACTATTGGTCGCCCTAATACGACAGCCGTACCGGGCGCCACTGTAGGGCGTATAGATTTTAGCGCAGAACTACGCCAGCAGGCAGCCAAAAGCCGCCTGATTGAGATACTTACGGAAGCCTCAAGAAATAGCTAAAAATCTAGAAATCACTCGCCGCGCGGTTGCTGGCAATGTTCGGCGCGCCTTCGTTCGTGCGGCTTTTCATGCCTTTGGTATGGCATACCGAAAAAATTGCTATAATAAGTCCATAACAAGGAGAAATATATGTGTGGAATTGTAGGCTATGTGGGCAAAAAAACTGCTCAAGATATTTTAATAAATGGCCTAAAGCGGCTCGAGTATCGCGGCTATGATTCGGCCGGCATTGCAACACTCGATGAAGATGCGAATCCGCACTGCGCCCGCTCGGTCGGCAAAATCGCCGAACTAGAGAAGGTCTTAGCCGCTAAACCGCATGAGGGTAAAATTGGCATCGGTCACACGCGCTGGGCGACTCACGGCGGTGTCACCGTTAACAATGCCCATCCACATCGTGCTGGTGACGTCTTTTTGGTTCATAATGGCATTATTGAAAACTATAAAGAACTCAAAGCGAAGCTTTCTGATCATGAATTTAAGTCAGATACCGATACGGAAGTTCTTGCCGCGCTAATCGACTCTTACTACAAGGGCAAAGCAACGCTCGCTGATGCCGTTGCGAAGGCGCTTTCCGAAGTCCGCGGCACTTATGGCATTATTGCATTTTCGCCACGCGAACCAGAACAGCTAGTTGTTGCGCGCTTCGGTTCACCGCTGATTGTTGGTCTCGGTAAAGACGAAACAATCATTGCTTCAGACGCTTCGGCGCTCTTGGGCTACACTCGCAATGCTATCTATCTAAACGATGGCGAGTTGGCAATCTGTACTCGCGACGATATTGATTTGCGTAATCTAAAACTCGAGTCAATCAAGGCAAAACCAGAAGAAATTCAGGGCGATGCCGAGCAAATCCAGAAGGGCGGCTATGATCATTTCTTACTCAAGGAAATCATGGAACAGCCAACGACTCTGCACAACACGCTTTCCGGTCGTATCAATGTCAAACAGGGCACAATGCGTCTCGGCGGCTTCAATTTAACGCCAAAAGAGCTGCGCGAAATCGAACATGTCGTCATCGTTGGCTGCGGCACAGCCTATTATGCCGGCTTGCTTGCTTCGTACTACATCGAGCAAATCGTGCCAGATGTTACAACCGAGGTTGTTATTGCTTCCGAATATCGCTATCGCAGCTTTCATTTGCCAAAGCACTCAGTCGCTCTAATCGTATCGCAATCTGGTGAGACCGCCGATACTTTAGCTTGTCTGCGCGAAATCAAGCAGCGCGGCGCCAAGGTTTTCGGTATTGTCAACGTGGTTGGCTCGACTATCGCTCGCGAAGTTGATGGCGGTTCCTATGTTTACGCCGGTCCGGAAATCTCCGTTGCCTCCACTAAAGCCTTTACGTCACAAGTTGCCACGATGCTAATCTTTGCTGGCATGCTCTCCGAGGCTCATGGCGGCAATCGTGAAACTATCGCAAAGCTAGCTACCGAGCTCGATGCTTTGCCAGACGAAATCGCCAAGACACTCGAAACTTGCGCGCCAATCATGAAGGAATTGGCTGGCAAATATTGCAAGTACGACGACGCTCTCTATCTTGGCCGCGATACTGCCTTCCCGATCGCGCTCGAAGGTGCGCTCAAACTCAAAGAGATTTCATATATCCACGCCGAAGGTTATGCAACGGGCGAACTCAAGCACGGTCCAATCGCTCTAGTTGACTCGACCTATTTCGAAGTCTTCAATATCTTGAAAGGTCGTCTCTTCGAAAAATCTATCGGCGGCCTCCAAGAAGTTCGCGCTCGCGGCGGCAAAGCTATCGTGTTGACCGATGCGCCAGAATCGCTCGATATCGAAGCTGATGACATCGTTCGCATCGACACGAAGTTCGAATTGCTCACGCCAATCCTTCTCAATACGCTCCAGCAGCTCTTCGCTTATTACGTAGCGGTTGCTCGCGGAAACGACGTTGATCAGCCACGCAATCTCGCAAAATCTGTTACAGTAGAATAGAAATGGGTCAAGAAAAACCGACCGAAACCAAACATAAAACCATCAAGGCCAAACGCGCTTCTCGCCGCCGCTCAAAGGCGGCCAAGCGCGCGCGGCCGGACTACCCGCGAATTTCTTTCCGGTCGATTTTTTACGTCATGAAAGTTTATCGCCGCGCCGTCGGGCCAAAGCGATTTTTCATGATTGCATACCGCGTCTACACGGCGATTTTGCCGTCCGTTTCGGCGGTCATTTCCGGTCTTGCTGTGACGCAAGTGGCGGAAGCGATTGAGTCGCACGATTATGTGCGCCCATTTATCACGATTATTATTCTTCTTGCCATCCAGTTGGTTGACGTATTTTTGCGCGAGTTTAACGACCTGATGAGCGTTTCGATTTTTCAGGAAGTTTACGCCTACGTCGGTGAGCGTGTCGCGCTGAAATATATCGAGATTCCGTTAGCGATGCGAGAAAGTCAGGCCTTCGCGGACAAGTTCGAGCGTGTGCGCGATTTTGGCAGCTCGATTACTTCCGTAACCTATAGCTTGCTAAATATTGCGACCTCATTCATCAGCCTCGTGTCGATTATCGTCGCGACGCTCACGGTCTCACCATTCGTGACGATTATCGTGTCGCTTGCGGCGATTCCTTATTCTGTGCTCAGCCTAAAGCTTGCTGCGAAACGCCGCCGCAACTGGCGCAAGTTCACGAAGGATCGTCGTATTGCTTGGGATATTGAACGCAAAATCACAAACTCGAACTCCGCGCTCGAAATTGAAATCAATAGTTTGCAAAACCAGCTAGTCGAGCGTATGCTTAAGGCGCGCCGTCGCTCGCAAGAGCAGGATGTGGCGGATGCGCGTAATTTCTTGTGGCCACACATCGGCACCAGTACACTCGAAAACGTAACTAGCTATGGTGTGATGGCGGTTATTGCGAAGAAAATTATCGACGGCGAGCTTGCTATCGGTCAATTTATTACCGTTCGCAACCTTTTGTCGCAGCTTAACGGCAGTATTATTTCGCTGTTCAATAATATTGCGACCGCGAACGACAGTCTCGTGAATGCGACCGACTTTATGGAATTTATGGATACGCCAAATCGCAAAAACGGCGATATTATGGTTCATGAAACGCCAAAAATTGAGTTCCGTGATGTGACATTTACTTATCCAAATGCGCAGAAGCCGGCGCTCGAGCATGTCAGCTTTATTCTGAACCCGGGCGACAGCGTGGCGATAGTCGGTGAAAACGGGGCAGGCAAGACCACGCTTATTAAGCTGATGATTGGTGCCTATGAACCAGACAGCGGCACGATTTTTATCAATGATCAGCCACTCTCGAAAATTCATCGCGAGTCGTATTTGGCGCAAATCGGTGCGTTATTCCAGGACTATACGCGCTACGAGTTCGCAACGCTCGGCGAAAACGTCTGGTTTGGCGATGTCTCGCGTCGCTACAATGAAGATGAAATTATGACTGCTCTAACTGAGGCTGGTCTCGGCGATTTGCCAGGCAAATATTCGACCGGCCTGAATCAAATTCTGTCGAAGGATTTGAGCGAAAATCACTCCACTGATTTGTCTGGCGGTCAGTGGCAACGTATTGGTATCGCACGCGCTTTCTATCGTTCGTCCAATGTTCTGATTCTCGATGAGCCAACTTCGGCTGTCGACGCAAAATCCGAATACGAAATTTTCCGCAACATCTTGCGCAAGCAGCAAAATCGCAGCACGATCATTATCTCGCACCGCTTCTCGACCGTCCGCAAAGCCAAAAATATTATCGTGCTAGACAAGGGTAGTATTGTCGAGCGCGGCACGCACGAAGAGCTTATGCAACTTGGCGGCATTTATCGCGAAATGTTTGAAATGCAGGCCGAGGGCTATGTATAATTGAGATATATATGCGCCGCCGTCTTGTCTATATTCTGATTGTAATCTACGCACTTCTGGTAGTGTCTGGCGTCATCTTCTTATTGACGCATGCCGATTCGCTCGACGAAGTGTTTGTTGATGTGATCGCGCTAGTGATTTCTGGCACGAGTATTTTGGTTGCGCTTTTGTCGCAGATTTCGGCCGATCGCGAGCGTACGCATCTCGAAAATATGTTGCACGAAATCGATTTGATCGATGAAAACCTTGATGCGGATTTGCGCGCCGACCGCAGCCTTCAGCGCCGTTTGTCGGAGATTCTCGAGCTGGATCAAAAGATTTATCGCAAACTCGGTGGTCGCACATCTGCGAAAAAGCCAAAAGATTCGCAAGGTATTGCAAAAAAACAATAAGTATGATATAATTAATAATCGCATAGGTCCTACCCTATGCAGTGGTGCTTTCGCACTCGTTTCGCATCTTTTATTGTTCTACACTGTTCCTTATTTTATCTTATTTCATTTTTCTGCCGCCAATGGGCGGCATTTTTTATCTTGTAACTATGTTAAAATAATCTTATGGAGATAGAGTTATTGGATTTTTATTCAAGGTTGGGCACTATAGCGCTAATCCTGGTGCTAGGATATTTCTTGGGTAAATTCAAGCTCATCGACACTAAAACTAACCGCAGTTTAGTTAATCTACTTTTGACGGTTTTCATGCCGGCATCGCTATTCATGGCTTTCCCGGCAACCTATAGCGCGGAAAGTTCAAATCTATTTTTCGAAGGCCTAATCGGCGGCTTCGCCGTGATGTTTGCGCTGATTATTATTTCGCGCATGATTTTCGCCAAGGGTCTGTACAAGGGCGAGCTACGCTTTGAGTCTCAATTTGCCTTTGTCTTCAACAACGCAACTTTTCTGGGATATCCGATCATTTCGAGCACTTTTGGCGAGCAGGGCATTATTCCGTATTGTGGCTTCATTATCGCGTTCAATATTGCGCTCTTCTCGTACGGCGTCTATCTCTTTGAGCGCAAGATGACCTTCAAATTAATCAAGGGTATTGTTACGAACCCGAATATTATTGCAGTTCTACTTGGCGTTTTGGTCTTTATGCTAAACTTACCAGTGCCGACATTCCTAAACGACGCTGTAAAGTTTACCGGCAACGCCACGACCGCGCTATCGATTATTTGTATCGGCTTCATGTTGTCGCACGCTGATTTTCGCAAGCTTTTCAAGAAGTGGCGTCTAATTCTTACGGCAGCCATCCAGCTCATTCTTGGGCCGCTGGTCACTTACTTCCTGCTCGTGGCGCTTCATTTCTCGCAAGAAGTTATTGTTGTTTGTACACTCATTCAGGCCTTGCCGACCGCAACTAGCCTCGGTCTATTCGCGGCAAAGTATGGTGGCAACGACATTGAGGCTTCAGAGTTGGTTACCATTTCTACGATTCTATCGATTATAACGATGCCAGTAATGGTCGGAATACTACTAATACACTGATAAAGGAGGCAAATGAAAGACGGAGAGTCGGGTGATTTTTATAATAAATATGTAAAGGCAAAACGAAATTGCCGGATTTTTGCGGCATTATTTTTGGCGGTGTCCGCGATTTTCATTTACGGCACAGTTACATTCTTTACTTGCGACGAACTCAAAGAGTCGCATTGCTGGCTTAATTTGCGCCGTCAGCATAGTCTCAAGCAGGAAAAATTGTCGAATCATGGTGGCATTATTGAAAACCAGCACAATGCTGTTGGCAAACTGGATCTCGAGAGCGCATATGGCGATAATCAACCATATCATCCAAAGGTTCTCAATTTTGCCGAGCCTTGGCATGGCTATAAATATTGGATGACCTACTCGCCATTTCCGAACGGCGATGAAAAATACGAAAACCCACACATTCGCGCCAGCAATGATCTTATGAACTGGGAGATTCCGGAAGGCCTCACGAATCCGATTGAAGATACACCGGAAGGCTATGAGAAGGGTAAAGTTTATAACTCTGATCCGCACATTGTCTATAATAATGACACCGACACCATGGAGCTCTTCTGGCGCTATGTTGACGATATCAATGATAGTGTCGTAATCTATCGTAAAACGAGCAAAGATGGCGTAAACTGGGGCGAAAAGACCGAAATTCTAAAAGCGACTCGTTCAAAAACCGACTATGTATCCCCGGCAATCATCTATGAAGACGGCATCTATAAATGGTGGTATGTTGCCCGCAATCGCTCGCTGCAATACATGGAGAGCAAAGATAACGAAGAATTTACTAAACCGAAGACCATTAAGCTCCAATACGCAGCCGTGCAGCTTACGAACTGGCATTTGGATGTCATTAAGACTGATGACCAGTACGAAATGATCATGTCCAGCTACTATAACTGGAGTGATCGCAACTCTATGAATCTCTATTACTTCAACTCGCGCGACGGCATTACCTGGTATGACGGCAGCGTGGTTCTGCGCCCATCAATCTCCTCATGGGACAATCGCGGTATCTATCGCAGTAGCTTCATCAAGGAAAACGGCGTCTATTATGTCTTCTATTCCGGCGTCTCGTCAGATATGGAACGCGGCATCGGTATGTCTTACGGCGAAAACATCCACGACCTCATCGGTAGCGACCCGACCGAAACAGAGAAACAGGAATAGTAGACCTCTCTGGGTTCTAGATTGAAATATCAATAATAACTTCTGTTACTCGCCGATTTTTTCGTGCACTGGATTATCGTAGTATTGCTTCATCATGCTATCGTCGTAGTAGTCATCCAAGAATACCTCGACCGCATTGCTCGCCTCGCGACCCTCGCTGCGCGTGCCGTAGCGATATAATGCCGTGTATGATACGACGTGGCTTGCCAAAACGAATATCAAGAAAGTCGGCATGATTACATTTCCGACACGCTTTGGCAAAAGCTCGATAAACTTCGACAGCGCTGGATAGACAACCTTAACAAAGACTAGACCGCCTGCGCCCCAAAATAGCATGTAAGGGATTGTTGTTCTGCCCATAATATTCAAAAACTTGTCTGAATAATCCCAGGCATTCGCCTTGAAGATATATTCGCCAATCAGACTCGAAACCGTCTCTGTGATTCCACCAATCAAACAAGCGTAAATATAAGTCAGCCACCATTTACGCTTCAGATTGCGACAGAGCAAAACCGTAAATGCCAAGAAGCCAGCACCATAAACTGGGTTAAATGGCCCGTAAATAATGCCTTGTCTCGATAACCAGGAACCAGTTCGACAAGCGGTCAAAATCTCCTCATAGTAAGTACCAATCATGCAGCCAATCACGTAGATTAGGAAAACTTTATAAAAACAGAATCCCTCGGCAAATTTTTCATCTTTTTTAGTTCGCGTCTTGAATGCGTAGAGCGCCATCGCTGCGAGCCCGACATAGAGAATCCAGCGCGTGTTGTAAACGCCCAAATAATGGTGTGCGATAAAATAAACCGTAAAATATAGTGCCAATCCAACCTGAATCAGAATATCTTTCGTCGTGATTGTTTTCTTTGTAGTCTTTTTTGTTTTTGAAGTTGTTTTGGTTGCTGCTTTCATACTCTAAAATAGTTATGCTTATTGACCTAATTATATCGCATTTTACATATACTTTTCGCTTTAGTACAATCAAATCAGACGGAGGTGATATGAAAACGAAGCAGCGATATTTTGATTTAGTGCGTCTGGCGGCGGCAGCAAGTGTCCTGATTGGCTTGGGCGATTTCGTTCTATTAAAAATTGGGGACCCTTTCGGTCCATTTTTATTCTCTTTCGGTTTGTTGGGCGTCTGCATGCTCGGACTAAACTTGTTTACGGGCAAGTGCGGCTTCATATTTGAGGACGGCATCAAGCTACGGGACATTTTATTAATCTTGATTACGAATTTGTTTGCCGGCTATCTCATCGGTCTATTGTTCGGTGTTATGGATAACTCGATTATGGATGCTGCCGCGGCTAAAGTGGCCAGCTGGGGCATGTCAGGCGAATTCTTTCTTAAGTCTGTTATGTGTGGCTCTATTATGTATTTGGCGGTCGAACTGTATCGGCGCGGCACCAAACTGGGCATTTTGATCGGTGTGCCGCTCTTTATCTTTTGCGGTTTTCAGCACTCTATCGCGAACGTGATTACGATGGGAATTGCGCAGAGCTTTAGTTGGACGATTTTTCTCTGTGCGCTAGGCAATTTTGTCGGCTCAATCGCAACTTGGGAGCTTTGTCGAAAAAGTTCAATTCTAAAGAAATGAAAAATCCCCAGCCCTATGGTGGGCTGGGGAAAGGATTTTTGTCGGAATCAGAACAGTGTGATTTTTGCTTTTGAATCCATCATTCCTGCAAAGATGTCATAGAAATTTGCGCGGTAAAGCAAGCCGTTCACGCCAGTGCCGATAGCGATCGTTGCGACTTCTTCGTCTGTCTCAATCGCGTCGAAGCACTGCTTAATAACTTCGCGCATGTTCTGCCAGCCGTGCTCGAGCGAGTGGCATACGAGAGCATGGTAATACACGCCGTTGTCCTCGTGAGTAATGCATGTGCCGAGCTTGTGTTCGCCGATATTCGACAGTCCCGGCCAGTGCTCTTTGTCGATGAGAGCAGCGAAGCCTGAGGTGTTGCGTCCTTCAGCATTGATGGCGAAGCAGATGTGCTTAGCGCCAGACTTCAGAATGTTCTGTCCTTTTTTCATATCAATAATCATAAAAATCCTCCTTAAAGAACGATCATAGGTGGTTTACGCATTAAATGCGCGTCGGATATTTTATTATTATAGCACAACACGCCAAAAATGTCAAGTAGTCGGCCTTGTGTTATAGTGAAGATATGGAAAAGCAAAGCGCGCATCGAAAAAGAATATTGCTACCAATCATTATCGTCTTGGCGATTATTCTGGTTGGCATATTGTCGTATAGATCATTTTTTGGGAATCTTTCGGAAAATCAGGCTCGTCAAATCGCGCTCGAATATCTAAATACGAAATATGGCGACGGCGACTGGCAGCTATACGATAGCTTTAAGGATGCGGGTTATTCTTATAATGGTTTTGTTAAAAGCCACTACGATCGTGGCTATGTTTTTACTGCAACGTCATCGTATACGAACGGCGAGGCTTTTACGGTACAGGTAGCTAACGAGCGTATTGTTACTACCGACTCATTCTTGCCGACGTATTATAGTATCAAATACGGCTTCAAATACAGAGCTCCATCAGTGAATGATTTAGACGGAGATTATGAAGACTTATTGCAAAGAATGGTCTATATCTCGGATTATCACTATCCATATGACGACTACAAATATGACTCTAGCGGCGCGCTCATTCAGCGCCCGAAAGCTCGCATTTTTAAATTCGAAATGGGTAGCTTTTATAGCCCGATTAGCGTTACATACTCTCCAGAAGCGAAAAAGATATTAGATATCATCCCTGATGATGGCAGTATTCCTGAAATCAGGGACATCATTAACGAAGTGGAAGATTACTATTCGTCTGGGTTGACTAGGAATCGGGACCATCACGACGACGAGCTATACTCGCTGGTATTTGAAGAAAAAGCAAGCTATGACCAGATTGAGAGATTCATCTCGGAGCATATTACGCCGATCGCTGAATACGAACCGATGTATAAGTATCGATAGATCTAGTGGTTCGTCGTCTAAGAATCTTATTGAAGAGAAGGGTGAGCGATTCTACTTTTTGCAAGAATTAGCCTCTAAATCTTTGCAATACGCGGTTTTTTTGACTTAAGAGTTGCTTGTATTCCGACTCTGCCTGCTGGGCTTTTTCGGCATATTGATTTGGGCATGGTTGGTCTTTGCTCCAATATGATTGACATTGCTCGGGAGTAAGCTGGGTGCCTTCGACTTCTTTTGCTTTCTTTAGCCATTTTTGCCACTCGCTGTACTTTGCCTTCACGCTCTGGTCATCACTGGCGAGCTCCTCAGGTGTTGAATTTTCGTAAGCATCCAGATATTTATCGCATTGTTCTTTTGCGATGTGCTCTTGTTGTTGTTCTGAAGATACGGATTCTGTAGTTGCTTGCTCGTCGTTTTCGGCTGAATAGTCCAAATAATCCGAATAATCTTGGCTAAACTCAGTTTCGGGAAGGGCTTCATTCGACGATAGGGTCTCATTTTGCTCCGTCTCAGGCGTGTTGCCATGGAATATAATCCATCCACCAATAGCTACGCCTACTGCCGCCACGACGGCAATAAGTGGAATTAAAGGGATTTTCCTTTTCTTATTTTTCTTTTCAGCCATATAATCTCCGCAATATTTATGTCTAATTTTACCACTAAAAATCTGTGGATTCCGCAAAGTTTGACGCGTGTGAAAACTAGGCGAAGTTAATCATCGATCTTGCAATAAAAGAAGACTCTTTGGGTCTTCTTTTGTTTATGGTGGGGTGAATTGTTCAGGCTTTAATAATTCAAAACACAAGCAGTACTATTGATAATATTGTAAAATCGTGTTATAATATAGAATATGCACATTTCGGAAAGGAGTGGGAATATGAGTATGACGAAAAAAGAGTATGTCGAGCAATATGTTGCAGTTCTTGAGAATGCTCTTAAAGGATTGTTCGACGAGAGCAGAGAATCTGAGATTTTGGCGGCCGATAGGGCTGCGCTCGGAGAGGATTATTCTGCATTCGAAGAACAGATTACTGCGGCATACGACAAAGTTGAAGCTGCCAAGAAAGCATTGCAGCAGTATGCAGAAACGCTCTGATCTCACCTTTGCCACCTTCGGGTGGCTTTTTCATGCTGGGCCTTAATTAACCAGGTTTTAATAATATATCGCGAAGATATTGATAATAGTCTAGCTGAATTACTTTGTTTGACTTAATGCGTCATTAATGAGTTCCTTCATTTCTCCGGCAAAACTCACTAGTCTTTCTTTATCATAGACAAAGTTATTCTCGTTACTCGAATAATCATCCATAGCAGTTTTAATTACATCGCTATAATCTGTATCCATATTATCGATAGCCCACTTGCCGCCGTCATATTTTGATAGGGTTAAACCATCCTTGATTAGCGCGTAGAACCTACAAAGATTTAATGCACAATAAGGGGGATTATTTGTAATGTCTTTTATGCAATCCAAAATATCATTATAGTTTGAAGCGATGACGTATTCTTTAGGGACTTTTGTAAAAACATCCTTGGACGGCTTACCAAAATCTAAAGAATCATTTTTTATGTTGATAACATTAAAATGGCTTGCAAGATCTGGGTCTGTCTTTTCTTCGTCGTTAATAACTAGTGATTTGTTTTGTCGATATCTTTCAATCCAATCTCTGCTACCGTGTAATTCGTAGGGTGTTGGATACTTTATATTGTGGCACTCATCCTCCAACACGACGCTAAACTCGAATCCCTTTTTAGGAAAGATATCAAGATTATCTAGCATTTTATCCCAGATTAATTCTTTTGTTTTTGCATCGATTTTCTCTTTTACGACAATTATAAAATCTAGGTCTGATTTGTCTGGATTAAAACTACCAAGCCTTAACGAACCGTGAAAATAAACACCGACATAATTATCTTTCAGGATATCATTTAGCCATTTGCTTATCTGTTTCGTGGCATCTTCTACGTGCATGATCACTTATAATTATACTATCGGATGCATAAAATAATTCGAAGACAGCAAGTTGGGGATTAACAGCGTACAATAAGGATAAGTAGGGGAGTTAGTTTTTCTTTTTATATGTATATACCCATGGCACGCCCAATTCCATATCATCCTGAGTAATTTCTATTTGTATATTATTAGAGTCGCAGAGTGAAAATATTTCTTCCAGTAGTTCAAAGTTATCTTCCATTTCAAACTTATAATCGGTAAAGTAATCCTCCATGATGAATTTGCTACCAATAGGTAATTCTTTTATCTTAGCAACTATTTCGCTCGCAGCGATTTTTATTTTGTCTTCCATAAACCCCTCAATCTTATTTCTTATATTATACATAAAACCATAGACCTGATAATTTGGGCCAGAAGAATAGTTGGCGCTAAATGGTATAATCAGCTAAAGGACGACTTAAAATGAGCAAAGTATTACTTGTAATCGATATGCAGGAAGCGTGTGTCGGTAAGAATCACGCAGAATTCTTTAAATACGACAGTGATATTATCACTAAAGTTAATGAAGAAA
>CAMMYO010000029.1 GCA_946527885.1 uncultured Candidatus Saccharibacteria bacterium
CTTCGACGACGCAGTTTTATATCGCGTAGCGATACTACCTCCACCCGCACCAATACCAGAATTGTCAACTTCTCTGCAAAGTTGGAGAAACCTCGTCAGGTTTCGATAAAACCAGGAGAAGAAGGAAATAAAAGCAGACAGCGCAAGCTGGCTATTTTTATTTACTTCGACGACGCAGTTTTATATCGCGTAGCGATACTACCTCCACCCGCACCAATAAAAAACTTGCATAATCGTTCCATTTATGCTTATAATGAAAGTACAACAGGTCAAAATAAAAATAAAAAGAGAAAAAACTATGAAAAATAGAAAATCTGCTTTTTCGGGCAAATTGCTTATTGCAACTGCCTGCGCTGCCACTTTGGCTGCCGGAATCATTGCGCCTGTCAGCGCATATTCCAACACCTATGTTGCGGCCCCAAACAATATTAAATCTACCAGCCTCGATGGTTTCGATAACTTCTTCAAAGCCATCCAGCTCGACAACAACTATCTAGTGCTTGGCGCGCACGAAGGCAAAGCTACGGTCAGCATCCTCTCAAAGGAAGGCAACATCACCTGGATGGACGAAACCGAGGAAAACGCTACGTACGATGACGCTTTCATCATGTCCAACGGCAATGTGATGCTGTTCGGCCA
Source organism: uncultured Candidatus Saccharibacteria bacterium (assembly GCA_946527885.1). Lineage (GTDB taxonomy): Bacteria > Patescibacteriota > Saccharimonadia > Saccharimonadales > Saccharimonadaceae > UBA2834. The sequence goes on from CAMMYO010000029.1 coordinate 640, forward strand.
CACCGACGACGGCGCTTTCGCGCAGATCTTAAATCCTAAATCATCCAGCGAAAAATTCGTCGTAAAAACCATCACAGTCAATACAAACTTCGAACGCTACGCACCAGTAGCCGAATCTCCTGACGGATCCACCATTGCGGTCGTCGCAGAAAAAGATTCAGACTATCGCTCGCTGCTTTTGCGCACAGAAAACGGTCTGCCTGCATATTTCGACTCTTATCAACTAGGCATTGACAACAAGGTTATCAATTCATTCATCTTCGACGAATCCTACGTTATCGTCACCGGAAGCAACGCTCACTTATTCCAGAGCGACGACGATCCGACCTATGCGCTCGTAGCTAACGACGATCTATATGGTCATGTCCTCTTTAATGATGCAATCTTGAGCAAAGATGGTAAGACAATTTATATTGCCGGCAGCACTCTTTCGACTAGTAGCCAGAACAATGCCGCTGTCTTTAAGCTCGATATTGCCACCATGAAGATCACTAAGCTCGCAGAATTTACCGGCGACAGTCTTTCGACCTTCTATGGCATCACCGAAACCGAAAACAGCAACCTTATCCTCGTAGGCGAATCACACTCCAAGACGCTCGTAGGCATCGAAGGTTCTAGTGACTCAAATGGTGGCGCCCTGATCGTAGAGGTTTCCAAAGATGGCAAAGTTGTAAAGAGTGCCACCTGGGATGGCAACGGCTATGATTCATTCCGTAGCGTCTTCACCACGACTAACGGCGTAGTTGTATTCGGCGGCTCAACATCAGAAGATATCGACGGCCTCACTCCAAAGAGCCTCGACGGCGTCTTCATTTCATTCGCCACAGCAGTCAAAGCTAACGTCAAGTTCAATCTTGATGCCGACGACGCCCCAGAAGGCGTAGAATTGCCAAAAGACGGCGAATATACCTGGCAAAACGACAAAACCGATTTACCGACCGCCGATAGTCTCAGTACTGACGATTACACTTTCGATGGCTGGTACACCGACAAGAACTTCAAGCAAGCTTACGATGGCAAAACTCCAAGCGCCGACCTCGAACTCTACGGCCGCTGGATCAAGAATGAGCTTCCGCAAGCTGACACGGAAACTACGGACGAAGCAGAAGACATCAAAAATCCAGATACCTTCGCTATCAATCCAATGGTTCTCGCCGCTATCATCGCAGGCACAAGCATGGCTGGAATTGTCTTGACCGCAATTCTCAAGCGTCGCTAAGTAAAAATCCCAATAAAATTGACCTTTTCCACCCCTCCTCCCAAGGGGTGGATCTTTTTCTCTCGCATCCTTGACTAAGCACCAGAAAAATGCTAGAATAAACAAATCTTGCTCTCTAGGGGGCTCGATGCCCTTTTAGATGGGATACCAAAGGAGGAAACATATTATGGATGCACAAACCACAGGCCGTATCGTTTATGACAACGAGGGCTTCGCCTTCGAGTTTCGAGAGGACACTTGCAATTTCGTCACTCCCGATAATACCAACAAGCAACTTCCTACAAACGAGCACCGCTCGACGCAGTTCACCGCAAGCAAGATTGGCCAGCTGATTGATCAGTTGATTACTCCGATTGTTACCGCAAACTGCTATAATTACTGATTATTTCTATTATTCGAGGCACTTCTTTTGTTCTATTATCTCATCTTATTTCGTTTTCGCCCTGCCTTCGCGGGGCATTTTTCTTTCTCAAAAATTATGGTATAATATCGTAATGTTAGTCTCTGACTTTTCTTACGATTTACCAGACGAATGCATCGCCAGCGAGCCGCCAAAAGTCCGCGGCACTACTCGCCTGCTCGCCCTCAATCGCCAAACTGGCGAAATTACCGACAGCAAATATGCTAAATTGGCTGATTTTCTCGAGCCAGGCGATCTCGTTATTCTGAACGACACTCGCGTCATGCGTAGCCGTGTCTTCACCGAGCTGCCAGACGGCCGCCCACGCGAGCTTGTCGTGCTCGAACGTCACGACTCCGAGCTCGACCACGTCATGTATCGCGGTAAACTCCACGATGGCGACATCCTGACCGTCGTCAATCACGAAACCGGCGAAAAAACCAACACTCAAATCACCATCAAGCAAATTCTCGGCAATGGCATCGCCCTTGCTTCATGCGATACTCCGCTCGACCAAGTTGCCGAGCAATACGGCAACGTCCCGCTCCCACCATACATGCACCGCGACGCCACTAAAGCCGACATCGAGCGCTACCAGACCGTCTGGGCCAAAGAAAATGGCTCCGCCGCCGCACCAACCGCCAGCCTCAATATGACCAATGAGCTCATCGCTAAACTTCAAGCCAAAGGCGTGCAAGTCCAATACCTTACCCTTCACGTCGGTCTCGGCACCTTCCTACCAATCCGCAGCGACAAGGTCGAAGAACACCATATGCACTCCGAATGGTTCCATATCCCGGCCGAAACTATCGCCGCCATTGAGCAAACCAAGGCCGCCGGCCACCGCGTCGTCGCCGTCGGTACTACCGTCACTCGCACTCTCGAATTCTGGGGTAAAACCGGCAAAACCGAAGGCGAAGACGACATCTTCATCTTCCCCGGCTTCGAATTCAAGGTCATCGACGCTCTCGTTACCAACTTCCACGCCCCAAAATCCACCGTCCTTATGCTTACCGCTGCCTTCGCCGGCTGGAAAAATCTCAAACCCGCCTACGACCACGCCACCAGCTCCGGCTACAAGCTTCTCAGCTACGGCGATTCCATGTTCATCTACTAGCAAAACACATTTCTCCAAAAAGACAAATCGTCAATTTTTCCTTTACAATCTACATAAGCACAAAAATCAGCACCAAAAAGCCGCCAGTTATTACCCTGGCGGCTCTCTTTTTTATCCTAGAATAGCCGGATTAGCCTGCAAGAATTTATGAATCTTTGCGAGCAATTGAACATCTTGAATTACATCAATCTTAGCCTTACCGTCACTATCAACCGCTTCCTTGCCGATAATGAATGCTTCATCATTCTCATCGTCGGAATCGCGTCCTAGCACGACATATTCCTGATTTTCCATCTGGAAAGAGGCAATAAATAGATATTTTTCACCACTATCGAATGTGATTTGATCGCCCATTCCGTATTGACTCATCTAAATGCCCTCCTTAACTGGTTGCCGTTTCCGCGGCACCACCTTCTTCACGTTTTCTATTAGCCAAAACGGTTCCACCGACTGCGGCGCCAACCACTGCGGCATTATGCAAGAGCTTCAAGATACTCAAGCGCGGCGTCGTCTCACCCGCAACGTTTACAACGTTCGTAATCTGGTAACTATTACCGTCAGAGCCAACGACCGTGTCGCCTGGCTTTACGATGCTACCATCTTCGTTGCGGAAGCTAATTTCAACATTCTCGCCATCGACTTCGACCATCATCTTGCCATCTTCGACGGAAGCTTCACCAGCAGCCTCAACCGTACCATTTTCAACTCTTCCGACATAGCCAGGTACATTGATTACCTCTGGGGCTGCAGGAACTTCGCGCTCAACCGTATAAGTTTCCGGCTGGCCATCTTCGCCGATGATGGTTGCTTCGCTAAGGTCGCCAGCGCTGACCCAACCGGTCTGACCGCCAACCTCAGAACCATTCACGCCATCAATATGAATGATTGATTCCGGATTCTCTACGCCAGCTTCGGCGCCCAAATCGGCAACCTTCTTGCCAGCACTTTCGCCATACATATCAGCATAGTTAGCATAACCAGCATTGATATTATCGGCATTCCAGGTCGTAGCCCTATCAACCGTATATTGACCAGCTGGGCGAATTTCAACCTTATCCGTTACACCAGTGCGCTCGCCTTCTGCGCCAGGATGACCGGCCGCGCCAAACGAACTTTCATAGTATTGAACGCCACCAGGTACCGAAATCGTATCACCGATCTCCAAGTGGCTCATCATTTCTTCATGATAGCCAGGATCGCCAGGCTTCAATTCTTCCGTAACCGTAATTGTTCCGTCACTAGGAATTACTTCCGTATGCGGCGGCACATATTCATCACTATAAGATGTGGTTTGCGCTTCTACTTTTACACGATCCGCATTTTTCTTCGCAGTCATTGGATTAATCAATAGTGCCAACAAAGCCAAAGGCAAAATACGCTTAATAACGGACTTGAAGCGCTCTTTGAGACTCTTAGCCTTTTCGCGCGTCTCTGGGTTGTTCGTAATGCGCTCAATTTTTCCAAGCTGAATCACATCTTCGGCGTTTTCACCATCCGCAGGCCTTTCACCATCCTTTGGCCCTTCGCCTCCAGGCGTATTGCTCTTATCTGGAGTATCAGAATCGTTTTCCTCATTCTCGATACCTGCAGGAGTTTCTTCGTTTTCAACACCTTCAGGATTGCTACCGCTTGGTGGCAAGCCGTCAATACCACCGTTACCGTTCGAGCCATCAGGTCCTTGCGGTATTGTTTCCCTTACTGGAATCTCGTTTTCGCGGCCATTTTCACGCAAGAATTGTTCGTAATACGGAGCTAAAAGCGGCTTCTTGCGCTCGTCGCCATTCTTCGTATTCTCGTCACTGCGAACATTCGGATTAGTTGCGCGCAAATACATATTTTGCAAATTCTGCGCACCATTGCCCTTCATATCCAAAATGCGACCAAGCCTATCGCGGCGACCAGCCGTAGCAGTCATAAACGAGATGAATGCTGGGTCACGCACGGCAGCATCACCAAGCTTGTAAAGACGCTCAGCTTCTGCCTGCTTCTCTGCTTCGGACATATCTTCCGGATTCTTAGCTGGAGCTTCTGGCGTATTGCCAGGAACTACACCTTCAACAGCGCCGCCATTAGCTGGCGCTTCTGGACCGCCGCTAGGAATCATATCTTCCGCAGCGTCGCCATCAGCTGGGCGCTCTGGGGCTTTATTGCCAGGCTGCGCAATCGCCTGCTCGACAAACGGTGGCACAACTGGCTTTTCTGGAGCTAAGCCAGCAGGCTTAACCGACTCTTCCGGCGTTGCACCAGCCGGCGCAACTGGTCTTTCATAAGTCCTCTTATCATCACTGCGCTTGCCTACAATCAAACGAGCGGCAGTCAATCTACTAATATCATCCTTCGTTAATTCGGAATCTTCCGTAAAGCCAAGAAAAGCCTGGTCGCCATCTTCCAAGAAGACGCTACGCTCATCAATGTCGGTCGCATTCCATTTGCGAATCGAATCTAGAACATCGCGACGAAAGCGCTCGTCTTTCGTGGTTGGATCATCGCTTTCCCAAGCCGCATCATACATCTGCGCCCAACCCTCTGCATCAATCGTGACACCATCGCCGGAGAACGGTTCAATGACTGTCATTTCGCCTGTCTCGGAGACTTCTTCCGAACGCTCCTTCACAGCATCACTCAACTGCTTCAGCTGTTCGGCGCTAAGGCGATCGCTGTTATCGCGCAGCGTATCAAATCTACTTGGGCTACTACCGATATCACCAGCAGCGCCTTCTGGATTTATTGCCATATTTTATTATTCCTCTTGTGTTTATAATATAAGTTTATTATACACAAAAAGCGCCCCGCGTAAAATACGCGGAGCTCAGAGAAAACCAGGATCAAATATCGCAGCCACGTGCGCTCATTTCCTTCTCGCGGTAGGCCAAAGCTTCCGCGTATGCATCATCGCAGCGGCGCAGCACACCATTCGGCATAGCTGCACGCTCGTCATGCTTCAGCGCATACAGGAAAAGATCGACGTTTCTGATGATTTCGCTCCAGTACTGCTCAATTGTCTTTTCGTTGTCACCGCCGCATACGTAGCCGCAAGTCACCAATGACGTGATATCAGCAACGCGTTCGGGACTCACTTTGGGATCCAAAACCTGTTTCCTTAATTCGCCCATGAGTTTTTTCATAAGAATTCCTCCTTTCATGGACAGGCAAAGTACATAAAATTACCATCCGAACTCCGGACGGTAATAACCTACCCTTTTATTATATCACGAATCGCGCAAAGTGTCAATTTCAACCATCTTCATAATCTAGCGGAAAAACGCTAAAATACCTTTATGAGCATTAGCAAAAAAACTACAAAAATCATCCTTTTCTCCGTTATTGGCGCAATCGTTGCCGCTCTCGCGACGCTCGTAGTTTTATTAGTGCAAAAAGACGCCAAGCTTTCCGATTTCGAAATGCAATCTTTCGTACAGACTTCATCCAAAGTCACCAATTACCTCCAAGCCATCGATAACGACATCGAATCCGCTGAGCCTGAGCAACTCGACAAATACATCGCTTTTGCCGTACTTTACGCCTACAACGAAAACGACGCTAGCGCAGTTTCCGCCGAAGATATCCAAAGTATTGTCGACTCGCATTTTGTCTACGCTTCAGATCGTGACCTTATCGAAAAAACGAGCATCACTCCGACGCTCGATCATTTTACCATTACCAAACCATATGACACCAACGAGTTTACGATTACGACTCAGCGAAACCCCGAGGAAGTATCTCGCACTCCAATCGTTAGATATCTACTCAAAGACGTTTCCAAATCAGACAACCTCTACACAGCTCACTACGCAAAATATGTCGCTAGTGACCCATACAAAATCTTTAACTACGCCAACGACAATCATATCGAAATCAAAGGTGCCGGCGATTATCTCAAAGGCAATGGCAAGGTCGCCCCACTCCGCGACGTCATTACGCTAGAAAACGCCAACGAATTAGCCGAATTTGAAAAAGAGCTAACTGTCATTTTTGAAGCCAGCGATGCTGGTTTGCGCCTAAAAGAAATCAAATAGTATATTGCGCAACCAAAACATAAGCACTATACTCAATATGAGTATTTTTGTTGGGAGATCAAAAATATAAAAAAATTGTTTAAAACATTTGCCGGCCTGCTGGTTGCTTTATTGTTGAAGCCAGCGATATCAGCAAGCGCGCTCGAACTTACGCAGCTCGAACCACAATATAACGATAACGGCAAGATAGAACTTCTTACGCCTGATGAAGGCTACGATTTTGATGCAAATTTCTTAGACAACAACCAAAGCCTTACCTACACCGCTACTATCCGCAACGATTCATCCAAAAAAATCAAAATCACAGATATTACGCTCACTACTCCGGGCTACGACTTTCTCGAGTATTCCTACGACGGCATTGCTGTCGACGACACAATTGAAGCGAACGGAACGCGCGCAATTACACTAAATGTCAAAACAAACGACCAACCAACCCAGACCGTCGCCGAAGACCTAAAGTTTACTCTAAACTATGAAGAAATCGAGGGTCGACCTCGGCCGCCAGTACCAGATAATCCAGATACGCCGGATACGCCGGACACTCCGGACAATCCAGACACCACAGACACCCCAGACCAGCCAGACAACCCGGACGCCCCGCAAGAATCAGACGAACCGTCAGAAACCGAACCGTCTGACCTGCCAGACAACCCAGTTACTCTAGATTCCGTTATCATCGTTTCTCTTATCGCAACCGGCTTCATCGTGCTCGCCATCTTTTTGGTTCGCAAAACCGGCCGCCGCACTTTTGCGCTTATTCTTGCAATTCCAGCCGCCGCCTTTATCATGAACCGCAGCTATGCGGCCGGCGATCAATCATTCGATATTACTGGCAAGATTCGCTTCACTAACGTCTATACCGTAACCGTCGACCCAAATGGTGGCGAATATGACGGCGAAACCGAGCTCAGCCTTCGCGAAGGCGAAATCTTTAAACCAGCAGCTGTTACACGCGATACTTACGAATTCATTTCATGGGAAGTCAACCCAGGCGAGCTCGACGAAAATAACCAAATTGAAATTCATGCCAACACGCATCTCAAGGCGCTTTGGAATGAAATCTATTACACACTAACCATCAAACCGAATGGTGGTACCTATAACGGCAACACGGGCGACTATACTGAGAGCTATCATCCACACGAATACGCTACCTTTATCGCTTCCGAAAAAACTGGCTACGATTTCATTCATTACACCGACCAAGCCAATCGCGAAGTAGCGCCAGGCCGTCTCCAAATGGAAGGCAATACGACCCTTACTGCGCAGTATCGCATCAAAAGCATCACGTACACTATCGATCCAAATGGCGGCGAATACAACGGCCATACTAGCGCATATTCAACCACGGACGACTATGGCACCGAAGTAACAATGGATCAAGCCACACGCACGCATTATCGTTTCATCGGCTGGCAAATGAGCGTCGGTAGTATTACCGCAGAAAACAAGTTCACTCTCACAACCCCAGTCACGCTCACTGCACAATGGCAACCGATCGACTTTACGCTCACTATTAATCCGAACGGCGGTGATTATAATGGCCGCACTGCCGAATTTAGCGATTCGTATCTCGAAGGCTCTGGAGTCAATCTCTATACTCCAACTAAAGAACACTATCATTTCACTCATTGGACGCTCGAAGACGGCACCGAATCTACCGAGATGAGCGTCACGATGACGAAAAATATCAAACTTACGGCGCATTACTCTATCGACCAAATCCATGTCGTCGTTAATCCAAACGGTGGTAAATACAAGAACAGCACCACGCCATACGAAGACGACGTAGATTATGGCACGCCAATCCCGCTTCGCGACGAAACGGAACGCGAAAACTATGTACTCGCCGGCTGGACCAAAGACGGCGTTGCTGGCGCACTCGATCGCGACACTGAAGATATTATTGCAACCCATGATGTCGAGCTTACTGCGGAGTGGAACGAAACTCGCATCATTACTGTAGATCCAAACGGCGGTAAATACGACGATTCGACCGCGCCAAAAGAATACCGCGTCGAGGTAAACACTGAGTATACACTACTAGAGGCTAAGCGTGACAATTACGCTTTTGAAGGCTGGACCGTAAACGGCACCGAAACGCTCGCAGGCAACGGTAAAGTCATCACCGAAGATACCACCTTCCGTGCCGAATGGTTCTTCCCTGTCGCCCGCATCGAGCGTACACAAAAACTTTACCCATCCATCATGGCCGCCCACGACGAAGCAATCGCCAACGATATCATTACCCTTCTCGTCGACACTGAAGAAGTTATCCGCAACGAAAAGAAGGTTACGCTCGATCTTAATCATCATACCGTCACTGGCTATCTCTACAACACTGCCATGGGCGACATTACGCTCGTGAACGGCGAAATCAATAACTACGATTCCCCAATCCGCAATAAGGAAAACCCAACCGGCGCGGCAGCCGTCAACGCCGGTAAACTCACCATGGGCATCGATGATTACACTGGCGGTGACACGAACCAAAAGGCTCCGCTCATCAGCGCCGACAATATTCGTCTTGTCGGTAGCGAAGTCGGTTTAGCTCAAACTGGCCAATTCTATTTCTATGATGGCTTTATTGAGGGCATCATCGGCCTAGGCGGCGGCTATGACGGCTCACCATGGTATCGCGACACCTTCGACGGCGTTGTCGTCAACTACTTCCCATTCGTAGATCGCAACGTCGAAAAAGATTGCCAGCATGTCTCTCTCGAAAACTCCGATAAGGCAGTTTCCAAGACAATCGATGGCGGCGAAATCTACTACTATAACCTTCAAGACAACATCAACACTTCTGCCCGAACCGGCTTCGATATATACGCCGTCCGCAATTTTGACGCCTCATATCCAATCACCGTCGCCGAAAACACTGACATCGTCTTTGATCTAACTGGCTACACTGTCAACTTCGGTGAAGACACAACTAATAATGGTACATTTACCATTCGCGATAGTAAAACCGGCGACGAAGCGGGCGTTCTAAATCTTTCAAAGTCACTCGTAAATAACGGCACACTCAAATTTACCAACGCAAAAGCAAACGCCGTTACCGTCAATGATTTCATGACCAATAACAACAAGCTTGTCATGCGAAACTCAACGATCACCTCTGATAAGAGTGTTGCTGTCAACGTAAATCAACCAAACACGACCTTTGATCTTGATGAAAATTCATATATTATCGGAAAATCCAATTCCAAACCAACCATTTCAAACACTTCCAAGATTACTATTACTTCCGGTCATATCTTAAGCAACGGGTACATCGCCATCCGCAACTATGTCGGCGCAACAGTTGAGCTAACTGGTGGCGAGATCGGCGTCAGTAATGTCAGCACTGGAGACAGCTGTGCCATTCGTTCGGACGAGAACGAAGCAAAGCTCATCATGTCTGGCGGCGAAATCAATGCCAACGGTACCAATTCGAGCTATCGCGTAGTTGGTGTTTGTGGCGTAAACTCAACCATTACTGGCGGCGAGATTAATGTTACTGGTGCTGGCGAAGCCTATGGTATTTCCGTATACTACCGCACCCACAACATTTCTGGTGGTAAGATTAATGTTAAATCTACCGGCGCTACCGCAGTTGGTCTTACCGGTAACTACCAGTACAACACCATTTCTGGTACTGCAGAGATTAATGTCGAAACCGAAAGCACCAGCAGCTGGACTTGGGCTAACGGCATCAACGGAGATTACGGTAGCACAACCATCACTGGCGGCAAGATTAATGTCAAAGCCCTTCATGGTGCTAACGCAGCCGGCATTGCAGACATGGAGAAAAATCTCGAAGTTTCTGGTGGCGAAATCACCGCCCACAGTGCTAGCGGCGAAGCCTATGGTCTCGGCCAAGGCGGATACTACGGTTCTTATGCCAAGGTTTCTGGCGGCAAAATTACCGCTACCACCAACAACTCAGACAAGATTGCTTCCGGTATCTCCACACACAGCCTCGAAATGACCGGCGGCGAAGTTTACGGTACGACCTATGGTATTAGAGAGTTGTACACTTCAGGCACTGTCAAGGGCGGTAAAGTCGAGGGTGGCGTACATGGCATCCATAACTCCACCGTTACGCTCGGCGTCAATGATGTCGTAAACGGACGCAGCAATATTAGCATTACGAATCCAGAAATTAAGGGTGGCACTTTCGCCATCAATGGTGGATATATTAACTACTACGACGGTATCCTCAAAGGCGGCGAAAGCCATGTCAATAACGTTGAGATTATCAAGGCGGTGCCAGATGGCGCACACCGCCATGTTGAGCGAGTTGGCGACGAAGAACATTGCTGGCTCGAAGAAGACGAAGATTATCTCGAAGTTAACGGCGACACCTTCAATTCCCTTACCGCAGCCTACGCAGCTGTCGCAGATGGCGGCACGATCAATGTTATCGCCGATGCTAGCACCGCAGCTGTCTTGCCAAATAACGACAAAAATATCACCTTCAACCTTGGCGACCACACGCTTACCTATCAGCAGCCACTCAAGAACAGCGGTCACATCACCTTCACTGGTACTGGTCGCATCATTAACACCAACAATGCCAAGGCTACCATCGAGAACTCTGGCACTATCACGGTCACATCTGGACATATTATCAGCAATGGTAATATTGCCATCCGCAACTATGTCGGCGCAACAGTTGAGCTAACTGGTGGCGAGATCGGCG
>CAMMYO010000030.1 GCA_946527885.1 uncultured Candidatus Saccharibacteria bacterium
GGCTTTGCCTTAATTTCGACTTCTTCCAAAACATGCAACAAGGCCAAATGCGCCTTGCTAGCCTCAGAAGATTCAAAGTTCACGATTACGATAGGCGCGGTCGCCTCGACAATCGAGTTAGCCTTGACGGCCTGGAACTCAATATTGCGAATCGTATGCTTAACTGGATCCATATCGACAGTTTTTACGAGCGCCATCTTCTTTTTACCGTCAACTACCAAGTCGATCGTCGAGTGATAGCCAACCGTACGCAAAGCCTTATCGGTTTCTACATACTCAGACTGCGTCAAAATTGGCTCACCGTCGCCAAAAATAACAGACGGAATCAAACCCTGTTCGCGAATACTTTTAACTTTTTTACCAGAGACCTCGCGTTTTACGAGATTCAAACTAGCTTCACTCATAATGCATTACACTCCTTTTGTTTAATCCTATTCTAAGATATGCCGACTCAATCCGCAAGAGAAAAGCCCCAAGCATTTCGCTCGGGGCCTAAAATCATTCAAGTCCAATAAAGGTTTTACGAAGAGCAAGCACGTCGTCTCGCAAGGCACTCAAATCTTCGAGCTTCGCCTTCAGATCATCGTACGCAAGCCCAATCCTACTCATCGTGCGCGTTGCGCGCAATTCGGCCAAATCCAGCAGGCGACAAGTAGCGTTACGAAGCGCATCACCACAAGCAGCATCCTGTTCTTCCTTCATTCTTTGTGCGAAAGAAATCGCAATCTGGCAATAATAGATTTCGATCAGTACATCTATTTTAGCTTTAAACAGCCCCGGATTCGGGATAAGCCTCGTCTGCGCTTCTTTCTCCAGGCTTCGCAGTGTTTCTGCAGCTTGAGTGGCGCGATGCTGCTGTGCGGCGTTGAGATAGAACACATCGCCGTATTCGTCCAAAATTGCACGGTCAAATGCGGTAAAGAATTCCGACGGCGCGTCCGGCACGGTAGCATTCTCGTCACGAGTCAGCTGCTGTTCATAAAGCTCGATTCTGTCCGCATAGATCCGATCAATCGCCGGGTTTACACCATTCAGTCTTCCTAATTTCGAGCACATCGCCAGTTCATCATCAAGCATCCTCAGGCATATTCCGCCGCGTCGCCGATTCATCTCGTCCCGACGATTCATCAGCCAACGATTTACGCTAGCCAGTTCACCGACATTGACGCCAGGAATCTCGTGCAACTTTTCCGTAGGCGGACAGCCAGACATAAGCGCCTGACAGATCTCATTCAGCTTGTCATAGAGCGGAGAATTCGTGAAACCACCAGAGCGAAAATTGAACTCAGCATAAAATGCAGACTTCAACGCTTCGAGATGCTTCTTCATCACGAATGCCAGGTTCAGAAACAGCTCGATACTGCAAGCTCTGCGGAGCCACATCGTCTGTTCATCAATTTCCTCGACCAGATCTTTAACGCCAAGCAGAGTTGCCAGCGACGCATATTTACCAACAAACGTCGTGCGCATGGCATCCTTAATCCAGCCACCATATCGTTCCTCCTTCATAGAAACCACCATCCTTTACAGTCTTGAATTTTAAGGAGCGAAACTAGATTCTAGCATAACATATTTCCTAGAAAAAACAAGCGCACAAAAATCCCCGACCATCGGCCGGGAATTTTTTCTCTATACTCTAGGCGGTCAAAGTAATATAATACTATTATATCACAAAAATATATAAAAGTCAATCAAACGTTTCTTTTTACCAATAGCGATTATGTTCATAAACGCAGTCATGCCAGGGCGCCGCTATAAATCTTGCGAAAAAATGTTATAATATCAGTCATGAAAGTAGTAACACGTTTTGCGCCGTCGCCGACCGGCTATATCCATATCGGCAATCTCCGTTCAGCAATTTATCCATATCTTCTCGCTAAGCAAAACGAAGAAGGTAGCTACATTTTGCGCATCGAAGACACCGACCAAGCCCGCTATGTCGAAGGCGCCACTGAACTTATTGAAGATACCATGAAATGGATTGGTCTCGACTGGGACGAAGGCCCAGGGAAGGGTGGCGAACACGGTCCGTATTTCCAAACCCAGCGCCGCGAAATCTACATCGAATGGGCAAAAAAGCTTATTACTAAAGGACGAGCTTATGCTGATCCGACTCCGAGCGAAACCGTCGCTAAATATCGCGAAGAAGCTAGCAAAAACAAGCAGGCTTTCCTTTATCGCAACTATCGCCCAAGCGAAACTCCGGAATGGGAGCTCGGCATGCCACTCCGTTTCAAGGCCGATCCAAAAGATCGCTACTATCACGATGAAGTTTTTGGCGATATGCATATGGCACCAGAAACCCAGGACGACATCATTCTAATCAAGGCTGACGGTCTACCAACCTACAACTTTGCTCACATTGTCGACGACGCCACGATGGGCATTACCCACATTTTCCGCGGTCAAGAATATCTCCCGAGCATGGGAAATTATCTTGCACTCTACGAAGCACTCGAAGTCGAAGCGCCAAAATTCGTCCATCTACCACACATTCTCGCGCCGAGTGGCAATAAAAAGCTTGGCAAGCGCGATGGCGCTAAATCTGCCGTAGATTATCGCGCTGATGGCATCCTGCCAGAAGCCATGCTTAACTTTCTCGCCTGTCTAGGCTGGAATGATGGTACCGAAGACGAAGTTTATAGCAAACAAGATCTCATTGACCGTTTCAGCCTCGACCGCATTCAGCGCGCCGGCGCCCGTTACGACGAACAAAAGCTCGTCTGGCTCAATGGCCAATGGATTCGCCGCCTCTTCGCCGAAGATCCAAAGGCGCTCTACGCTCGCACGGAAGGCTTTTGGCCAGAATCCGCCGCCGACTACGACGATGATTATAAGTTCAAGATTTTCAGCATTGTTTACGACCGTCTCAAGACTTTTGGCGATCTCAAAACCATGACGCCTTATTTCTTCGAAGATCCGAGCGTAGATATGGATATGCTCACTAGCAATAAAGCACTCAAGAAACTCTCCGAACAAGAGCTCTGCGACTTACTTCGCAAAGCCACTGCAAAACTTGGCGAGCTCAAAGAATGGTCGGCTGAGATGCTCCAGCAAACCCTTAATGATTTGCTAGCCGAGACCGAACAGAAGCCGGCCACTCTCTTTGGTCTCATTCGCCTCAGTGTCAGCTTCGCACCATTTAGCCCAGCATTACACGACACGCTCAGTGTACTTGGCCGCGAAACTACTCTCGCGCGCCTCAACGCCGTTATTACTTGTTTCGGCAGAGACTAATAAACTAATAAAACTTTAGGAGGTAATAAATGATAGAATTAGCAAAGAAAGCAAACATCTCACCGCAGCGAGAACCGCGCACTTTGCATTCCTTTTTCGCGCTCAAATTTCATGATGGCGACGAAGATCGCGCAAAAGTCGAAGCCATCGAACAAGCTCTTAATCAGGCCGGCATTACTATCACATTAATGGCGCGCGACGTCGAAAAATGGGGCAAGACAGACATTCCAGCCGGCAAAACGCTAATGACCGACTACGCCTTCCCGGCCATGCGCCAATGCGACTGCAATATCATCGAATTCAGCGAAAAAGGTGTCGGTCTCGGCATGAACGGCGGCTACTGCTACGCTGCTGGCAAGCCAATCTATGTCATTGCGAAAAAGGGCAGCGACATTTCTACTACCATGGCTAATGTCGCGCAAAAAGTCATCTTTTACGAAAAGCCAGAAGATTTAATCGAGCCATTCCGCGAAATCGTCCAAAACTTTCCGCGCGTCATTCTGGCGTCAAAATCCGCCTTGCGCAAACAGCAACTAATCGATGCAGATATTCCATTCGAGGTTATCGTAAGCGATGCTGACGAAACCGCCGACGAATCAAAAAGCTTCCGCAACCAAGTCGCCGAAATCGCTATGCGTAAAGCGCAAACCGTCTTTGAGCAAACTAAAGATCGCGGTCCGCGCGTCATTCTAGCTGCCGACCAAAATATGGCTTTTGAAGGCAAAATGTACGGCAAACCAAAAAACATTGCCGCCGCTCGCAAGTTAATCGGCTCCATGCGCGGTTCTGATCAAATCTTTGCCATTACCGGCAACGCAATGCTACTCGCAGACAAAGACCAGATTTTACAAAGCGTCAATCTGACCGATACGGCATGTTTTGCACTAGACAACATCACCGATGAAGAGTTGGAAAACTATCTCAAAAACGAGCCGTGCCTAAGCTATTGCGGCGGCATTGCCATGCGCAGCCTTCCGGGATCGCTTCATCTAAAAGAAGGCCGCATCTCGACCGCTTACGGCATGACACTAGAATACGCAACTGAGCTAATTAAGAATCTCGAAGAATACAAAAAATAACCACAAACGCACCAGAGCGCAGGCAAGTCCTGCGCTTTTTGATATCATGCCGATTATGTTAAAATAAAAACATGGATAACTTTAAGCCAAACCGCGGTGGCTTTAGAAATCGCGCCAACGCTGCAAATGCAGCCCAGCAAAAGCGCGCACTTACGTCCCTTTATCAATCAAGCGAATTGAGCGAAGAAGGGCAGAAGAAACAGCCAGCCGAAGACGAACTCATAAACAATGCCGCCCCTGTAGTTGAGGAGCCGCAAGAACCTACCAAAAACGATGAATTCGGCGACATTGATCTCGACGCCGACATCGAAAACTATGTACAAGAAGCGCCAAATCAGAGCGAAGAGGAAGTACCACTCAAGAAATCTGAGCAAAAGAAACTCAAGAAGCAAAAAGTCCAAGCAGCAAAGAAGGCTATCAATGGCCCGCGCATTGCGTTAATTGTAGTTTTGATTCTCGTGCTCGGCGGTCTCGGCGTCGGCAGCTATTTCTTATTCCGACCAAATCTATCCGAAGCGCCAGCCGACAACACGACCAGCAATAAGCCCGACGAAGTCAAGGCCGATGAAATTTATTATTCAGCACTCACCGGTCGCGAAGTTAGCGAAGAATCGCAAGTTCATGCCGCAACCACTTGCGTCATGATTGAAAACAGCTTAGACGCACGCCCACAATCAGGCCTCGACCAAGCTGGCATCGTTTATGAAGCATGGGCCGAAGGCGGCATTACGCGCTTTATGGCGGTATTCCAAGACACCAAGCCAAACTACATTGGCCCAGTTCGTAGCGTCCGCTTGACTTTCGCTCATCTCGCAAAGGCATATCATTGCTCAATTGCACATGTTGGCGGCGCCAGCAATGCACTAAGCCTAATTCGCGGCAGCAACGAGTATCGCGACATCGACCAATTCTTCGATGCGAAAGCGGAATACTACTGGCGTATTCCATCGCGCGCCGCACCGCACAACGTCTATACTAGCTTCGAGAAACTCGACGAGCTCAATTTCAAAAAAGGCTACAACAGCTCAGAATACACCGGTTTTTCACGCACTCCAGCCGATACAACCCCAGACGCAAGCGGCGAACCAGCGACAACCATCAATATTGTCATGGTTAGCGGAAATGGCAATTTTAACCCAGTTTACACCTATGACGCCGAAAATAATCGCTATCTCCGCGCTTACGCACACGGTGGTGCGCATAAGAGCCGCGACGAAAACGGCAACGAAGTTCAGAACGCACCAAGCGTCGTTATTGCAGCCAAAGTAGGCGCAACCGAGCGCCCTGGCGGAAAAGGCTACTCCGATTACATTACGACCGGCGAAAACGATGCCTATATCTTCCAAAACGGCACCGTCACTCCAGGCAAATGGAAGCGCGATAGCCTAGACAAAGAACTAAAATTCTACGATAATGACGGCAATGAAATTCAACTTAACCGCGGACAAGTTTGGATTTCGCTTTACCCAGAAAATATCGGCTCAGTAAACTGGCAATAGGAGAAAAAGAATGTACGACGCATCGGCTGAACAAAACTTCGAAAAAGCACCTGGCGCTTCCGGCGAAACCGGCGAAATTAGTCAGGCACAACAAGAAGCATATGACAAATGGACTAGCACCATGGATGGGCTTTCGGAGTCCAATCCCTGGACCGATCTAAGCTTAGAAATGGGTGAGCCAAGCCAATTTGCCGGCTTTTCACCAGCAGAAACGGCACCCGCATCAGCCGATGAGTCAAACGAAGGTCTCGATTACTCATCAATGCCGGGTATCGATATGTACGACAAGGATCGCAACAATTTCACCGACAGCATCGATGAGTCTGCAACTGAAGTCGGAGATTTCTTGAGCGACGCTACCGATGGCGCCCAATCAGATGCACTAGATCAATCGTCCGGTAGCCTCGTCATGCGCGACTTGATTAAAGAAAGCATTAACGGCGATGACGGCATTGGCCTACGCGGGACCGAACAATCTCTCAAAATGCAAGGTCTATCCGATATGCAAATCGGCAGCGCCATCAAATCTCAAGCTATCAGCCTAAAAGAAGCCGAAACGCAGGCGCAAAGCCTATCTGAAAACGCTTCAGACCACGATAAAGCAAAAGTCGGCATCAATGCCGCAACAGCCGCTAGCGCAAATGCGCTATTATCAAGCGTCCGCGCCAATGAAGCCGCGACTGCAATAATTAACGAAGATCCTAATTCGGAACAGCTAATCCAGGAGTCTAAAGCCGCCGCCGCTGACGCACAAAGGCTTGCCGAAACCGCCATTGCGGCCGCGCAAAATATCGAAAATCCGGAAGAACTTGCCGGAAATATTGCCGAAAGCGCCCGCGAAACAATCCAATTCGCGAAGACTTCAGCCGATAAAATCGAGGACGCCCAAGCTCAGCTGGACGAAATCACTACTACAAAGGAGCAAATCGCCGACGAAGTCGCCGAAGAAGAAGCCTCTGCTGATACCGCTGAATCTATCGATGCGGCCACGCCAGAAACAACCGAAACCACCCCGACTGCAGAAGATATCCCAGTTTCGGTAGATACAGACGAAACCACGGCTCAGTCAATCGAAAGCGATTCTCAAGCCGTAGACACAGACGAACAGCAATTATTTACGCCGCAGAACCCACTCAATAGCGCCGTCGACCAACTCGCAGATCGTCAAAAAATCACACAACTTGAGTATCGACAAGGTTCCGCACCGACTGCAGACGAAATCCGTCGCGCTATGCTTGGCGAACAATAGAAATCACTCTATAATTACACTAAGACAATCAAATTCGGAGGCGAGTAATGTATTTGAATGAGAAAATTTTAATTGGCAAGAGCGCCGAGGGTAAAGAATTATCAATTCTTCCCAGAATGGCAAATCGTCACGGTTTGATTACTGGTGCAAGCGGTTCTGGCAAGACCATCACGCTAAAGGTTATGGCGGAAAGTTTTTCGGATGCCGGCATTCCAGTCTTTATGGCTGACGTCAAAGGCGATCTTGCTGCCACCGCGCTCGAAGGGCAACTCAATGACAAAATCAAATCTCGCGTCGAAAAACTCAACATTCCAGAATTTAAGCCTAACTTCTATCCGGTGCACTACTGGGATATTTACGGCAAGCACGGTCACCCAGTTCGCGCTAACGTTCGCCAAGTCGGCCCAGAAATTCTTTCCATCATGCTTGGTCTTACCGAGGCACAAGAGGGCAATCTCGCCATCGCCTTCGCTATTGCTAAAGACGAAAATCTTCAGCTAATCGACCTCGACGATCTGAAGACGCTTCTCGCTTACGTTAGCGAAAATCGCGCAAAATACACCTCGACCTACGGCAATATTACAACGCAAAGTATCGGCGTGATTCAGCGCGCCATTTTGACGCTAGAAAACCAGGGCGCAAATGAATTCTTTGGCGAGCCGTCGCTCGATATCAAAGATTTCTTCCAAAACAGCCTCCAGGACGGTCGCGGTTTTATTAATATTTTGCACGCCGTTGAGCTTTTCGAAAGCCCGGACCTATACGCCGCATTCTTGCTCTGGCTATTAACACGACTATTCTCCGAATCGCCCGAAGTCGGCGATCTCGACAAGCCAAAGATGGTTTTCTTCTTCGACGAAGCTCATCTACTTTTCAACGGCATGCCTAACTATCGCCTCAAACGCATCACGCAGGTCGTTAAGCTAATCCGTTCGCGCGGCATAGGTCTCTATTTCGTATCGCAGGCACCAACCGACATTCCGAACGAAGTCATCGCGCAACTTGGTAACCGCGTTCAGCATACTTTGCGCGCCTATACGCCAGCAGAGCAAAAGACCGTCAAAGCCGCCGCAGCCGCTTTCCGCACAAACCCCGCCTTTGATACCGAGACTGCAATTCTCGAACTCGGTACCGGCGAAGCACTCATTTCATTCCAAAACGAAGATGGTGCCCCGGAAGTTGTCGAGCGCGCCACAGTTTTGCCACCACAGAGCCAAATGGGCACTATCGACGACAATGTTCGTGCAAAAATCATTCAATACAGTACCCTTTCTGGCAAATACGACACCAAGCAAAATCCTGAGTCTGCGCACGAAATCTTAACTTCGCGCGCTCAAGCCAATGCTAAACCAGAAGCAAATACTACAACCGAACAGAAGTCAAATATCACGACCGAGCCAGCACCGACAGCTGCTACTCAAGAGTTGTCGCCAAAAGAACAACTCGCCGCCCGAAAACAAGCACTCGAGGCAGAAAAGCTCGCTCTGGCCGAGCAAAAGCTCGCCAATCAAAAGGCAAACGAAGAAGCAAAAGCTGCAAAAATCAAGCAAAAAAGTCAGAACAAAATTCAAAAGACCTTTGAAACCGGCGTTCAACGCGGCGTCACTAATGCGATTTCTCGTGGCGTCTCAAGCGCCATCAAAAAAGGCATCAAAGGCCTATTCAAATAATCGTAGACTAGATCGCCATGAAGCCCACCGACCTATACATCGTAATTCCTTGCTATAACGAAGAAGACTGTTTATCGGAAACTCACAAACGGCTCACCAAAAAACTGCGCCAACTCCAAAAACAGGGCGTTATTTCTGAGCGCAGTAGAATCGTATATGTCGACGACGGCTCAAAAGATCGTACTTGGCGAATTATTCGACGCCTAAAGCCAGACGCAATCGGCTTGAAGCTCGCGCATAACCGCGGCCACCAGAACGCGCTGCTGGCTGGTCTCATGTACGCCAAAAAACACGCCGACGCCATTATTAGCATGGACGCAGACCTACAGGACGACATTAATGCAATCGACGAATTCGTTCGAAAATTCAGAGAAGAAAAATGCGAAATCGTTTACGGCGTGCGTAATGACCGCGCGACCGATACGGTTTTCAAGCGTAACACCGCACAGCTGTTCTATAAACTCATGCATCTACTCGGAGTCGAAATGCAATATAACTCCGCCGACTATCGCCTCATGAGCAAACGGGCCATCAAAGAGCTGGCCAAGTATAACGAGAGCAATTTGTTTCTTCGTGGCATCATCCCTACCATTGGCCTCAAGGCAACAACCGTAGAGTACACGCGCGCCGAACGCTACGCCGGCGAAAGTAAATATCCGCTCAAGAAGATGCTCGGCCTTGCCTGGAACGGCATCACATCGTTCTCTATCAAGCCCATCCGCGCCGTATTCGGTCTCGGCGTCGTCTTTTCTTGCGTCAGCCTAGCCGTGCTGATTTATGCCGTCATCATGAAGATGCTAGGCCAAACCGTTGACGGCTGGACTTTCACAATCTGTTCTATCTGGCTTATTGGCGGCATTCAGACCGCATCGATTGGTCTTATTGGCGAATATGTCGGAAAAACCTATATCGAGAGCAAGCATCGCCCACGTTATGCAATTGAAAAAATTCACAATCCATACAAAAAACTGTGATATAATACCATTAGCATTTTTATAAGAAATTTTACTTAAAGGGTAGGCATGCAAGATTACGAAGAAAGTCCAGTCGAGGTATCAACGCCAAAAATTCATGGCGCTTTTGATGACTCGAATAATAATTCTCAAAACAATAAGAAGAATCATAACCGCAAAAACCAGAATCTCGCACCAGTTAACAAGAATAATAACAATAATTCCGCTCCAGTAACTGCGCCTATTCCACTTTTGACGCCAGAGCAGGTCGAAGAAGCAAAAGCCAGCATTCCTTCCCAGGACATGAACGACCCAGTTGCTCAGTCCGAGAAAAAGGAGCATGGTCGTATTAATCTAATGCCGATCAAAAACGAGCCACAAGAATCTTCGAAGCATATCCCTGACGAATTAGCTGCCGCGCAAGCCGAAGCTGCCGCTGAAGCTCAAATCGAGTACGCTAAGCAAGTCGGCATGCAAATGCCGCAACCAGCACAACCAATCGAACAAAACGCACAAAATCAAACGGAGGATTCAGCCATGAATAACGGTCAGCAGTTCAATGAGCCTATGGCACAAAATACCGCTTTCGATCAAATTCGAAGCGAAGAGCCAGAAGATATGTTCTCAAAGCAACCAATGCCAACTCCGAGCAACCTAGAGCAAGCTCCAGTCGCCGACCAGGACGAGCAGCCAGCACCAGCACCAGAGCCAACTCAAACTCCAGCCCCAGCAGCCGCCCCGGCGCCAGCACCTGCTCCAGCCCCAAGCAACGAAGCAGCTTTCGATGATTCCGAATCCGACGGCGATGATGATGACTTCGAAAACCTCATCGAGCAGCGCATCGAGAAGATTCGCGAAAAGCGCCGCAAGGCACTCGAGCAAATCGAGCAAATCGAAAGCAATATGGTCGACGCGCAGATTCAGTCCGTAAACTCCGATACGCCAGTCGACTTCCGCGAAGAAATCGCCGAAATCACTCGCCTATCTCAGCAAATTACCACCTACAGCAAGAACGTCCGCCGCTACATCCGCGTACTATAAAAACCAAAGCCGCCAACCAGGGCGGCTTTTTGGTGTAAAACAAAAATTCACAAATAGAATCATCTAGATGAAGGATTTCTATGTTTGCAGCGCGATTGATATCAAGCAAAAACAAAAAATCGCCCATATAGGGGATTCTAATGTGAATTTGGTGATCCCGAAGGGAGTCGAACCCTTGATTTTCTGGATGAGAACCAGACGTCCTGGACCACTAGACGACGGGACCAAATCTAAAATAACTATAACAAAAATGTTTCCTTTTGTAAAGTCTCTCCTAGCGTGCTACACTTTAAGTATGAAAAACCTATCACGCTACTGGCGACTTATCTTCCCAATTTTCTTTATCATCGTAATTTGGATTTTTTCTAGCACATCTGGTGCAGAATCCGACGCACAGTCAATCGGCTGGGCAAACTTCTTCGGTTTATCAAATCAAGTCACGCGCAAAATCGCACACGTCTTCTTGTTCGGCTGTTTAGGCTATTCTTTCTCGAGCTATTTCAAAGGTCTAGCCCCAAATCTTTACCCAACCAAACTTTACCTCTGGGCCGCCATTGGCGCATCCGTTGTTTATGCCGCCATCGACGAATTACACCAAGTAGTTGTACCAGAGCGTAGTGGTCAAATCTCCGACATTTTCATCGACGCCATCGGCGCAGCTGCCGGCGTTCTTATCTATATAATTATCTTTTGTTTCTTCCGTCTCTGGAAAGCGAAAAAATTATCACAGTAGCCCATAAAAAATGCTAAAATAAAAACATAAACCAACAAAAACAAAAAATGAGCAAAAAACTAGTATTACTTTTTCTTATAGCCGGCATTAACTGTCTTATGGCTCAGCATGTCCTTGCCTTGAGTGGAGCTGAAGGAGGCGAGGCGCAAATTAACCAAACAGAAGAATCAAATGCTGATTATTTACAAAACAACAACCAGCCAGACGACAGACTCGAAGAACAAATCACATCAACTGGTTGGCTAGGCGACAAATATTACATTGATAATCAATTCCTGACCGGCTTCAATATAATTGATGGAGTTACCTATTATTTTCACCCTGAAACCGGCGCTGTCCAAAGAGGTCATATGAAAGTTGGCGACTATTGGTACTACTTTGACAGCGAGACCGGAGCTATGAAGCAATCCACTTTCTACACGCTCCAAAAATC
>CAMMYO010000031.1 GCA_946527885.1 uncultured Candidatus Saccharibacteria bacterium
GAGTCGAGTATCCAGAATTTAGTGGCAGCATCGTTTGCAAACAAAATTTCTGCGATATCGAGCTGAGTGAGCGCGGTTAGATTGATACTTTTTTCTGGAGCATCAAGATTGGCAAGAATCCATTCGGTAGATCCATCGTCTGTCTGCTGTTTGATGATAACGTGATTCGAGACGCCATTCCAAGCATGGATAGCGATGTTCGGATTTTGTTGTTCGGATCCAAGAATAGTAGCAATGGAAGCGGTTTTGGTCTTGAGCTTATCGCCTTGAATATTGATTAAATTGAGCGAATCAGCGCCTTTTTCATAGATAAGTAATTGCTTGCGATTTGGACTGAATTTGGCGATTTGTAAATCTTGGAAAGATTCAATGCTAGTAGGCTTGGACTCGATTGGGAATAGACGGACCCATTCAATGCGTGTGAGGAGATTTGGTTCGACATCGATGTCGGTGCGCCAAGTATCGTAACCGTTTTTGCTAATGACAATATTGTGCGTGCTTGCGCGGAGCATTTTGTTGATTTCGGTATGGCTAAATTGTGTTTCGCCGTCAATGCGAACAGTTGCGCCGCTTGGATTGCTGACAATTTGAACGAGTCCAGATTGTTCGATTTCGCCAGAACGGTTAATGGTGTAGCCCTGGGCGACAAAAATCAAGATAAAAACAATAACAATGACGGAAATCGTCATAAAAATATTTGTCGCAATAATGCGCGCATTTTGGATTTTTTTAGTCTTTTTGCGGTCCATGATTTATGTATATTATAACAGGTAAAACGATTAAGATTAAATATTGTAAATCGTCTGAATAAATTTTTAATTGTCAAGTATTGAAAAGTTAGCGCTAGTGTTTTAATATAACTTTAGCAGAATAAAGTGAGGGAAAATGGACGGAGTTAAGAGAATTTCAAGAGAAGGCACTGCGACGCATCATGCGAGTTCGGTCGATCATTGCAGAGTGCAAAAATCTTCTACTCTAAATCGCAAGTTCGTCAAGCGACCAGTCGCTAAGCCTCGCGTTCAAACCGATGCAAAGAGCGTAAAGAGAACGTCCAGTACCGTTCCGGTCGTTAATTCCTCGCGTAGACTTTTATCGAAGCAGCATACTGTAAAACTCAGTCCAGCTAGTGCTAGCACCACTAAGAAAATTGCAATTAGCGATGATAGCGACAAGATTATCGTAAAGAAAGGTAGTGCTGCTGCTCAGCAACAGCCGAAGGCTCAGAAGAGTAGCACTGCGATTGCGGCATCGAAGCTAGTGAGCAAGCGCAAGAGTGGTCAGCAATTGGGTAAAGATTGTGTTCAGCAACCAGAAGTTGCGAAAATCGCTCGTGCGAGAATGGCGGCACGTCGTGCGCCAGCTCCAGAACGGATGAGTGCGCAGGAAATCAAGGATCGCGCGATTCAGCAGGCATTAAAGAAGATGTCGGCCGTAAAAGAAGAGGCGGATTTTGACGAAACGCAGCCGCAGAAACGTCATTTTTGGCAGAAAAAGACTTTCGCTGTCAGTATGGCGATGGCGACGGTCGTGTTGGCTCTGGTTGGCTATTTGGTTTATGCTAATTTGCCAGATTTGTCAGTGCGCGTTGCAGCAATGCAGACCGGCATCAGCAAGGCTTATCCGAGCTTTGTGCCAAGCAGTTATCGTCTCGATGGTCTCGTAAAAGAAGAGAATGGTCGCATTACGATGGCATTCAAGGATGACAAATCGCACAAGTTTATGCTCTATGAAGAGAAATCTGGTTGGGATTCAGCGGCGGTGTTGTCGAATTTCGTCGAGAAGGAATGGGATGACTACGCGGTCACGAAAGGCCAGGGCTTAACGATCTACATGAGTGGCTCGAACGCGGCTTGGGTAAATGGCGGCGTCTTCTATCTAATTACAGATGATAGTGGCACGTTGACGAGCACAGATTTGCACGATATTGCAGTTAGTTTATAAATGAAAACTCCGCCATGCGCGGAGTTTTTTGATGCTATACTAAAAACATTAAGGAGGTTGGATGATAGATTTCAAATTTGATTTAACAGATGATATCGATGGCGAGAGCTATGCTGGCTTGGTTGCACAGGCGAAGACGCTTGTGGCGCGCGCCGAAGAAGACGAATTTGGCGGTTGGGTCAATTTGCCAAAGGATTTCGATCGCGACGAGTTTGTGCGTATTCAGAAAGCTGCGGAGAAGATTAATTCCGATTCGGACTATCTAGTTTGTATTGGTATTGGTGGTAGTTATCTCGGCCATCGCGCAGTGATTGAGGCGCTTGGTGGCGAGCGCGGTCGTACGAAGATTATTTACGCAGGTAACTGTTTGAGTTCATATGCTCTGAAAAAAGCCTTGGCAGAGTTGGGCGATGCGGATTTTTCGATTAATGTGATTTCGAAGTCCGGTACGACGACTGAGCCGGCGGTGGCTTTCCGTGTATTCAAGCAAAAATTGATTGAGAAATATGGCGCCGAAGAGGCAGCAAAGCGCATTTATGCAACGACCGACGCGAAGAAGGGCGCATTGCATGATGAGGCGGTTGCGAACGGTTACGAGAGCTTTGTGGTGCCAGATAATATTGGTGGTCGCTACTCGGTTTTGACGGCGGTAGGCTTGTTGCCGATCGCGGCGGCTGGCATTAATATCACGAGCTTGATGGATGGCGCAGCCGAGGAGCGTGCGGCTTTGATTTCTGATGGCGGCGTGGCGGCCGAATATGCGGCGGTGCGCAATACTTTACTGAGCCAAGGTCGCGACATCGAGGTTTTGGCGAATTTTGAGCCGAGCTTTAGTTATTTCAATGAATGGTGGAAGCAACTATTTGGCGAAAGCGAGGGTAAGGAAGGCAAGGGTATTTTCCCGGCCAGCGTGATCGATTCGACGGATTTGCACTCGATGGGACAATACCTTCAGGAAGGTCGCCGCGCGCTGTTCGAGACTTTTGTTGAGATTGCGGCGAGCGATGATGGCGTAACGGTACCGGAATTTGGCGAAAATCTGGACGGTTTGGCCTATCTCGAAGGCAAGGAGCTCGACTGGATTAATAAGACGGCGATGGAAGCTACGCGCGATGCGCATTTGGCGGGCGGTTTGCCGATTTTGCGCGTGACGATGCCAGCGATTGACGAGCGCTCGCTTGGTGCATTGATTTATTTCTTCGAAATGAGCTGTGCATTGAGTGGTTTCTTGCTGGGCGTGAATCCGTTTAATCAGCCTGGCGTGGAAGCTTACAAGAACCGTATGTTTGAATTGCTCGGTAAGCCTGGCTACGAAAAATAGAGAAGTGCAAGATTAGAATCAATGGCGGCAGGAAGGGCTGCCATTGATTTTTTGCGCATTTTGTGATATAATATAGGTATAACCTGGTGCGCAATCCGGCGCCCGGGAGTACTTTTTGATTGGAGGAATCGAATATGAGCGAACAGATGAAATGGCCTGGACTCAAAATCGAATGTGCGGGGCGTTGCGTACGACTCGATACGACAGGAGACGTCTTCTTTGATGAGGACGGAGCGGTGATCAAGCAGGAAAAGGCGGCCTGGTGGCCCGAAGGCATTTTTCGTATTCTTGTTGCGCCGTCGCGCAACGGAGGCACGAAGCAGTGGTTACTGTTCTTCAAGCTCGAGGAGGGGGAATCTTACTTCGAGTCTCTTGAGTGCATGGATGAGGCGGACAAATTCCTGTATCCCGACTTCTTGATCAGTATCAATCGCCGCCTCGAGGTGATGCCGATTTGCGGCGAGGATGAGCGTAATCGCATGTGTAGCGGATTTAGCAGTATCGACCAAATGAACAGTCGCTATGGTGTTCGGTGCTTTGCAGAGACCGTGAAATATGCGGGCGAGAATTGCCTCTCGATTAATCGAATGGCGTACTTTGACGCAGATACGAAGGAGTTTGTGCTGGTTGATTGTCTGAACATGAAGATACAGCGGCGCAGCATGGATATTCGCGTGGACGTCGATAGCCTGGTTTATCGTTTTGATGCGCTTGCGTATGATGCTGGCGATTATTACGTTGCCATGAAGGTCGGCGCCGTCAATAAGGGCGGAGATCGTCCGGTCGAGTTGGTTGACGCATTCGGTGCTCATAGCTTCGAGCGTTTCACTCGGGCGTTCTACGAATACGACGGCGACTTGGCATCATCGGCGTTTTATGACACGCACGTACCGCCTACTGAACGCAATTGAATCTCCTTAAAAACAAATCCCGCCCCCCCGAAAGGGCGGGATTTTCATAGCATAAGAAAACCGCCAGTTTTACGCTGGCGGTTTGTTTTGGTTCGCGCGGACTATTTCTTGAATGGATTTTCAAGAGCGAGCGTGCTGTTCGCCTCGGCGATACGCATAAGCTCGTTGTACTTTGCGATGCGCTCGGAGCGGCTGAGGGAACCAGTCTTAATCTGACCAGTACCAAGACCGACAGCGAGGTGAGCGATAGAAGTATCCTCGGTTTCGCCAGAGCGGTGCGACATGACGCAGTTGTAGCCATTCTTCTTGGCAAGCAAAACGGCGTCGATAGTCTCAGTGAGAGAACCAATCTGATTTGGCTTAATCAAGATGGCATTAGCAGCCTTCATGTCGATACCTTTTTGGAGGAGCTTCGAGTTGGTTACGAAGAGGTCGTCGCCGACGAGCTGAATCTTGTCACCAAAGCGCTCGGTGAGCATCTTCCAGCCATCCCAGTCGTTTTCGCCGAGACCGTCCTCGATGGAAACTACTGGATAGGTATCGGTAATCCACTGGTACCAGTTAGCGAGATCCTCAGAAGTCTTATGTTCGCCATTGGTCTTGAGTTCGTAGTGGTCACCTTCGGCAAATTCGGAGCTTGCGATGTCCATAGCGATAGCGATGTCTTCGCCAAGGCGATAATCGGCGGCTTCGACGGCGAGCTTGATGAGCTCGAGTGGTTCGTTGTTGCCATCTTTGACGAATGGAGCATAACCGCCTTCATCGCCGACGGTAGTAGCATAGTTGCGCTCTTTCAAAATCTTCTTGAGATTGTGGAAGACCTCTGCACCCATGCGGACAGCGTCGTTGATATTGCCGGCGCCAACTGGAATGATCATGTATTCCTGGAAGTCGGTCGACCAGTCAGCGTGCGCGCCACCGTTCATGACGTTCATCATCGGCATCGGGAGGCACATTTGATCGGTTGTGCCGGCGATTTCGGCGACATATTCGTAGAAGCGCATGCCTTTAGCGTGTGCGACAGCCTTTGCGGCGGCCAAAGAGACGGCCAAGATAGCATTTGCGCCGAGGTTGGACTTGTTTTCGGTGCCATCGAGGTCAAGCATGAGCTTGTCGATTTGCTTTTGGTCGCTGGCATCGTTGCCGATAAGAACATCAGCGATTTTGTTGTTGACGTTCCAGACGGCTTTGAGAGTACCTTTGCCGAGGTAGCGAGCTTTGTCGCCATCGCGGAGCTCGAGAGCTTCGCCAGCACCGGTAGATGCACCGGACGGAACGGCGGCACGACCAGCATGGCCGCTTTCTAGTACAACATCCGCCTCCACGGTCGGATTGCCACGCGAATCAAGAATTTGGCGGGCTTTGATGTATTTTATATTGAAGTTGTTTTTCTGCATGTTTATGCCTTTTAAACCTTTCTTTTCGCAATCAAAATAATTGCTCTGAGTCAATTATAGCACGGGAAAAATATAGAAAAATGTCGCATCTTTGTGCAAAAAAATGAAAGGATGTGTTAAAATTTAAGCAAAAGCATTATTTGATGTAATCAATCCAAAAAAGGAGGGCAAAAGCCATGGCGACAAAGACCGCCGCGAAAAAGAAAACTACGACTCGTGCAAAAAGCACCAGCACTGCAAAGCACTCAACTGCAAAGAAGAGTATGAAAGAATTGCCTATTTCGTTGTTTGACGAAAAAAGGCCAGATGAGCATCAAGTAAGCGGCAAGTATACTTTCTTCTATGTATTGTTTGCTTGTACAACTGTAATTTTCGCTGCAGTTGCAGTTCGCTTCTGCATGCTTGCTAGCGATTTGATGAACAAGTATGAATCCGTCGAGGTCTGTGCTCGCAATCACAACTGTAAGGTTGTACGCGAAGTTGAAGAAAACGCTGGTGAAGTCGTAGAAGAAAACACTGAAGAAAATCTATAGAGCAATCAAAAATGACTCCAGAAGACAAAAATCTGGGGAGGCAATCTGCCGAGTCGCGCTTGTCACGGCTCGGCGGTGCGATTACTCCACCGCAAAAATATCTAAGTCAAACGAATCGTTTGGATGGTGCTATTAATAATGGGCCGAAAAAGTACGATTTGGGTAATTTTGCGCTGAAAGAAGATCCGGCACCGGCAAAAACGAACAATGCGCCTGAAAAGAGTGAGTCTGCTCATGGCGTAAAAATGGACATGTTCTTGGCAACGGCGGAGAGTCGCGCGTTATCACGTGAGGCGGAGCGAGTAAGCAAGGATCAAGGTGCTAAAAAATCTAGTGTCGTTGAGTCGGCGCCAAAAGTGGAATCAGAGAAGCCGGAACCAAAACCGGAGCCGAAGAAAAAATTTGAAGAGGCGCCATTGACGGATTTGGGCTTTATCGAAGTTGATTATGCTGAGGCGATTGATTTGGAATCTGAGCGTTTCCGCAGGCCGTTTATTATTGATTTTATTTCTTTGCGCAAGGAAGAAACTCGACGTCGCATCGAGGAAAAAATGCGCGCCGAAGAGGAGCTAGCCAGCGAAGTTGCGAAAAAGCCGATTGATGTGAGTAAGGAAGATATTTCCGAGGCAAAGAAAGAGTCGACAGAAATTCATACGGCGATTGTGTCGACGCATGGTGGCGAAGCGGAGAAAGTCGAGAAAATCGAAACTAAGTCCGAGAGGCGTTCGCTAGGCGCGATAAAATATGTGATCGGAGCTGCAATTGTAGTACTCGGCATCGGTGGCGTGGCGGCTTTTGCGAATAAGGGCAGTAGTGATTCCGCAAGTGATTTGAACAAGGCTTTGATTGGCTTAGTGACACCGAATGATACACGGAGCTTTAGTGGTACTGCGCGCGTGATTGAGGGTGAAGAAGAAAAAGTGTCACAGTTTGATTTACATCTGGAGCAGGGCTTTGGTGAAGTTCATGTAAAGCGCGATGGTGATGTCGATTTTAACATTGTCGATGCTAACGATGGCAATGTGAATGTGCGCTTCAATAGCGTTGACACGATGCTCGCAAAGAACAGAGAAGCGAATATCTTGGATGCGGGGAATGGCGGCAAATATTTGAACGAGTTTGCAGAGAAGAATCGTGCGTCGCTAACAAATCGCTGGACGAAGTTGAGTAGTAAAGAGTATGAGCATGTTTTGTCGCTGATGGATGAGAAGTATGGCGCCGAGGCGAACTGCATGCGTTTTTTGAATTATGGTTTGCGCGATTCGGTGGCGCATATGCTGCAAGGCGCGGAGATTCCAGCGAACAATATGCAGAAGAATGGTTCGACTTATAAGGTGTACGCTTCGGCCGAAGAGTGGCAAGGCTGGCTGGATAGGGTGAATTCTAACGAAATAGAAGCTTTGACTCAGTGCTGGGGTGACTATTCGGTAAAGATAACGCTCGATATGGAGAGTGCCGATAAAGCGAAAAAAGTGAGCTTTGAATTTGCGAACGAAACACGCCAAATCGTGATCGAGGCAGGCGAGAATAAAGATTATCAGTCACTATTCAAGAATGATAGTCATAGCTACGATGAATTGTTGACTGATTTGCGCAAAAACTTGAACGATGTATCGCAACCAATTGTACTCGAGAATGCAAGGCGAAAGACTGGGTGTGACTCGGCCTGTATCAAAGGCTTTAGCGATCTTACGCGTCGTCGCGCCGAATCAATGAATGAAGAATATTTCGCGAAGCTATTTGGATTGAAAACTAACGAGGAAACTTCGCAGACGGAATAAAATCACCGCCCGAAAGGGCGGTTTTTTGTTAATATATTGATAAGCATGATTGTTTCGATTACGCCAAAACTAAAAGAGAAATTAAAAAAGTTACCCGCAGCGCCTGGGGTGTATTTTCATAAGAATCGTGATGGTGAAGTAATTTATGTGGGCAAAGCGGCTATCCTTAAAAATCGTGTGCGACAGTATTTTCAGGCGCCAGAGCGCAAAGACGCGAAAACGCGAGCGTTGGTGGCGGAAATCGACGATACGGACTGGATTGTAGTAGATACCGAGATGGATGCGCTGTTTCTCGAAAGCGAGATGATTAAGCGCTATATGCCGAAGTGGAATATTTTGTTGCGCGACGATAAGACGGTCTGCTACGTACGCATCGATATGAAATCAGAGGTGCCGTATGTGACGATGACGCGGAATCCGGAGGATGACGGTGCGGAGTATTTTGGACCATACTATGGTAAGACGGCAATCGCGCGGGCTTTGCGGATTTTGCGCAAGATTTTTCCGTATTACGACAAGCCATATGATGGCAAGAAGACTCTGAATACGGATTTGGGTTTGACGCCTGGAATCGAAGTTGGCAAGATGAATGCGCGTGATTACAAGCATAATTTGCGGCGCATGATTAGTTATCTAAAAGGGAATCGCAAAAAGATTGTGCGCGATATAGAGAAGCTGATGTATGAGGCGGCCGACAATGGCGAGTACGAAAAAGCGGCAAAATATCGCAATCAGTATTTTGGCCTGAAAGGGCTCGGTACGAAAATTGTGTTCTCGGATAAGGAATTTTTGGATATTTCGTCGGATCAGGCTTTGTTGGATCTGCAGGAGATGTTGGGTTTGCAGCATCCGCCGGTGCGCATCGAGGGTTACGACATTAGTCATCAATCTGGTACGAACGTAGTTGGTTCGATGGTTTGCTTCCTGAATGGTGCAGCAGAGCGTACGAAATACCGACGCTTTAAATTGCGCAAACAGCAAAATAATGATCCGGAAAGTATGCGCGAAGTGATATCTCGACGCTTGAATCATCTGAAGGATTGGGGGTGTCCAGATTTGATCGTGTTGGATGGTTCGGTCGGGCAAATCTCGGCAGTGCGCGACTTGTTGCGAGCGGCGCAGATTCCGGTGATCGGTCGCGACAAGAGCGGCGATCATGGCAAGAATGCGCGTGTGCGAATCGTGATTCCGGTCGGCGAGGAAGATTATAATATGGTCGAGTTGCAGCCAGATGGGCATGTGGCGAAACTGATTGCGCGCATTGACGAGGAGAGTCATCGTTTCGCAATTCAATACCATACGTTACTAAAACGGCGCGATGCGTTAAAATAGTAATTATGATTAAAAAGCAAGCATTGTCGTTTTTGTTCCGTTGGCTAGTTTCTAGCGTGGCAATGTGGGTTTGTTTGAATTGGTTCGGGCGTTTTATCGAAGGCGCCGAAGCGGTGCGCGATTCGGTGTTGTTTTACGCGGTCGTGGGTCTGATTTTCTCGTTGGTAAACTCGATCGTAAAGCCGATTTTGACGATTTTTGCATTGCCGCTGATTTATGGCACGCTGGGGATTTTTACGCTACTGATTAACGCAGCGATGGTTGGCTTAACGGTGTGGCTAGTACCGGAAGTGAAGATTGATTTTCTCGGGGCACTCTTGAGTTGTATCGTGGTTTCAATAATTAACTACCTTGTCAATTTAGTGGTGGCTGATATAAAATAGACATATGAATATAGGTGTGTTTTGTAATAATGTGACTTTAGTTTCAGCGATTCTGTTGGTTCTTTTGATTTTGTTGCAGCAACGCGGTGCTTCGCTTGGTGCAGGTATGGGCGGCTCTGGCGAGCTCTATACCGAACGTCGTGGATTGGAGAAGTCGATTTTTAACGTGACGATTGTTGTTGCGGTGATTTTCGTACTATCGATTCTATCAGTTTTAGTAATTGGATAAATGAAAAACAAATTAGAAAAGAGTGGGCAAAAGAGAGAACGAAGAACGCCGTTACGGTGGTTTCGTGAGCTGTTAGAAAAAATCAGTGATCATTTTAAGTTGCTTTTTGTTGGCCGCTTGAAAAACGTGCGCGAGGTGCGTTTGTGGGTGGCGGAATGGCTGCTGCTGATTACGGTCGTATTTTTGATGTCGATCGTACAGATGATTTGGTATGGCGAATCTTACGAGACGGAAGCTTACCGTGCGGGCGGCGATTATTCCGAAGGTACGCTGGGTAAAGTAAACTCGATGAATCCGCTTTACGCGGCGACGAGTTCTGAGAAAGTGCTCGCAAAATTGATGTTTGCGAATCTGTTCTCGGCAGATGCTTCTGGTCATTTGAAGGGCGAGCTGGCAAAAACACTCACTATGTCCGACGATGGCAAAACTTGGACAATGGTATTGCGTGACAATATCAAATGGTCGGATGGCGAGGCGATTACGGCTGACGATGTGATTTATACGATTGGCTTAATTACGAATAGTGCAGCGAAGACGACGGTTTCAGCTGATTTCTCGAACGTGAAAATCGAGAAGGTCGATGATAAGACCGTGAAGTTTGCCTTGCCGTCGGTTTATCTGGACTTTATGGATACTTTGGAATTCCCATTGATTCCGGCGCACGCTTTCAAGGATGTTACGCCGGCCTTGGTCTACGAAAATGATTTTTCGATGCACCCAATCGTGTCGGGTCCGTTCACTCTGAACGCGATGCAGGTCGGTAGCGGTCTTACGGGCGATGCTTTGCAGATTATTTATTTAAATCGCAACGAGAATTATTTCAATGTGAATGCGCAACTCGCCAGCTTTACGGTAAAGACTTTCGAGACGAAGAGCGGAATCGAAGCCGCGCTAAAGAGTCTCGACGTGACGGCGACGGCTGAATTGACGGACGATGTGGATGGTTTGCCAAAGACGGTCAGCATGCGCTCGAGCAAAGTTAATGGTGGCGTTTACGCATTCTTGAATACGCGCGATGGCGTATTGAAAGAAGTGAAGATTCGTCAGGCGATTCGCAAGATTGTCGATATTGATAGTGTTTTAGGCGAAGAATTGAGCAG
Organism: uncultured Candidatus Saccharibacteria bacterium; assembly: GCA_946527885.1. Lineage (GTDB taxonomy): Bacteria > Patescibacteriota > Saccharimonadia > Saccharimonadales > Saccharimonadaceae > UBA2834. Next base: position 10,929 of record CAMMYO010000031.1, read on the forward strand.
TTCGCGCCTAGATTATCCAATTTTGGATTCGCAGAACGAAGGTATGGAAATGCCGGTGATTCCGGGCGTAGATTTGGATTCGGCGAAGAGTCTGCTGGAAGAGGCTGGTTTCCACGAAAGCGAGGACGGTAAGCTAAAGAACGATAGTGGCGATACTTTGAAGTTGAATTTGGCGGTGCAGAACCGCGGCAAAATGCAGCAGGTGGCGGAGAATCTGACGAAAGCATTGCGTGATTTTGGCTTTGAGATTGTTCTGAATAGCTATGATGAGAATCAAGGTGCGGCTGATTTTTTCTCGACGGTCGTAAAGCCGCGCGACTATGACATTTTGATTTATGAGATTGACCTTGGCGTTAGCGCCGATCCGTATGTGTATTACGGTGCGCGTCAGGTGAGCGAGTCGGGTTGGAATTTGAGTAATTATTCGAATGGCTTGGCGAACGATGCGCTATTGTCGGCGCGTATGACGACTGACCGCGCGTTGCGCAAAAAGAAATACGAAAGCTTCTTGCGTCGCTGGGTGGACGATGTGCCGGCGATTGGTCTGTACCAGTCGACGATGCGCTATTACTTCAGCTCGAATGCGCAGATTTACTCGGAAAACTTGACGATGATTGATGGTTTGGATCGATTTTCCGATGTGAATCATTGGGCGGTCGAAAAGGGAACTGTACGACTTACACCATAAGCGTTTTACAAATAATGAAGGGCGTGATATAATTCTGGTATTGCGCCCGTGGTGGAATTGGTAGACACGCTAGCTTGAGGTGCTAGTGGCTATTCAAACGGCTGTGCTAGTTCGAGTCTAGTCGGGCGCACCAT
>CAMMYO010000032.1 GCA_946527885.1 uncultured Candidatus Saccharibacteria bacterium
GAGGTCGTCGTTGTCTCCTTTGGAGTTGTTTCGGTCGAGGTCGTCGTTGTCTCCTTTGGAGTTGTCTCGGTTGTTGTCGTAGTTGTCGTAGTTTCCGGTGGCGGAGTTGTCACGACAAACGTTGGAATATCAGGAATACCAGGAACTTCAACATAAGTAATTGGCTGAGCGCACATATACTTGTACATCAAGTCGGCGCCTTCGAAGTTAATGATATAAACCGGCGTATCATTTTCGTTAGTCGGGCTCTGAACCATGTCGTAGTTATCAGGATTCATGTAGCCACCGTCGCCGCCGATGTAGCGAACATACTCGTTATTGAATTTACCTGAAACCGTAGCGCGGCTCAAAGTACCTTCATCCATAATTTGAGCCAAGCGCTCAACCGTGGCCTTCTTAAAGTCTGGATCGGTACGCAACTTCTCTTCAATCTGGTCGTCAGTCATGCCTTCCGTTACGCCATCAAAGCTTACGCCTTCATGTACGGCGCGCAAAACGCTACCAGCAATCGTTGCATCAAGCTGCGTGCTTGTCTCAAAGAGGGCCTGCTTAATGCCGTCATCGTCCAAGCTCTCGTTACCGAACTCACCGACCGTACCATCGAAGTCGTCGAAATCGTACTGACCATTCTTTAGGTGGTTTGGACCGCTACCGTCGCGCTCAGCCCAACGGCCAAGGTGCGAACCCATGCGCTCCATTGCTTCCTTCTTTTCGGATACTTCTTCGGTCGGATCTTGCTCCTCATCTGGACTACCATTATCTGTCTCTGTCTGCACAGCCCTTTCACCGTCAATTGTCTGCGTGTAGGTAGTCTTTGGCATCTCTGGTTTCGCATTACCATTGCGAAGATTCTTTGCGATTGCAATGCCGCCAAATACGAGACCAACCGCCAAAGCAGCAGCAACGATTTTCTTACCGCACTTCCTAAAGAAGTTGCTAATTTTCTCAAAGCGCTCAGGTTTTTGACTGCCCGATTCAGGTGCAGCTGGAGTTGGGTTTTCTGGACCCCAGTTTTCAGCCGGATCAAACTCTTCGCCATCAGCTGGCCCCTCTGGAGTTGGATTCTCTGGGGTTGAAGTTGAAGTCGGAGTCTCCGGAGTTGGAGTCTCCGAAGTAGGATTTTCCGGAGTTGGAGTTTCAGGTGCTGGAGTTGGAGCCTCTGGCTTCTTTGCCGCTTCGGCTGCCGCCTTAGCTGCCTCGGCCTCGGCAATTATCTGCTCTAGACCATCAACGTCATTTTTGCGAATCATTTCAGCGACGCGATTCGTGATACCTTCATCGCCGCTTACGTAATCAGACAGACCAACCAACTTGCTTTGCGCTTCACTCATGCGCTCAGCAACGCTCTTACCGGTCTCTGGCGCAGTATAGCTCAGGCCCTGCTCTTCGAGATGCTTGCGCGTGCGACCTTCGTAATCAACACGTGAACCGCCAGCCTTCACAAGCTCCATATACTTAGCCATTGTCTCGTCAGACCATTCTTCCATACCGACAATACCAAGCGCAGCCTGTTCTTCAGGAAGACCGAGTTGGCTTTGATACTTATAGAAATCAGCAATATGCGTAAAGCCTGCTGCGATACGATTGTATTCCGCGGTCGAAATCTCACGCTTTTCAGCCGTTTCGGCTTCTTCTGCAGGCGCAGAACCAGCTGTTTCGATTTCAGGAACCTCAATCGAAGGCATTACATTTTCTTCGGCTGGTTTGCCTACAGTCTCACCGGCAGCAATCGTTGCTGGTGTTGGGATATCCTCGATTGACGGCATTGAGATCGGTTCGCCCTCTCTAGCCTTAGGGGCAACCGGCATGCTTTGCGGTACTTCAATTGACTCCATTGTCGGCGTCGAAGGTGCAGTTTCAGGTGCAGCCGGAGTAACAGCTACCGCCGGAATATCCATAGCGCTAATATCTACCTCGCCATTCGACTGATGATAATCAACCTCACCAGGCATCGGTATATGGATGCCGTACTCATTGCTACCCATTGCAACGGTCCAAGCGTTCTTGTTTGCTTCTTTGCCGCCGCTCGATGATTCAGGGTTTGACATTTCTCTCTTCCTCTTCTTTAACTTTTTTATTTTGACCTTTTTCACAAATTTACCACTAGCACTACTACCGTGTCAAGCATCTTATGCTAATTTTATTTGAATAACTTTTTTATACAATTTTGAACACATTCTTTAATATTACTCTTTATTCGCACAAAAAATAGAGCTACCCTGAACAAGTAGCTCTATTCTCAAACAGCTTTCTGCTGCTTTTTATTTTTTCTTTTTCTTTCTTTCTCTATCTTATAGACTTACCTCTTTCTATTTTATTGTTCAGCTCTAACTTATAGACTCTCCTTTCGTTTATAGTTACTATTTGCTGGCCGTTTCTTTTATATTCGCGGCGTCCGCTTTATGGCGGATTCTTGTTATTTTTATTTTTCTTTTTTATCGTCATATATTATATATATCAATTCAGGATTCTATATTAGGCCGCCTTCATATGAAGCGCTTTATAGCGTTTGAATATAAAGCCACCAACCCTCTTCGCTGCTTTGATTCTAGCTAAAGTTTCTTCGTCCGTAGATCCTTGTTCCGGAATTACCGGTACGCCCGGATTGGTAGTTTCGTAGCTTAAACCATCAACGTCTTCGTTATTATTCTCTACTATTTCCCAGCCCGTATTTTTAATATCAGCTTGGGTACTTTGCGGAATGTTGAAGGTTTCATCATGGATTGACATTTTTTATTTCTCCTATTTTGTTTTCCTGATACCCAACGGAATTTGTTTTGTTTTTGTATTTATATATTATTTTTTATTTTTGTTAGATTTGTTTTTATTTGTTTTCTTATCTAACTGTCCATAGTGTAGCACATTGGGGCATTTTTGTCAATAATGCTTATGCTATTTTTTCAAAAATTGTCAAATTTAACAGGGGTCAAAGCGCTCTTGATTTTTCACCAAAATATTTCCACTGCCGCATTTTAACCACAAAAAATATACCCCGAAGGGTATATTTCTGCGCTCTACTCTACTCTTTTTCGAGCGAAATCGTTACGTTTTCGCCATTAACCTTTACAACTTCATCGTAAGCGTAATTACCGTCATCAAGCGTCGTTGCCAAGACTTCACTCTTCAAAGTCTCCACGAACTTCTCTGGCACTTCGCAAGAAACACTCAACTTGATGCGATCATCAACATTGAGCTCAGCCTTCTTGCGAGCAGATTGCACGAAGCGAATCAATTCGCGCACAAAGCCTTCTTCGCGCAACTCGTCCGTTAGCTTCTTGTCGAGCTTCAACTCTTTACCATGCTTCACGGACTTTACGTTCACCTCTTCGGCGATAATCTGCTCATAAAATTCGTCCAACTTCTCACCACCGTAAGTCAGCTTTGCGAGCGGCTGGCGTACCTTAATCTGACCAAACTCGTCGTTGCGATCCATACGCAAAGCCAAGCCTTCCGTAATAATCGCGCGGCAACGAGCCATATCGTCCAGGACTTTCTGATCAACTTCGACATTCTTCGGATAATTCAAAAGATGCACCGACTCACTCTCTTCGCCACCAGTCATATTCTGGTACAACTCTTCGGCCAAGAACGGCACAAATGGCGCCACTATCGCAGCGAACTTCACGAGCACCGTATAGAGCGTCCAGTAAGCCTCTGCCTTGTCGCCATCATCTTCGGACTTCCAGAAACGGCGGCGCGAACGACGTACAAACCAGTTCGAAAGATCATCAATGAATGGCAAGACGCCAGCCAAAGCCTTCGGAATATTGTACTGGCCCATACCTTCGATTACTTCGCCCTTCACCTGATGCAAACGCGAGATAATCCAGCGATCGAGCGGATTCTTCAAATCACCAAAAGTCGTCTTACCGGATGGCTTCCAACTATTATTCGGATCCCAACCATCAACTTCGGCATACATCGTAAAGAAGTCATAGACATTCCAAATCATCGTCAGCTTGCGTGCCGTATCCGAGACGTCCTTATCTAGCAAAGCGAAATCCTCGCCCGCCAAAACTGGGCTCGAAAGCATCACGAAGCGCAAAGCATCCGCCGAATATTGATCCATCAAGACATTCGGATCAGTATAGTTACCGAGCGACTTGCTCATCTTGCGACCATCGTTACCGGCCAAAGTACCAGTCGTAATCACGTTCTTGTATGCCTTATCACCAAAGAGCGCCGTATTTACCGCATGGACATAATAGAACCACGCACGCACCTGACCGACGTATTCCACGATAAAGTCTGCCGGATAATTCTTCTCGAACTTCTCCTTGTTCTCGAATGGATAATGCAGCTGAGCGAACGGCATCGAACCAGATTCAAACCAGCAATCCAGCACCTTATCAACGCGCGTAAAGTGCTCCCCATCGATATCGAACTCAATCTCATCAACCCATGGGCGATGATAATCTTCGAGACGCACGCCGGACAGCTCGTAAAGCTCATCGTAAGAACCGACCACCTTCAAAGTGCCTTTATCGCCACGCCAAACCGGCATTGCGGTTGCCCAAAAGCGATCACGGCTCAGATTCCAATCTGGTGCCTGCTCGATATTCTTCGCGAAGCGACCATGCTTCAAGTGCTCTGGGAACCAGTTAATACCCTCGTTCTTCTCGAGCATCAAAGGCTTGCTGCCCTCGATATCGAAGAACCAGCTCGGAATCGCGCGATACATAATGCGCTGCTTCGAGCGAGGATTAAATGGATACTCGTGCTTGATATACTCAATCTTCCAGATAACGCCCTTTTCTTCGAGGCACTTGGCGATATATTTATTTGCCGCCCAAACCTCGATACCACCATCATCAGTATCGCGGACGCCAATTTCGCGCAACTTCTCTGCCCACTCTGGGAAATAATAACCATTGTCATCAATCGTGTGACGGGTTGGAATCTTGTTCTTTTTACCGAGCGCAAAGTCGTCTTCACCATAAGCCGGCGCAATATGAACAATACCCGTACCGTCTTCAGCAGAAACGAAATCTGCCGCCCAAACCTTGTGCGCGTTCTTGTCTTTCTGGATATCGTCGTCCATTTCGAAGAGCGGCTCATACTTCAAGCCTTCCAAGTCAGCGCCAGAATACATTTTAAGAGCCTTAGGAGCCTCGCCAAGCAATTTTTCGGCCAAAACCTTAGCCATAATCGTTTTCTTGCCATCGACGTCATACAAGCCGTATTCTAACTTCTCAGACACTGCCAAAGCCATATTTGCTGGCAAAGTCCAAGGCGTCGTCGTCCAGGCCATAATGTATTCGTCGCGGTCAACGAGCTTAAAGAATACATATGCGCTCGGATCGGTTACCGTCTGGTACGCATCGTTATCCATCGTTACTTCCGCCTTAGAGACAGGGGTCGCAAACTTAGTATCGAACATCAATACCTTTTCGCCTTCGTAAATCTTGCCCTTTTCATAAAGAGTCTTAAAGGCCCACCAAACCGATTCCATGAAGTCCTTATTCATGGTGCGATAGCAGTTATCGAAATCTACCCAGCGGCCAATGCGATCAATCGTACCGCGCCAAGTCTCAGAGTTAGCTACCATCGACTCGCGTGCCTTCACGATATAATCTTCGAGCGAAATCTTCGTACCAATATCACGACGATCCGTAATACCAAGCTGCTTCTCGACAAAGTTCTCTGCCGGCAAACCATGGCAGTCCCAACCCCAACGGCGTTCAACACGCTTGCCCTGCATTGTCCAATAGCGCGGCACGGCATCTTTCACAACGCTCGACAAGAGCGTACCATGATGAGGCATACCTGTAATAAATGGCGGCCCATCGTAAAAAACATAAGAATTGTCAATATCACGTTGCTCGATCGACTTTTCAAAAGTCTTGTGCTTTTTCCAGTCTTCGATCAGCGCTTTTTCGTATTCGCTTGCGCGACGACGTTGACCATATTTGTATTTCATACACACTCTCCTTTCTTTTTTTGAATAAAAAAATTCCAATTTTTCATTGGAACTCATTTTTGAGCGGTACCATCCAATTTCTAGTCTATCGACTAGCACTCTTTGTTTTTCACTTACGCGGACTCACGAGCGATTCTACTCAGCTCACGCCTTTCTTTCGCTAGCTCGCAGTTGATAGCTGCTCAAACGCCTATTACCCCAATTATACCACAAAAATGCTAGATAGCCTAGTTATCTAGCATGTAGTACGAAACTTCATTGACTTGTGGCATCATTTCTCCGCGCCATTCTTGCAGGACTTTACCGCTATCGTCTAGCGCCAAGATGGTCGGATATTCCACTACATCGTAAACTCTTGCCAAATTCTGCCCATCTCCTTCATCTGGCGAAAAGCTCTCTGGCAATTTGCCGGTTCTTCGTTCAAAGTCGTGTAACCAATCAATCACGGTCCGTGAATAATCTTGATTATCACGCCAAATCATTACCACCCTCATAGATGCTCCTTAATCTTTAACTTTCATCTTGGCTTTTTCGGCCATTTTTGCGCGTTGCTCTTCGATGCATTTTTCAAGCTCTTCCAACGTCTTGAACTCTCGGAACACACTCACGAAACGCACGTACGCCATCTCATTTACATCGGACAACACTCCGAGAATCGTTTCGCCAATCATCTTGGAAGGAATTTCTTCCTTGCCGATCGCATAGATTTCATCTTCCACGCGATCAATCACGCTCTGAACATCCGAATCGCTATCGAAGTACTTACCTACGCTCGTACGCACCGCGCTCGCCATCTTTTCGCGACTAAACGCTTCGCGCGCACCGCTTCGCTTACGAATCATCAAACCAGGACGCTCTATCCTCTCGTATGTCGTAAAGCGATGCTTTCCGTCTAGCGAGACGCGACGGCGCCTAATCATGGTACCGTCTTGCGACTCGCGACTTTCAATCACCTTGCTTTCACCTATTTTGAATTGGCTCATGCAAAGTTTCTCCTTCTTTAGTTATTCTTCTTTTTGCGCCTCAAGATTGCCGGAATATCATTCTCGTCAGAATCAGTGTTGAAATTTGGACTCGTCCACATATTTACCGAGGTAGCAGCCGTAAAGTCCGCGCTCTCCGTCTCTGCAACTTTCGGATCATCCATCTCTTCCTCGACTACAGGAGCAGTTGGCATGCTTGGCGCAACTGGCTCAGTCTCAACAGGAGTTGGTTCGTCTACTGGAGAATTCATGCTAGCAACATAAGATGGCTCCTGGCGCATCGCACGCGGATCGTCGCTAAAATACTGCGAATCGAAGCCCGTCGCAATGACCGTAACCATAATCTCGTCTTCAAGTTCTGGACGAACGCTAGCACCCATAATCACATTTGCATCTGGGCTTACATTCTGAGTGATTACTTCACCAGCTTCCTTCAACTCGGCCATCGTGACATTCTCGCCACCGGAAACCAAGTACAAGACACCGCGAGCGCCATCGATAGAAACTTCGACGAGCGGCGACTCGATAGCCTGCTGAGCAGCCAAAGCGGCGCGATTTTCGCCAGAAGCGCGACCGATGCCCATCAAAGCCGAGCCAGCATCTTTCATGACCGCACAAACGTCAGCGAAATCGAGGTTGATATCGTGAACATTCGTAATAATCTCAGTTACACCCTGTACGGCCTGGCAAAGCACATTATCCGAGACCTTAAAGGATTCTTTCCAACCCATGTTTGGATCGACAACTTGCAACAAGCGCTCGTTTGGAATCGTAATCAAAGCATCAACGTTGCGAGCGAGGCGATCAATCGCCCACTCAGCGTTCTGACGGCGAACCTCAAGCTCCATTGCAAATGGCTTCGTAACGACACCGACTGTCAAGATGCCAAGATTGCGAGCCTCTTCAGCTACGATATAACCGGCACCGGAACCAGTACCGCCACCAGCACCAAAAGTAACGAAGGCCATATCTGCGCCCTGCAAGACCTGGCGAATTTCTTCGCGGCTAGCATCGGCTGCTGCCTCACCCTTGCGAGGGTCGGCGCCCGCACCGAGCATGCTGCGCAAACCGCCATTAGCGCCATCAGGCGAACCCGACTTCAAATGGACCTTAATATCGGCCTTAGACTTGCGCAAATCTTGTGCATCGGTATTAATGGCGATCAGCTCGACCCCATTAATTCCAACTTCGCGCATGCGATTAATAGCGTTGCCGCCGGCACCACCGACGCCAATCACCTTGATATTTGCGGTGCTGCTTTCAGCTTCGCTAGGTTTTATCTCCGGCATTTAAACTCCTCACTTTTTTGAAAATTCTATATCTAATATAACATCTGAACACATTTTTTTACAACACCGCCCACCACAAAAAACATCCCCTTGTAAGGGGATGTCCGCTTATTTGAACTTCTTAAATAGATTTTTGAGAAATCCACCGGCACTGCTCTTGCTCTTTACGCCAATCTTTGGCATATGCTCAATCGGCGCAAAATCTTGCATATCTCTATCAATAAACAGCAAGCCAACCGCCGCTGCATATTCCGGCTTCTTAATATCATCAGCTACGCCAGTAATATTCTCTGGCTTGCCAACCCTAATCGCCAGCTCGACTTGCTTGCGTGCGAATGCATCGATATCACGCATCTTCGCACCACCACCGACTAGCACCAAGCCCTCCGGCAAGCGCTTGTCATATCCTGCCACCTTTAGATGTTTGCGTACATTATCAAAAATCTCTTCCAAACGCGCTTCGGCGACTTCATTCACCTGCTCACGCGAAAATTCATACTTTTCGTGGTCACGCGTAATCGTAATATCTTTGCCGTCCTCGAATTTGCCGGTCACATATCGCAACTTCAATTCCTCGGCAATCTCTGGCACGGTCATCAAGACAGTCGCCAAATCCTTCGTAATATCATTGCCACCCATTGGCGTGACGCCAACATACTGCAACTCACCCTCTTCATAAATCGCAACGCTCGTGGTTGAACCGCCCAAATCGACGATACCTACGCCGTTTTCACGCTGCTTATTCGTCAAAACCGCTTTTGCGGCCGCCATTACAGATGGCACCATGCGACGCACCTCAACACTCGCACTCTCGCAAACTTTCTGTAAATTCTCACAATCTGGCGCCAAAGTCGAGATTACGTTCGCGCGAATCTCCAAGCGCGCACCTTTCATGCCGAAAGGCTCGCGAATACCGCCTTGTCCGTCCAAGATATACTCATAAGGCACCAATTCAAGCGTCTTGCGATTTGCCGGAACTTTCCCCGCTATCGCCGCATCCTCAATTCGCGCCAAATCTTCGTCATTGATTTCGTGATCAGCTACGCCAACCGCAATCATACCGTCAATCTTCGTACTAAAAATACTCTGACCGTTAATGCTGACCGTTGCCGCATTTACTGGCACGCCGCTCATACCTTCTACCTGACGCAAACAAGTATCAATCGCCTTGACTGGCGAATTCAACTCACAAACGCTACCACGACGCATGCCTTCAGAGCTCACCTCGCCATAACCAACAATCGATACTTCATCGTCTTTTCCGATAGTACCCATTACCGCGCGAACCGAGTTCGTGCCTATATCAATACCAACTGCGAAGCGTGCTTTTTCTTCCATAAGCGTATTGTATCATCCTTTCTATTCTTGCGTCAAAATCTCGTAGCCGTCTTCGGTCACCAAAATCGTATGCTCGAAATGCGCGCCCAGCGAGCCATCCTTCAGGCACACCGTCCAGCCGTCATCTCCTTCAACCACTACCGTATCCGGTTTACCGAGGCTCGACATTGGCTCTATGCAAATCGTGTCGCCAGGCTGCAAAACAATACCCTGACCACGCTTTCCATAATTCGGCACTTCTGGCGGCATATGCATCTTTTTGCCAATACCATGGCCGACATAATCGCGAATCACGCCAAGTTTGCCCTTTTCAAGTTGGCGTTGCACCGCAAAACCGATATCGCCCAACTTCGCACCCGGCCTTACCTGCTCGATGCCTTCGTAAAGCGCCGATTCCGTATAGCTCAACAAATGCTTTTGCGCCGCTGTTGGCTTCCCTAAGACCATCGTAAAGGCCGAGTCAACATAATAGCCCTGATACTTGATCACTAAATCATAGCTAACCTTATCGCCTTCTTCAAATTCGATATCTTTCGGAATGCCATGAATCAACTCGTTATTTACCGAAATACAAACACAACCAGGAAAATTCACTTCCGGCTCATAATACGCGATTCCGCAACCGGCCGACAAAATTTGCTTCTCTAGCCATTTGTCGACTTCCTTGCCGGTCATTCCGACTTGCGTATGTTCGCGCAACTCACGAAAAAGTTGCGCCATAATTTTTCCGCCTGCGCGCATTGCGCTAACTTTTTTATCATCCATGCTCTATATTATATCGCGGTCGCGCAAAATTTGTTCAATTCTCTCTGTAATCTTCTCGATTTCGCCAGTACCGTCTACTTTAATTACCGGCACGCCGTTTGTCTCGAGCATCTCTTTCATCGTATAAATTGTTTGTTCAAAGATTCCCCAGCGTTTTTCAATCGCTTCCGGCGTATCGTCAACCCGACCACGTGCTTCAAGTCGCTGCCACAATTCTTGATGCGGCACGTCAAGTACGATTGCGGCCTGAATATATTTTGTGTCCTGATTTTTTACAATCCACTGCGCCTGCCATTCGTCGCGCGGATAACCATCCAAAATACCATTCCGTCCTGCATAAATTAATTCCATCATGCGATCATGCATCATATTCACTACGATTCGGTCATCCACCAAACCGCCCTTTTGCATGGTCTCATCCAAGTCCGCGCTTTGCTTGTCGCGCAATAATTGCCCGACCGACATCCATTCCCAGCCATATTTCTGCGCCAAGATCTTGCCCTGAACACTTTTTCCGCTGCCAGCTGGGCCAAACAGAATAATCATTTTACCTCCTCCTTTACTTTTTGTATTTTTCGAACATTAAAAATACCCCTTGTTCGGGGGTATCTTTATTTAAGGCCTAACTTCATGCGTTCGGCTTTTTCGGCTTTGCGTTTCTCGCGCAAAATTGCTTTTGCACGGCGCTCACGCTTGGAGATAGGCTTCGAGAAGCGCATACCTTCCTTAGCAGTAGCCATCACGCCACTCTGCAGAACCTTGCGGTTGAAACGACGAATAATATTCTCGTTTGCCTCGTTCTGATCTTTACGGGTTACTTTAATCATACTGAGCCGATTTTATCATATCTAGCAACATCTTTCAAGACTAATAATCCGCCCCTCAATCTTAACAACCCCACGCCACTCATTCCGCATCAAGGCAAATTGCACGCGCAATTCATCGCCACCCTGAAGACCGCTCAAATACTCTGCCGGCGCCGAAAACCACATCATTTTCAGCTCACGACCATCATTATCACGCAAAACTAACGACAAATGTTTCTCTTTCAGAACTTTTACATTGGCCACCCTTGCGCGGATTTCAAAAATCGGCTCCTTATTTCCCTCGCCAAAAGGCTCTAATAAAGAAATCTCATTATACAGTTCCTCGCCAATCTCCGAAAAATCCGCCAACAGCACATCACTCGACTCGCGCAGATACTTCTCCTGATCTTTTAGCTTCAGCGAACGATAATACTGATTCATTTGCTCACGAAACTTCTCTA
>CAMMYO010000033.1 GCA_946527885.1 uncultured Candidatus Saccharibacteria bacterium
TGTATTAGTTTGCTATATTGAAAATGTGCTTGATCACAAAAATAAACAGCACAAAAACAAACAAAAAATTGAGTTATAAAGTATTGAGGAAATACGTGTATTTTGGCGCAGCAAAAGGTAATTGCTAGCCATGAATTACACCTAGGAATTACCTAAGCTCCGCCAAAACCGAAGCGCCGCAAGGTGCCGAGGAAAGAGCGTAGAGCGCGTAAATTTTTAGCACAACTAGCACATTAGATACCCAATAAACAGAGAAGTGCAAGAATTTGCAAGGATCATGCCTCTCTATACGAGAGGCGGTCAATAAGCTATAGACGGATATAAAGTTTGCGGCTGTAAGTAATGTAATTTTTGCCGGATAAACCTCTCCGTCTTTAGCTACAGGTTTTTCAGTGCAGTGCAGATTACGTCTTTTTCGGTCGTGTCTCGACGATACATATAAAGCGCAACTTGGAGTCTCTTACTAGGCTGGGTGGTCTGGTTTTGGACTGCAGGGTAATAGCTATTTTGCTGGATCGATACGTATTTCTTGTCGTATCGGGCTAGTATTCGCAACGCCTATTTTGTGGAGGGCGGGGCAATATTAGTGAGCGAGCTTTTTAGGGATCGAATGTTGGCTTTTGGCGAATAGCGTTTTGGCAATTTTCGATATTTTTGCGTACCTCGCAGGCGCAAAAACTTCGTGATTTATCCGCTTGTGCGCAGAGCAGTAGAGAATATCGCTGGGCGATTGTGGTAATGCTTTTGTGGTATAATTTGCTGTATGGATAAGATTTTGCTGCTGTTTGGCGCTTTGTCTCTAGTTTGCATGTTGGCAATGATGTTCTTTGTTTCTCCGGGCGAAATTGGACCGCTTGGAATTTTGATATTCTTCGGAATGTTGTACTTTGTTTTTGTCGGGCTTGCAGTCTTTGGCTGCAGGCTATTTTTTAGCTTGCGCGGCAAGTTGAACAAGTCCAAAGCGGGCAATATTCGCAAGAAGAGCTATTACTACGGCGTGGTCTTGGCGTTGGCGCCAGTCATCTTGCTAGTTTGCGGGTCGTTCGGGGGGGTATCGATCTTGGAAATTGGCTTAGTTTTGGCGCTTGAAATCGTGATGTGTTTCTTGGTTTCGCGCAATATTTTGTGATAAAATAAAGCTTATGGATAATAAGGGCATAAATGGGATGAATGCGGGCCTAAATGGTAGGTTTGAGGCTCCTAACATGGCTCCTATGAATAGCCCTGATATGATGTCTGCGCAGATGGGTCAGATGAATCAGATGACGCCGGAGCAGATGCAGTCGATGATGCGCATGATGCAAGAGCAGCTCAATCAAATGCGTGCGAATGGTAATGCTGGTGCCGAGATGCAAGATTTTGCTGGACCGGAAAATATCAATGGCGTGCAGAGCGAGAATGAAGCGGCGAATGTCGAGCAGAGTGGTGTGATTGCTGAGCAGGGGAATAATAAAGAGGCGGCTCCAGTGCCAGTTCCTATTGCGAGTAGTGACGACGAAGAGAAAAGTCAGACGATTGTAGCACTCGAGCAGGAGACGGCGAATATTCCTATGAAGCGTGATGGCGATAATATTGCGTTCATTACAAAAGTGATGGGGAAAGTAAATTGGAAAAACCCGCACGATGCAGTGGCGGTGATGGATTGGAGCCGATGGAAATACATGGAAAAGACTTTTTTGCGCAAAAAGGGTGATGGCTATGGTAGCGGGAGAGTCTTGTAATGCCAGATGCGATTATTAAGATTGGTATTCCGGCGATATGTTTTTTGGCGGCTGGCTTTATTTTGTGGAAAGTTTTTGCAGGAAAGCAGCGCGAGAAGAAAAACTATGAACGTGCCATGAAGATGGTGCCGATGTTGATTCATTTGCCGCCGAGCACGGAAGATATTCAGGGCGGTGGTCGCGATGCGCGCGATGTCGTGAATGAGGAGATATCAGAAGCGCAGGTAATGTATAGTATTATCTCGTCGACAGTCAAGAAAGGTTTGTCGTCGAAACTATACGGTCAGAAGCATATTAGTTTCGAGATTGTGGCGCATGATGGCTTTATTAAATACTATGCAATTGTGCCGGCGGTCTTGACGGAGGTGATTCGTCAGGCGATTACGGCAGCATATCCTTCTGCGCGTATGGAAGAGGTGGATGATCCAAACTTCTTTAGTAAGACTGGTGGTCTTGATGCGGTAGCTGGTGGCGAGTTGACGCTTAAGAAAGATTATTCTTATCCGATTGCGACCTTTGAAGATACGAGACAGGATGCGAGCTTGGCGTTAATCAATGCGCTATCTACTGCAAAGAAGGGCGACGGCATTGGCTTGCAGATTATGTTTAGGCCGACGGATGGTAGTTGGACAACAAAAACACTTACCCGAGTACAAAATATAAAAGACGGCAAAAAAACGAGTAGTGGTTTGGGTGCCGTGAATAAAATTGCGTCGGGTGCTGGAACATTAGTTGGTGATGTGGCGAAGGCTTTGTGGGAGCCGCCGTCAGAAGCTAAGAAAGATGAAGAAAAGATTTTAACAAATCTACAACAAGAAGAAATTCAGCGTCTGGAAGCTAAAACGAAGTATCCAGGTTTTGAGGTATTGATTCGTGTGGTGGCAAGTTCGGATTCGAAGCCGCGCTCGGAAGCCTTGTTGGCGAATGTGATTACGGTGTTTTCTCAGTTTGACCAGACGGGTTACAACGGTTTTCGCTATGACTCGTTGATGAAGGGCGAGGATTTGGTGCGTAATTATATAATGCGCTTGTTCCCGCAAGAGCGTCGCAGCATGGTGCTAAATAGCGTCGAGATGGCGAGTATTTTCCATTTGCCGAGCCAGAATGCGATTCCAACGAGTCAGGTTGAGCGCCAGGCGACGAAGCAGGTCGATGGTCCAGCCAAGTTGGCAGAGGACGGCATTATACTTGGTGTAAATGAGTTCAGGGGCGAGAAAAAAGTTATTCGTCTGCGCACAAATGATCGCCGACGTCACACTTATGCAATTGGTGCGACGGGTTCTGGTAAATCTGTGCTTTTGGAGAACTTGGCCTATCAGGATATGATGGATGGTCGCGGCTTCTGTTTCATCGATCCGCACGGCGATGCCGTTGAGTGGCTGTTGAGCCGTGTGCCACAAGAGCGCATGGATGACGTGATTCTATTTGAGCCGGGTAGCATGGATAACCCGGTCGGTATGAATATGTTCGAGTTTGATACGGAAGACCAGAAGGACTTTATCGTGCAGGAAGGTATTAATATGCTTACCTCTTTGTATGATCCGGGAAACCAGGGTATCTTTGGTCCGCGTGCTCAGCATATGTTCCGTAACGCTGCGTTGCTTTTGATGAGCGATCCGAACGGTGGTACTTTTATTGATATTCCACGCTGCTTTATTGATCCAGAGTTCGTCAAGGCAAAATTGCCATATGTAACGGATAAGACCGTATATGATTATTGGACGAAGGAATTCCCAGAGTCACAGAAATCAAATGACGCCGGTGAAGTGACGAGCTGGTTCGTTTCGAAGTGGGGTCCGTTCCTATCGAACAAGATGATGCGTAATATTTTAGGTCAGACAAAGTCCGGCTTTAATATTCGCCAGGTGATGGACCAGAGCAAGATTTTACTAGTGAACCTTTCGAAGGGTACGACTGGTGAACTGAACGCACAGTTGCTCGGTATGATTTTTGTGATGAAGTTCCAGGCTGCAGCTATGAGCCGCGCGGATACCTTGGAGCAAGACCGTGTTGACTTCTGTCTATTCGTAGACGAGTTCCAGAACTTTGCAACAGAGAGCTTTGAGTCGATTCTATCTGAAGCTCGTAAATATCGCTTGAACTTGGTTTTGGCTAACCAGTTCATGACGCAGCTGACGGACAAGATTCGCGAGGCAATTATTGGTAACGTTGGTACGATTATGGCTGGTCGTATTGGTGTGACGGATGCTGAGCTGATGGAGAAGGCCTTTACGCCGGTGTTTACGGCGGAAGATTTACATAAGCAGCCGAACTATAACTGGATTGCGACGGTGATGATGTTCGATACGCCAACGTCGCCGTTTACACTGAAGACCTTGCCGCCAATGGGTGAGGGCGATGAAACTTTGATGCGTCGAATGCGTGAGTATTCGTTGTCGCGCTATGGTCGTCCACGCGCAGAGGTTGAGGCGGAGATTGATGAGCGTTTAGGTGCGGGTAGCTCGTCGAAAGATAGCAAGTCGAGCGATAGCAAGGGCGGTGCTTCGCAAAAGAAGAATTTCTTGGAAGCCTGGATGGAAAAGAAGGCGAGTGCTGAGGAAGCAGCAAAGCAACAGGCTCGCGATATGAAAGCGCAGCAGGGCACAGCTCAGAAAGTGGCGCCAATGCCAAAGCCGGCACCTGCGCCAGCTCCGACTCCGATGCCGAAAGCGACGCCAGTTGCTACTCCAGCTCCGGCGCCAGTGCCAAGCCCGACTCCAGCGCCAGTTGCTATGCCGACTCCAATGCCAACCCCGACTCCGGCACCAGTTCCGATACCGACTCCGATGCCGAAAGCGACGCCAGTTGCTACTCCGATGACGCCAAAGCAGGCTAATGATGAGCCGCTAGATATATTTGCTAATACGCCGATGCCGACTCCTACGGTTCGTCCAGCGGCGAATAGTAAAGCGGCTGCACTGGCGCCAGCACCGGCGCCAATGCCGATGCCGGCACCAGAGATGCCGGTTGCGGCTCCTGCAGTAGCTCCTGCTCCTGCGCCGACTCAGTCAGTGCAAGAAGTTCAAGTTGAGCCGCAACAAGAAGAGATTGTTGAAACTTCCGCTATGGATGAGCTCGATGAAATGTTGGCGGTTTCGGCTGGTTCGATCTGGAGCGCATCGGCGGCGAAGAATATGGAAGAGAATAATGGCGACTCGATTAGCATTTCGCATGACCGCAAAATTTTAAACGTAAGCAACGATATTGCGACAAACGGCAATATTACCGCTCCGGTCGCAAACGTGGCTCCTGCGGCCTCTGAAGCGCCTCAGACGGCAAATACAGATAGCGCGCAGGCAGACGAAGATGGCGTGTTGCGCTGGCGATAAATAAGCCCCTAGAATGCGCTAGAATCGATTTTGCGACAGAAAATGGTAAAAAAGGCGTAGCGTCCCGAAAAAGGGCGCTACGCTTGATTTTATGGGGTCGTTATACTAAGATTATATAGTATATATTAATAGCAAAAGTAGAGGTAGGAAAAGGGAGATATGGCTGAAGCTAAAAAATCCGGCGCTGATGATTATGGCGCAAAGGATATTCAGGTTCTTGACGGCCTAGAGCACGTGCGCAAGCGCCCGGGTATGTATATCGGTTCGACCGGCTACGATGGTTTGCATCACCTCGTGAAAGAGATTGCGGACAACTCGATCGATGAAGCGATTGCCGGATACGCAACACGCGTAGAAGTGACGTTGCTGAGTGATGGCGGTTGTCGCGTCGTAGATAACGGTCGCGGTATTCCGGTAGACATTCATCCAAAGACGAAGATGTCGGCTCTCGAGACGGTTTTGAGCGTCTTGAATGCTGGCGGTAAGTTCGGCGGTGGTGGCTACAAAGTATCGAGCGGCTTGCACGGCGTGGGTTCGTCGGTTGTGAACGCGCTTTCGACGCACATGATTGCCGAAGTATACAAGAACGGCAAGATTCATCACATCGAATTCGATAAGGGTAAGACGGTGGTGCCGTTTGCGATTACTGGTAGCACGGACAAACAAGGTACGATGGTTACTTTCTATCCGGACGCAGAAATCTTTAAGGAGACGACCACCTTTGATTACGAGTGGGTCGTGAACTATTTGCGTCACCAGGCGTACTTGACGAAGGGTATCATGACCAGTGTTCACGATGAGCGCACTGGCAAGAGTGAGACCTTCTATTTTGAAGGTGGTATCAAGAGCTACATCAAGCGCTTGAATGAGGGCAAGGAAGTTTTGTCTGATGATATCTTTTATGTCGAGAAGCCGGTCGAAGACATCATTGTCGAGATTGCGGTGCAATATAACGATACGTATACTGAAACTTTACGCCCATTCGTAAACAACGTGTTGACACCAGAAGGCGGTACGCACGTGGTTGGTTTCCGTACGGCTTTGAACCGTGTAATCAATGACTATGCGCGCAAGAATGGTTTGCTCAAAGAGAAAGAAGACAACCTGACTGGTGACGATATTAAAGAAGGTCTTGCGGCGGTCGTTTCGGTGAAAATACCAGATCCGCAGTTCGAAGGTCAGACCAAGCAGAAGCTCGGTAACCCGGAAGCACGCGGCTATGTCGATAAGGCGATGAGTGAATACTTCTCGTATTATCTCGAGGAGCATCCAGATGTTGCAAAGAAGATTGTTGGTAAGGCGACCTTGGCAGCACGTGCGCGTAAGGCGGCCCGTGCGGCGCGTGACAATGTGATTCGTAAGGGCGCATTTGAAGGTTTGAATTTGCCATCGAAGCTAGCCGACTGTTCTTCGCGTGACCGTACCCAGTGCGAGCTCTTCATCGTGGAGGGTAACTCGGCGGCCGGTTCCGCAAAGGAAGGCCGCGATTCGAAGATTCAGGCAATTTTGCCATTGCGCGGTAAGGTTTTGAATACCGAGCGTGCTCGTCTCGATAAGATGTTCGCGAATGCCGAGATTGTGTCTTTGATTAAGGCGCTTGGCGTTGGTATTGGTGACACCTTCGATATCAATGGTTTGCGTTACTACAAGATTGTATTTATGACAGATGCGGATGTCGATGGTGCACATATTTCTACTTTGCTATTAACTTTCTTCTTCCGCTATATGCCAGAGGTGATTAAGGCTGGCCATGTCTATTTGGCGAAGCCGCCGCTCTTTGGCTTGATTAAGGGTACGGGTTCGACTCGTAAGATTGAATATATTTATAACGAAGATGCGCTTGAGGCGACCTTGGCGAAGAGAATCGAAGAGCGTAAGGCAGCAGGCGTCAAGATTAATCCAGAAGACGAACGCTTTAAGCAGGCTGGCTATACGGCTCAGCAGCGCTTTAAAGGTTTGGGAGAAATGGACGCTGCGCAGTTGTGGGCAACCACGATGGACCCAGAGCGCCGCACTTTGATTCGTGTTAATATCGAGGATGCCGAAAAAGCCGATGCGATCTTTACGAAGTTGATGGGCGATGAGGCTGAGCTTCGTAAGAACTTCATTCAATCCCGCGCCGCAACAGTTAACTTGGATGATTTGGACTTCTAGGAGATAAATTATGGTAGAGAAAAAAGATAAAGATTTGAATCCAGAAGACGAAGTAAACAAGAGCGACGTCGGCAACGTGCCAGATAGCGCGGATGATAAAGGCGTTGACGAGACGATGGGTATGACGACTCCGACCGAAGACGAGAATGGCGAAGAGATTGTGAAGGTCGGTGGCCTGCAGGCGCACCGCGGTGAAGACGGCGTCGAGGAATTGACGGTTGAGAACGTGATGGAAGATAGCTTCTTGCGCTACTCGATGTCGGTTTTGATTGACCGTGCGCTTCCGGATGTACGCGATGGTTTGAAACCAGTCAACCGCCGTATTCTTTACGCAATGAACAAGAACGGCTGGAAGGCGCCGCATGCAACCGTAAAGTCCGCACGTATCGTCGGTGAAGTAATGGGTAAATATCATCCGCACGGCGATTCGTCGATTTATGAGTCTATGGTAAACCTTGCTCAGCCTTGGAAGATGCGCTACACGCTCGTCGAAGGTCAGGGTAACTTTGGCTCGATGGATGGCGATGAGGCGGCTGCGTCGCGCTATACTGAGGCGCGCATGGATAAGGTTGGCGCAGAATTGTTGTCCGATATCGAGAAGAACACGGTTGACTTCCGCGATAACTTCGACGGTACTGAGCAGGAGCCGACGGTTTTGCCGGCGGCTGTGCCAAATATTCTTTTGAACGGCCAGATGGGCATTGCGGTCGGTATGGCAACGAATATTCCGCCACATAACCTTGGTGAAGTAGTTGATGCTACGGTCGCACAAATCGATAACCCAGATATTACGCTCGACGAATTGATGAAGCACGTAAAGGGGCCAGATTTTCCAACTGGCGCCGAAGTTTACGGTGGTGCGCCGATGAAACAGGCCTATGCAACTGGTCGCGGTTCTGTCACGATTCGTGCTGTAACGAGCATTGAAGAGAAGAAAAATGGTCGTTTCGCAATCGTGATTACCGAGGTGCCTTATGGTATGAGTAAGGAAGCCTTTGTCGATAAGGTGCGCGAGTTGGTTTTGGCGAAGAAGCTTGACCATATCGCCGATGCGCGTGACGAATCTGCGCGTGGTAAAGTTCGCGTGGTTGTCGAATTGAAGAAGGATGCCTTCCCGAAGAAGATTTTGAACCAGCTTTACAAGATGACTGGTTTGCAGACGACCTTTCATTACAATGTCTTGGCGCTCGTTGATGGTATTCAGCCAAAGGTGATGGGTCTCAAGGAGATTTTGGCAGAGTTTATCAAGCATCGCCAAAAGGTGATTCGTCGTCGTACCGAGTTTGATTTGAACAAGGCGAAAGAGCGTGCGCATATCTTGGAAGGTTTGAAGATTGCGCTCGATCATATCGACGAAGTAATCAAGACGATTCGCGAATCTTACGATGATGCGGATAAGCGTCTCATGGATCGCTTTGGTTTGAGCGAAGTGCAGGCTGCAGCAATCTTGGCAATGCAGTTGCGCCGTCTCCAAGGACTCGAACGCGACAAGATTGAAAATGAGTTGAAAGAATTGATGGAGCTCATTGGCAAACTCGAAGCGATTTTGGCAGACGAAAAAGAAGTTCTCCGTGTCGTGAAGGAAGAGTTGCTCGCGATGAAGGCTAAGTATGGCGATGAACGCAAGAGCAAGATCTTTAACCACGAGCTTGGTAAATTTGCTGAGGAAGATTTGATCCCAGACGAAGAGAGCGTTGTACTCTTGACTGCGCAAGGTTATGTCAAGCGTGTTTTGCAGGGCGATTTCAAGAAGCAGAATCGTGGCGGTAAAGGTCGCCGCGGCATGACGACGAAGGAAGAAGATGTCATTGATACGATTATTACAGCGAACTCACACGATTTCTTGCTATTCTTTACGAATCAGGGTCGCGTATTCCGCATCAAGGCATACGAAATTCCGCAATCGTCACTAGTTGCGAAGGGTACAGCTTCAGTCAACTTGCTCAACTTACATCCGGAAGAGAATATTACGGCTGTGATTAAGCAGGGCACTGAGCTTGGCGAAGATGGCTTCCTCTTTATGGCAACGACTAAGGGTACGATTAAGAAGACGTCAATCAAGGATTATGCGAATATTCGTACGAATGGCTTGATTACGATTAATCTCGATGATGGCGATGAATTGCGCTGGGTGCGCGGTACGACAGGGAAGAACGATATCATTATCTCGACTTCCGCTGGTCAGGCCGTACGCTTTAATGAGAGCGAAGTTCGTCCGATGGGTCGTTCTGCTCGCGGTGTGCGCGGTGTACGCTTGCGCCCGAACGATACGGTAGTCGGTATGGATGTCGTTGAAGACCCGGACAATCAGAAGCTGATCGTGATTTCGAAGAAGGGTTACGGCAAGATGACAGCCGCAACAAACTTCCCACCACATAAGCGTGGCGGCGTTGGTGTTAAGGTTGCAGCTGTGACGGCTAAGACTGGCCCAATCGCGGCAGTACATACGCTCGATCCAGAAGCCAAAGAGATCATTATGATGTCGACTGGTGGTCAGGCGATTCGTGTGGCAGTAAAGGAAATTCCGACACTTGGTCGCGCAACGCAGGGCGTACGTGTCATGAAGCTAAATGAGGGCGATAATGTAGCATCAATCGGTATTATTCCGAAAGAAGAGGAAGAAGTCGAGGATGGCGCGCAGGAAGCTGCTGAAGCAAAGAAAGACGCGCCAAAGGCAAAGAAAGCCAAATAATATCTAAATAAAATAGTCGCTATATAATATGGCGACTATTTTTGCGTTATAGAGCAATGTGGTATAAAATGAGCTTATGGATAATAACGGTTTGGGTGCATTGATTGCGTTTACACTTGGCTGGTTTTGTGCGCAGACCGGTAAATTGATTGGCGACTGCATTTCGAAGAAGCGCCCATTGACGGGACCGGAAGTGGCCAATGCCTTTGTGCGTAGCGGCGGCATGCCGAGCGGCCATACGGCGAGCTTTATTGGCGTTACGACGTACTTAGGCATGAAATATGGCTTTATGTCTGGAATCTTCGCTCTGTCTGCCTGTATGACGATAATCGTAATATATGATGCGGTAAACGTGCGTTATGCGGTCGGAGAGCAGGGGAAGTTGCTAAACATTATTGCATTGACTCAAAACTTCAAGAAGCGCAAAGTTAAGGTCGTGGAGGGACATACGATTCCACAGGTATGCGTTGGTGCGGTACTGGGAATCACGATCGGGATTATCATGGGGCTAATATTTTAACAGGGGTATAGCCCCTATTTTTGTGGGGAAAGTTAGATTTTTTGGAGATTTTTTAAAAAAAGTCCAAAAAATCCCTTGACACTTTTTGTTGAATTTTATAAGATAGAGACAGTTCAACTGCGAGAGACGAACTTACAGATAAGAAACTCGCTTTTGAGCCCCTGAAATTTAACAATTTAGTTGTGCAATTAAAGAATGTCAATTTTATGATATTTTTATCATCGTCAGTCTTTTATATTTGAGTTTTCAAATTTTCAATTTAATGGAGAGTTTGATCCTGGCTCAGGATGAATGCTGGCGGCATGCCTAATACATGCAAGTCGAGCGGTAACAGGACTAGCTTGCTAGTTGCTGACGAGCGGCGGACGGCTGAGTAACGCGTGGGAACGGACCCCAAACTGAGG
>CAMMYO010000034.1 GCA_946527885.1 uncultured Candidatus Saccharibacteria bacterium
ACCGTAGTTCGCAATGCGAATGCATTTAATATCTCGCGCGTGCATATTATTGGCAAGCGTAAGTATAATCGCCGCGGTGCTATGGTGACGGATAAATATCTGCATATTGACCATTTTGCAACTGTCGAAGAGTTTGTCGCTGATGCGCGGGCGCGCGGTCGAATCTTGGTCGCGATTGATAATAACCGGCCGGAAAGTAAGGCACTCCAGGGCGCCGACATCCGCGAGAATTCGATTTTGATTTTCGGCTCGGAGTCGGACGGGATTTCTCAAGAATTGCTCGATCAATCTGATCAGGCTTTCTATATTGAGCAGCTCGGCTCGACGCGTTCGATTAATGTTGGCTGCGCCTCGGCTGTCGCTATGTATGAGGCGGTTCGTCGCCTGGGGTATTTGAAAGATGCGTAAAGCAGAACTTTCGCAGCATTTTCTGCGCAGCCCGAAACTGGCCGGCTTTTTGATTGGGCATAGTAATATTAAAAAGCGCGACACCGTGCTTGATATTGGCGCCGGTTCTGGCGTGATTACGGCGGCGCTCGCGAAACGCTGTCGCCGAGTGATTGCAGTCGAGCCGGATGCGCAGACTTTGGAATTGTTGCGCAAAAATGTTTCGCAGCTTGAAAATGTGCAAATTGTGGCGCAGGATTTTCTTGAAATGAAACTGCCGGACGAGCCGTATAAAGTATTCGCGAATCCCCCTTTTCATCTGAGCTCGGCGATTTTGCATAAACTTGACGAGGCGCCGAACCCGCCCGAGGCAATTTATCTGATTCTGCAAAAACAGTTTGCTCTAAAACTGCTGAATAATGACCGTCATTATACATCGCAGCTTGGTAAGCAGTTATTTGTGCATTATGCTCCGCGCATTCGTTTACCGATGCGCCCGAATTACTTTACGCCGCCGCCGGCCGTCCCATGTGTGTTGCTGGAACTTAAGCGCCGCGAAGAGATCTCTAATTAAGGAAGGCGAGAGTTTTCGCCTTCTTTTTTGTAGCTTTTCTTTACGTAAATCAAAAATTTACCCACTACAAATGCCTATCTAGACTTCGGGTAAATCAAAACTTTACTCTCAGGTATCAAACTCGGCGAAACTTAATGGTGTAAAGCTTCAGTTTACCCGGTTTCGAGTAAATCAAAACTTTACGCTCTGATGCTCTGGTTCAGCGTGGGTTAATGGTGTAAAGTTTCGGTTTACGCTAGAGTAGGAGAGAAAAAATATGGGCGTAAATAATGAGTTTACGTAAACAAAAAACGTATAAAAAGATATAAAAAGTCAAAGCTGAGCAAAGTGCTATAATCAAAACCATGAACATCTATCTGGACATTTGGGGCACGCTCTACAAGACCGCCTCGCCAATCGAAGATCGCATGAAACTTCTAGAATACATCCTTGAAAAATGCCCAGACACAACCTACTGGCTGACGACCTACTGTCAATATGGTATCAATCGCGCCGAAGACGTATTGGCGCGTGAATTTCCGCCAGAATTCGCCCATCAAGTAGCCGAAAAAGTGCAGGTTGCCGAATGGGAAACGCTCAAAACCGAAGGAATCGACTTCGACCGGCCATTTCTATGGCTCGACGACAACTGCGCGAGCGCCGAGTTTACCGTCCTGAAAAGCAAGGCCGCCGAGCAGAACTATATCGCGATGGATCCATTCGACCCGGCATCCGCCCGTAACGCCCTAGAACAGATTCGCGCGCGCATTGAGAAAATATAGTAAAATAGTGCTAATGAGAATAGTATCGAATCTGAAAAAGAAGTTATATTTCGTTGCGGCTGGATATTTTAAATTCTTCGCAAACATTTCGCTAAAACGCTGGCATCCGCGCATTATCGTAATCACCGGCTCGGCCGGCAAAACTACCATGCTAAACCTGATGGAGGTGCAGCTCGGCGCAAAAGCACATTATTCGCACAACGCCAACTCTGCTTTCGGCATCGCTTTCGATGTTCTCGGCATGCGCGGTATTACTGGCTCGAAATTACACTGGCTAACCCTGCTGATCTCCGCGCCGATCCGGGCTTTTAATTATCGTCATCAGGAGCAGTTCTATATCGTCGAATGCGATGGCGAGCGCCCGCACGAGGCGGAATATATCGCAAAGTGGCTGAAGCCAGAGGCGACGATGTGGGTCAGTCTCGGTCGTTCGCACGCCGTGTTTTATGAAAAAGACGTCGCAGCCGGCAAATTCAAAAACATCGATGAGGCCATTGCGCACGAATTCTTTACCTTGCCGGAAAACACCCGCAAACTCGTTTTGATTGATGGTGACAATTCGACCATGGTCAAGATGTGTAAGAAGCTAAAAGCCAAAGTCGTGCCGGTAACGCGCCGCTCGCTGAAAAAATACGAGGTCGCCCCACAGAAAGCCGTCTTTGACTTCGGCAAGTACAAGTATAGCTTCAAGGAGCCAATGCCGCGCGACGTGGTCGTGCAGCTAATGATGCTAGGCGAAATCATGGACTATCTCGAACTGCCGGTAATCCCGGATCTGAGCACTTTTCGCATGCCGCCAGCACGCAACAATTTCTTGCGCGGCAAAAAGGGCATCAAAATTATCGATAGTAGCTACAATGCCCATATTATCAGCATGACTTCCGTGCTCGATATGTTTAAAGAAATGAAAACATCGCACAAATGGATGGTGATTGGTGACATTATCGATCAGGGTCAGCTCGAAAACGAAGAACACGAAAAACTTGCCAAGCTGCTAGCCGACGTCGGTGCGGAGCAAATTGTAATGGTTGGCCGCCGCACAAAGAATTATACCTATCCAATTCTCAAGAAGAAGGCGAATGTAGTTTCGTTCGACAAGCCGCAGGAAGCGCTCGAATTTCTTGAACAAAACCTTACGGGTAAGGAAACAGTGCTCTTCAAGGGCAGCCAGTATTTGGAATGGGTGGTGGAAAAACTTCTAGAAGACCCATCGGACAAAATCAAACTCGCGCGTCAGGATGAGGCTCATCGCCGCCGTCGCGCCAGCTGGGGGCTAAACTAATGAAAAAGTTATACATTATTCATGGCTGGACATATAAGCCGGAACCTTGGGACGAGGTAGTTGCTAAGCTCAAAAAGCAAGGTATTGAAGCGGAATTATTGCGCGTGCCTGGGCTCGGTGCGCCATCGGAAAAAGAATTCACGATAGAAGATTACGTAAAATGGGCGAAAAAGCAGATTCCGAAAGGCAGTATCGCGCTTGGTCATAGTAACGGCGGTCGTATTTTGCTGAATTTGCTTAAAACCGAAGGCGACGATTATCTGAGTGGCCTAATTTTGCTTGACGCCGCTGGTATTTACGAGCCATCTCACAAGCGCGACCTGATGCGTAAACTATCGAAAATGTTTGCGCCACTCAAAAAGTCGGCCTTCATGCGTAAAGTGGTCTATAAAGTTGCGGGCGCGCACGATTATAATGATGCGCCGGAAAACATGAAGAAGACGCTCTCGAATATGCTCGAGTCGGACAAGCAGCTTGATATCTCGGATATTCAGACGCCGACACGTATCGTATGGGGCTCCGATGACAACATTACACCGCTGCGCCAGGGCCAAAAAATGCATGAACTACTCAAGAATTCTACTTTGACCGTGAAGGATGGTTGGCGGCATTCGCATTACCTAAAGTCCACCGAAGAACTCGCCAAAGAAATCGCCAAGCAGTTAAAGGAGCTTGCATGAAAAAATCCGTCAAACTGACCTTGAAAGAGTGTACGCCGCAAGATTTGGATAATTTTGTGCTTTCGCAGCATGAAGAGGCAAACTTTTTGCAGACTTCTGCTTGGGGTAAGAGCTATGAGAAAATTAACGACGAGGTCTTTTATCTGCTCGAATGTCAGCATGCTGACGGAACTTCGCCAGTTTGCTCGGCGGTCGTCATCCTTAAAAAAGCCAAACGCGGTCATTATCTAGAGATTCCGGGCGGCCCAATCGGTGACTGGTCGAGCGATGCTATGGAATCGTTTCTGGCGGAAATTGCGGATATTGCGCGCGCGCATGGTTGCGTTTTTGTACGAATGCGTCCAAATATCCCAGACACGCTCGAAAATCGTATTCGCGCGAAGGAACTTGGTTTAGTTCAGTCGCCAATGCATTTGCACGCAGAGCATACCGTAATGCTAGATTTGACGAAGACCGAAGACGAGCTAATGGCTGACATGCGCCGTCAGACCCGCTACGAAGTGCGCCGCGCCGCGAAACTGGGCATTGAAGTATCTCATAGTAACACCAAGAAAGCATTTGACGAGTTCTTTGAATTGCAGCAAGAAACCGCAAAACGACAGGGTTTCATTCCGCCGTCGCTAGATTTTCTACAGGCACAAAGGCAGGCCTTTGGTAAAAACGCGCAGATTTATACTGCGTCGCTCGATGGCGAGGTGCTTGCGCGTGGCCTGATTATGCTTCAGGGGCCTGAGGCGGTCTACAACGAGGCGGCTTCGACCGAAGCGGGACGCAAGCTGCCGGGCGCCTATGCTCTACAATGGCAAGTAATCCAGGACGCAAAAGCGGCCGGTTTGAAGCGCTACAACTTGTTTGGTATTGCGCCGCCAAACTCACCGCATCATCGCTATGCCGGCGTCACAACCTTCAAGACCGGTTTTGGCGGTGAGCAGATTACGTATTTGCCGGCACAAGACATGGTGATTAAGCCGATTCATTATAAATTCGTACACGCACTCGAACAGCTGCGCAAAAAGCGCCGCCATCTGTAGAAAGGAAAAATGAAGCTAAGAACTGCAAATATTATATTTATCGTGCTAGGGCTCGCGATTGGCGCGCTTGGTATCAAGGGCAACCTGCATGATTCTAGTCGCGCTAACGATGCGGCTAAAAACTATATCGAAGTCGACGCTAATAATGTCGATTCGGCTAATGACGGAAAGTTGGTAACGGCTAAGGGCGAGCTTCGTGCTGGCAGCACCTTCTACGATGCGGATTTTAATATCTCCATCGAAGGTGTTCGCGTGGAGCGTATTGTCGAGATGTATCAATGGATTGAAGACTGCGATAGCGACGGCGACTGCAACTATGATCATGAATGGCGCAGTGAGCTAGTTAGCTCCAGTGCCGGCCATAGCAATCCGGACGACATGAGATATAGGGGTATTCAATATACCGCCGACAACGTAACGCTGGGTGCTCGCTTGTTGCAGAAGGATTTGCTTGAGAAGCTCACGATCAATAAAGACTATTCGATTGCTGAAGATGCTATATTTGAAAACGGCTTCACTTTGCAGGAAGGCTACATCACCAACGCTAGTAACATTAGTAGCCCGAAAGTTGGCGATTTACGCATAAAATATCGTTACGCTCCTAACGAAGCCGTTACGGTTATGGCGCAGCAAGCCGGCACTAGCTTCGTGCCATTCAAAGTTGGCGACAACGAGATTTACGACATTGTGCGCGGCGAGAAGCAGGGTTCCGAAATGGTTTCCGAAATCGCGCACGGCAAAAGCGGCTTTCGTTACTTTATGATTATCGCGGGTGTAATATTGGTAGTATTTGGAATTGTTGGAAAGGCGAAGAAATGAAAATAGTAGACGCAACTGATCAGAAAAAATGGGATAAATTCGTGACGAGTCACGAAGATGCGAACTTTTTGCAGTCGTGGGCGTGGGGCGATTTTCATGAGGCGCGTGGCAAAAAGGTTGTGCGCCGTATTGCGCTCGAAGACGATAAGATTATCGCTGCTTACGTTGGCCAGGTTGAAACCGCACGTCGTGGTACTTATATGGCGATTGCGGGCGGCCCAATCATGGACTGGTCGAGCAAAAAGTTACGTAAAGCGATTTTTGCTGATATTAAAGAGCAAGCCGTAGCAAACAAATGTGTTTTTGTGCGTGTGCGTCCACAGATCGAGGAATCGGATAAATCTCGCAAAATCTTTGCTGAGCTCGGCCTAAAATCGGCTCCAATTTATCTGTCGGTAGAATATGCTGGCATTCTTGACTTGAACAAGACCGAAGAGGAAATTCTCGCCGGCGCCGCGCAGGGTTTGCGCCGCAAAATTCGCAAAGCTCAAAAGAACAACATCAAGGTCGAAACTAGTACCGATCCGGCTGACATTCATCAGTTCTATGAAATCGAGCTGCAGACAGCGGCACGGCACGGTTTTGTTGAATTCTCGGAGAGCTTTCTGCAGAAGCAATTTGAAGCTTTCGCGAAGTATGACGAAGTAAAACTTTATACTGCCAAACTCGGTGATGAGATTTTGGCGCAGAACTTCATGATTTTCTATGGCAACGAGTGCTCCTACCACTACGGTGTTTCGACTGAACTCGGTACGAAGTACTCTGGCGCGCCGCTTCTACATATGCAAGCTATGCGTGATGCGCGCGGACGCGGCATCAAACGCTACAATTTTTGGGGTATTACTGGTCTCGATGAAACCAAGCATCGCTTTTACGGCGTCAGTCAGTTCAAGCGCAGCTTCGGCGTCGACGAACTTAAATATTTGCACGCACACGACATGATTATCAAGCCAATTCCATATCGTGTCACCTGGCTATTTGAGAAAATTCGGGCAAAAATTCGCCACGTCTAGAAAAATTCGTACAAAATCGATTATACTAGAACTAAATAGGAGGTTACTTTTTGTGAAAAATACAAAAAGAAAATATATTGAGAGCCATTGGCTTGTGTTTGTATTCAAGGGCCTGTTCGCGGCAATTGCTGGTCTTTGGATGATCGTGAGCTTTAGCGGCGACGTGCATTTCTTGACGCGCATCGTTGGCGCGGCCTTGCTCTGTATGAGCATGGTTGAAATGTTTAATATTTTTCATCGCCATCGCTTGCGCCGCAACTGGTCAATATCTTTCGCGATCAGCGTAGTCGAGATGATTGTTGCGCTAGCGCTACTGATTCTAGTCGATCCATCGAATCCAAATAGCGACAATATTGCGCTGCGACTTGTGATTTTTGCCGGCTTTACAATTTATGCCTCTGTGATGTCGGTGCTAATTGGTGCAACTTGCTACAAGAACGTCACGGATAGTATTTTTTGGATTGCGAGCGGCATTGTTGGCGCGATTCTCGGCATGGCTATTCTTGCTGATAATGGCGTCAGTCCAATCACACACATTCGTCTCTTTGGTATTTATCTCCTGGTCAAAGGTCTGACGGAGTTTTATTTTGGCGCTCACTCAAAAGATGAAATGATGGAAATTCATAGCGTCCGCGTGGCAAAGTCGAAGAAAATCGGAAAGGGAAAGAAATGAGTCTGTTTGGAAAGAAAAATGATCTCGATAATTATCTGAAAAAACATCCGGAAACGCGCGTGGTGGCGGTTTGCGGTACGCGTGACCGTACCCCGGCGATTAATGCGCTCGGGATGCTTATGGGACA
Organism: uncultured Candidatus Saccharibacteria bacterium; assembly: GCA_946527885.1. GTDB lineage: Bacteria > Patescibacteriota > Saccharimonadia > Saccharimonadales > Saccharimonadaceae > UBA2834. Next base: position 7,348 of record CAMMYO010000034.1, read on the forward strand.
GCTATATACCGTTACGCTCGGAGTTAATGACGATGTCGACGCGGGCATTATCTTGATTGATGCGCATAATTATGAAAAAATCGATACCTTGCAACCTGCGGTGACGGTTATTACTGGTTGCGATAATGATCAGGACGCGCAATTCTGCTTCGCTTTGGCAAATCGTTCGGGCGAAGTCGTACTAAATTATAATGACACGCCGAAGCAATATGCCGCATTGCTGCAAAACCCAGAGGTCACGACTTATGGCCAAGAGTTGCCAGCCGATTACTATTTCGAGAATCACGAACATACGGTAGACGGCGGTCAAAAAGGCGATATTGTAAATCCACGCGGCGAGCATATTCCGGTCGAAGTAAAGATTTTGGGCGAGCATAATCTGCTTCCGCTCGTGATGGCTTCAATTGTGTCGCGTCGCTTTGGTGCCACACGCGAGCAGGTTGTGGCTGGCATTTCGGAAATTCGTCCAATCCAGGGCAGAATGTCGCCGGCTCGCGGCATGCGCGGCTCGATTATTATCGATGATTCGGCGGATGAGTCGGCTGAATCGATTCAGCGCGGGCTGCTTGCGCTTTATCACTATGACGCTCCGGCGCGCATGATTGTTATTGACGATGCGAATAAGCTACAAAACCTAGATTTGGATTTGTTGTCAGATATCTTGATTTTGAATGAGACGCCAAATCCGGCGCTTGGCGAAAAGTTCCATCAGTTTACGACCGAAATCGAGCTAATCAATTATCTTGGTAGTCGCCTCGAAGAAAATGGCATTGTTTTGCTCGAAATCCCGCTTCCGGAAATAATTGAGTCTTACTTGTGGTAAAATATACTTATGGCTAAGGTTATTACAGTCACTAACCAAAAAGGAGGTGTCGGCAAGACTACAACGTCGATTAATCTCTCCTTCTATCTTGCAAAAGCTGGCAAGAAGGTCCTTTTGGTGGATTTTGATCCGCAGGGAAATGCTAGCTCTGGCCTTGGTATCGAGAAAAAAGACCTCGCAAAGACTATGTGCGAAGTAATGACCGGCGAGGCAACGCTTGATGATGTTACACTTGAGACGAAGACGAAAAAGCTATGGATTGCGCCGACGATTCCGGAACTTGCAAACGTCGAGGCGGAAATCGGTGCTGGTGACGGCAAAAAGTTTTTGATTCTGAAAAACGCCATCGCAAAGGTACTCGATAAGTATGACTACATTATTATCGACAGTCCGCCAAGTCTTTCGCATTTGACCGTGAATGGCTTATTTGCGGCAAATTATGTTTTGATTCCTGTACAAACCGAGTTTTACGCGCTCGAAGGTGTCGCGCAGCTTTTGAAGACGATTGAACTCGTCAAGAAAGTAAATCCGCAGCTACAGCTACTCGGCGTGGTCGCTACGATGTATGATCGCCGCACGGCTTTGAGCTCGCAGGTCTTGGCAGAAGTAAAGAAATACTTCAAGGAAAAGGTGTTCGATACACCAATTCCGCGCAACGTTCGTCTAGCGGAGGCTCCGAGTCATGGTGTCCCGATTGGGCAATATGATCGCTTTAGTAAGGGCGCGAAAGCGTACAAGAAACTCGCTGAAGAGGTAATAGAAAGGACAAAATAATGGCAGCTAGAGGATTAGGTCGCGGCTTTGGTTCGTTGATTCCAGATGAACTAGTTGACGACGCCTTTGATGTTACAAAAGACGAGGATCGTGCGAATAGCAAGCTTCTCGAAATCAAACTTGGCGATATTGTTCCGGACGAGGACCAGCCGCGTCGTCGTTTTTCTCAGGAGCAGCTAGAATCGTTGGCGGATTCAATTCGCGAGCATGGAGTTTTGCAACCGATTGTCGTAATCAAAGAAGGTCGCAAATACAAGATTGTTGCCGGTGAACGCCGCTGGCGTGCTTCTCAGATTGCGGGAATCGAGACGATCCCGGCCATTGTTCGTTCGCTTGATGCGCAAAATCGCCTAGAGCTATCATTGATTGAGAATGTTCAGCGTGAAGATTTGAACGCGATTGAAACCGCGACTGCCTACGCGAAGCTCAAAGACCAGTTCAATATGACGACCAAGGATGTTGCGAAACGGGTTGGCAAAAGCGAAGCTAGTATTATCAATACGATGCGCCTTTTGCATCTCCCAGACGAAGCGAAGCATGCTATGATCGAGCATAACCTTACCGAAGGGCAAATGCGACCATTGATTAATGCGACTCCAGAGCAGCTAGCCGCGATTTTGCCAGGTATTATTAATGAAGGCTGGTCGGCGCGCAAAGTCGAAGCAAAGATTACAGAGATGCGCAATCGCAGTAAAGCACTTACGAATAATACGCGCCCTCCGATGAGTGCTGAGGCGGAAAAGTATACGCAGCGCATGCATCGCAAGCTTGGCGTCGACGTCAAGGTTCGTGCTAATGCTAGAGGCGGAGGTAATATCGTGATAAAATTTAAGAACGAAGAGGAGTTTGAGAAATTATGTACGATACTAACGAAGTAAAAGCAAAAATGACCGCCGCAGTCGACCGCTTCAAGGAAGAGTTGAAGAAGGTTCGTACTGGTCGCGCTCATCCGGATATGCTTTCTGGCGTAAAGGCCGAGGTTTATGGTCAGTATTCGCCATTGAACCAGATTTCCAACATCTCGGTACAGGGCGCAAACATGTTGCTCATTACTCCATACGATGTTGCGAATATTGCGAAGATTTCCGCTGCGATTCGCGCCGATCAGACTTTGGGGCTAAACCCATCTGACGATGGTCGCGTAATTCGTGTGCCTATTCCGCCATTGACCGAAGATCGCCGCCGCGAAATCGTTAAGAGTGCTAGTAGCAAGGTTGAAGACGCAAAGATTGTTCTTCGTCAAGCTCGTGATGATGCTCGCAAAGATGTTAAGGGCAGTGAATTGACTGAAGACGCCAAGAAGCGCGCCGAAAAAGAAATCGACGATATGATTAAGAATTTCAACTCCGAAATCGACAAGCTCTTTGCCGAAAAAGAAGCTGAAATCATGAAGATTTAAGGATTTGAGATGACGAAAAAGGGTGGCAAACAACAAGAAAACGAAGCAAATTCGAATATTACCTTCCGTACAATAGTAGTGTGTTTTATTGCAGTGATGACCGGCTTTGTCTTCGTTCTAATATTAATCTATAGCGGCATTTTGCTTGCGGAAAAATACGATACTACGA
>CAMMYO010000035.1 GCA_946527885.1 uncultured Candidatus Saccharibacteria bacterium
GTCAACTATGTCAAAAAGCGCGATTCATTCAAGTTGTTTGCTTGGTATCGGATAATTTTCGCGTCAATCATTATCTTTTTCGAGCTCATCAAGTAAGCGACCACTTAAAAATCGCTTGACAATATGCTAAAATATTCTCTATGGATATAGAAAAAATCCGCAATTTTTGTATTATCGCCCATATCGACCACGGAAAGTCGACTTTGGCGGATCGCATGCTTGAAATTACAGGCACGGTCGCCAAGCGCGAAATGAAGTCTCAGTTGCTTGATAGCATGGAACTTGAGCGCGAAAAGGGCATTACGATTAAGCTTGCGCCGGTTCATATGCACTACAAGCACTTTATTTTGAACCTCATCGATACACCAGGCCATGTGGATTTTTCTTACGAAGTATCGCGCTCGCTTCAGGCGGTCGAAGGTGCGATTTTGGTTGTCGACGCGACGCAGGGTATTCAGGCGCAAACACTCGCGAACGTGTATCTGGCACTCGAACAAGACCTGAAAATTATCCCAGTGATTAATAAGATCGATTTGCCGGCCAGCGACGTGCCACGCGTTTCGGCAGAGATTATGAATCTTCTCGGTTGCGACGAATCTGAGATTATTAAGGTTTCAGCCAAAACCGGTGAGAATGTCGACAAGGTGCTGGATGCAATTATCGAGCGCGTGCCGGCGCCGAAAGCATCCGCAACTGATGAGATGAAGGCTCTGATTTTTGATAGTTACTTTGATGATTATCGCGGCGTCGTGCTTTATGTACGTATGTTTGGTGGCACCTTGCTAAAGAATGCCAATATTCGCATGATGGCAACTGAGTCTAACGACATTGCGCTAGAAGTCGGTGTCTTGAATCCGAAAATGTCGCCGCGTGATAGTTTGACTGACGGCCAGATTGGCTACATCGTGACGAATCTCAAAGCGACCCGCGAGGCGAAAGTGGGCGATACTGTCACTCTATCAAAGAAGCCGGCTGCTCAGGCTTTGCCGGGCTACAAGAACGTGCGCCCATTTGTCTATGCGGGTTTCTTCCCGGTCAGCAACGATCAATACAAGGATCTAAAAGAGGCTCTAGAAAAGCTGGCGCTGTCCGACTCGGCACTACAGTATGAGCCGGAAAATTCGCCAGTGCTTGGTTTTGGTTTACGCATTGGTTTCCTTGGCCTTTTACATATGGATATTATTCGCGAGCGACTCGAGCGCGAGTTCAAACTCGATCTAATCGTAACGAATCCTTCTACCGACTATCATGTTTTGCTTTCAAATGGCGACGAGTTGGATATCCGCTCAGCTTCTGATTTGCCGGACGTGACAAAAGTCGCAGAAATTCGCGAACCATGGGCAAAGGGCGAAATTATTACGCCGAAAGATTATATTGGTAGCATTCTTGAGCTAATTATCGGCAAGCGCGGCATCCAAAAGAATATCTCCTATATTGATACTCGCGCAGTGATTGACTTTGAGGCGCCAATGGCGAACCTTTTGACCGACTTTTATGATCAGCTGAAATCTTGCACGAGCGGTTACGCTTCGTTTAATTACGAGCTGGCAGGCTATCGTGCTGAAGATTTGGTGCGCGTGGATTTCTACGTAGCAGGCGAACGCATCGACGCGCTTAGCGTAATGGCGCACCGCAGCGAAGCAGACGGTATTGGCCGCACGGTGACGAAGAAATTGAAAGAAGTGATCCCGCGCCAGAACTTTGAGGTGGCATTGCAGGCTGCAATTGGCGCGCGCTTTATTGCTCGCGAGACGCTTGGTGCCTTCCGTAAAGATGTGACGGTAAAGATTCATACTGGCGACCGCGACCGCAAGGCAAAACTCGTTGAAAAGCAGAAACGTGGTAAGGCGCGCATGAAACGCTTCGGTAAAGTTGATATTCCGAGCGAAGCCTTCACTGTGATGCTGAAGCGCGATAAATAAAAAATTCGGACGAATTTTTCGAGTATAGTCGAAATTTTGTCCGAATTTTTGTTGATGTTAATTTTCGTTGCCTTCGATAATGACGCGATAAGGACGAGCGAATTCGTAAAGTTGATTGATTACGCTAGCATAGACTGCTTCGCGATCCTGATTTGCCTGAATCGAAACTAGTAAGTTTTCGTTCTGGTAATATTCGATGACCGGCATTGTCTTTTCCATGAACTCTTCGATGCGCGTTTCGAGTACATTCTCGATTTTGTCATCCTCGCGCATGCCACGATCGTTGACTTGCTGCGCTGCAGCCCAACGCTCCTTTGCGACGGTCTCGGAAACATTGAGCAGAATCACCGCCTTGATATCATGGTTGGCGCGTTTGCAGTTGATTACGACGTCTTGTTCTTCGCCATACCAACGACCGACGCTACTGAGAATTAGTGGATATTCGCGCAAATCGTCACGACCGATATAGCGCAATACAATCTCGCGGAATTTTTCCTGCGGAACCAATACACCGCTCGCCATGTCGCGCTTTAGTTCCATATCGACATCGGCGGCCGCGCGCAGAATCATGCCAGAGCTCAAAAATTTAGCACCCAAATCTTCTGCTAGGCGAATTCCGACGGTGTCTTTGCCGGAAAAAGGCAAGCCAAAAATATTGATGCTACCAGTTCCGAGCCATTCTTTAATGAATTGAATTTTTTCGTCCATAATTATTATATAATTTAACATATGGATGGTCAGAATGCTAATGGTGGTGGGTATCCACAGAATCAGAATCCGCAGCAGGCTCCACAGCAGCCTCCGGTGAAAAAACCGTTCTTCGGATTCGGAAAACAAGAAAGTGCTTCTTATACGAATTTGCGCACGAGTAGTATGATTATGACTGAACGTGACAATGTTCAGCAGCAGCTCGATGAGATGCGCGCGCAAAATCTCGCCGCAGCTCGCGAAGAAATGCGCCAAGCCAATATGCAAAAGGCAGCACATCACACCGTGCGTGCTGTTATTGTGATTATTATTGTGGTCGCGATTATTTTAGTGCTCGTGCTCGGCTTCTTTATTTTGGATGGTATGGGGCTTTTTCGTCCCGCACGTGGCGGCAATGGTGGTGATGATCCTGGCACGCAGCTTCCGACCGATCCGGATGATGATGACGTGATGATTGGTGGCTACAAATGTAAGAATTCTGACTGTGCGGAATCTGCCGATCTTGGCGATGGTCGTAAAATTATCCGTGACGGCAAATACTATATTTTAGACACTGATACCAATGTTGCGTTGCTGACTACAATTCCGGAAAAGAGCTATCGCGAAATTAATATTGTCACTTGGGGCGAAAAAATGCTCGCCATTCTATACCCAGAAGACGTCTCGAAGCAGGGCGTCTACTCGATTTCCGAGAACCGAGCGCTAGTCGATTTCAAGTACGATTCATATATTACAGACCCGCAGGATGCGGCCTATGCTGACCAAGAAGATATTGTAGGCGAGTTCATTATAGCTAAAAATGGTTCTGATTTGCGCATGGTCTACCTAAACGATGGCAAAGAAACCGTGCATGGCGCCAAGCGCGTATTTCGCCACGGTAGCTTCTTTATCGGTACCGAAGAAGATGGGCGCAAGTATGTTTACGTAAATGGTATGCAATTCTTAGTAACGGATGCGGAGGACGAGTTAATCTATCATAATCCTAGCGGCTATCTGATCTATCTCCGCGGACACGGTGGCACCTACTCAATGCAAGCGGTCTATGATCCGACCAGCAAGCGAGTATCCGATCCGAAAAAGGATGAATACTATAAAACTCTCGAAGAGATGATTCGTCATAACAGTGGCAGTAATGCTAAGCTTTTGACCGAACTCTTCTCTGGTGACGACTTCTACACCATTCCAGATTAGCAAACCTTGCCAACGAGTGCTAAAAAGCGTAAAATATAAGCATGACAGATCGGCAAAGAGAGATTCTTTACGCAATCATTGAAGAATATGCCGAACTCGCTACTCCAGTGGGCAGTGTGACTTTGGCGAAGCTTTTTGATTGCTCATCGGCGACGATTCGCGCCGAGATGGTAAAGCTTGAAGCGATGGGATATATTACCCAGCCGCATACTTCAGCAGGGCGCGTTCCGACTGATGCGGGCTACCGCCTATATGTAAACTCTTTGCAAGAAAAATTTGACCACGAGCAGGACGTGACGCCGAAGCAGAAAATTGCCGAGTCTGCTCCAGATCGCTCGACGAAAGCGCTTGCTACGCGTATTCATGCACAAACGCGCGCTGACTATGCGATTCGCGCAGCAGTCGATAGCCTTGTCGACTTGACTGGCAATCTTGGTCTTGCGACGATTGGTGACCAGCTCTATATTTCTGGTTTTGGCGGTCTATTCTCGCAGCCGGAATTCTTGCAGAATGCTCAGGTGCAGGCGGTTGGCCAATTGCTAGATAATATCAAGCCGTGGCTCCGCGAAGTTCAGCCAAATGAAACTATCAATGTTTATATCGGCACCGAGAATCCGGTCGGCAAAGAGTCGAACGTGTCTTTGATTATTTCGCGCTTCCGCTCGCCATACTCGGATCGCAGCTATATTGGCGTGCTTGGTCCAACTCGTCAGTCGTACAAGCGCGTAATGTCGCTCGTTCGCCATGCAGGATTAATGTTAGAGGAGATTATTTATGAATAAAAAAGATAAGCAGCCGACTGAAGGTTTGCCGGATTATGAAACGATTTCGCAGCAACTCGCCCAAGAGAATGCTGAAAAAGATGCTAAAATCGCCGAATTGACGAATGATTTGCAGCGCACGCGCGCGGACTTCGAGAATTTCCGCCGCAACAAAGATGCGCAGCAGTTGCAATATGGCGAGTCGGTAAAGTTTTCGACGGTTAAGAAGATTTTGCCATTGATTGATGATATTGATCGTGCAATCGCGGCTAATCCAGAAACACTCGCGCCGCTCGCGAAAAACCTCGAAAAAACCATGTCTTCGCTCAATTTAACGAAAATCCCATCCGAAGCCGGTATCGAATTTGACCCAGAGTTACACGAAGCGATTACGGTCGAAGGTGACGGCGAGAAGGAAATCGTCGCTGAAACACTGCGCGCCGGTTACTATTACGAAGGTGGTGTTATTCGCACCGCTATGGTCAAGGTTTCGAAACAATAATGAAATTCTATATTATCACGCTTTTTCCAGAGATGTTCGACAAGGTTTTTGGCCAGTCGATGCTTTGGAAAGCGCAAGATCGCGGATTGGCGCAGTTTGAGACGATTGATTTGCGTCAATTTGGACTCGGTCCGCGCCATCAGGTCGATGATACTCCGTATGGCGGTGGTGATGGTATGCTTTTGAAGCCGGAGCCGATTTTTGCGGCGGTCGAATTCGCGAAAGAGAAATGCCCAGATGCGAAGGTCGTGCTTTCGACTCCGAAGGGCAAGATTTGGGATCAGGCTCGCGCGCGTCAATTTGCCAATTCGGGCGAGAACTTCATCTTCATTTGTCCGCATTACGAAGGTTACGATGAGCGTATTTTGAGCTTGGTCGACTACCAGTTTTCGCTTGGCAAGTTTATTTTAACGGGCGGCGAAATTCCGACCATGGCGGTCGTCGATAGCATTGTGCGTCTCATTCCTGGCGTACTTGGCGGCGAAACTTCTGCTGAAATTGAGAGCTTTTCTGATGGTGACAATCTTGAATACCCGCAGTATACGCGCCCAGCCGAATTTCGCGGCATGAAAGTGCCGGAAGTATTACTAAATGGTAATCATGGCGAAATCGCCAAATGGCGCGCCGCAAACGCCCCGACTGAAACAAAGGAGTAATATGCTGCATAATCTCAATCTTCAAGACAAATATTTCGATTTTATTAAAACAGGTACGAAGCGGATTGAGCTTCGTCTCTTTGATGAAAAGCGTCAAAAAATCCAGCTAGGCGACACGATTGAATTTGCTAATCAGCAAGGAGGGAAATATGGCGTCGTCGGCATTAGGTTGGAATTGTTGTGAGCATGAATTTGGAGTTTATGTCATATCAAAAAGGCGAAAACCTGCCGGAAGTCGTGGTAGGGCGCGTGATTTCGCTGTATGAAGAACAAAAAGCGCGCATATTCTGGAATCGATACGGTCTACTTCAGTTATTGCTAGGTATAACCGTGGTGATTGCTATCATTTCTAGCCTATTGGCGCCGGTTAGCCTGAAAGAAATTATTTGCTTTGCGGTATATGTGTTACTCAGCGAGGCTGCATTGCTTTACTCCAATAAAGAACCATTGCGAAAGCTAAGAAAGCGTCAATTTCGCTATCGTAATGAAGTCATTCGCAGCATAGAAAAGAATAATGAGCGCTTCTTGTTTTGCATGGAGTCGGGTTTGGAGATTAGTGCGGCGGGGCACCTGCTTGAAGACGCGAAAGAGTTCAAGGTCGGTACAAAATGTATAGTTATAATGTTTGCTGACAAAGAACTGACCAGGCAAGAGGGCGGCTTTACGCCAATTATTATTAAGGCTGACTAAAATCCCAGAAGTTCACCTCTTTGGCGATATAATAATCTTATGGATTTAACGGCGCCAATCGAGGAGGTAAAGGGAATCGGCCCAAAGACGGCCGAAGTTCTCAATAAGGCTGGTATTTTTACGCTTCGCGACCTGCTTTACCATTTGCCGCGCGACTACGACAGCTTTCAAAATGCGCAAAAAATTGTCGATCTTAAGCCTGGCCAAGTAACGGTGAAGGCAAAGATTGAAGATATCAAAACGCGCCGTATGCGCCGCAACCTAAGTCTGACCGAAGCGGTAATCCGTGATCAAAGTGGCGCCTTGCGCGTGCTATGGTTTAACCAGCCATATCGCGCCAAGCAGTTTGACGCAAAGAAAGAATATTATTTTAGTGGCAATATGCAGTTTTCTTATGGTCGCTACCAAATTCAGAATCCATCTGCGGTAGCTGCCGAAGATTACGATACGAGCACTTCGGATAAGCTACAGCCAGTTTATCCGGCGCGTGGCAGTATTAAATCGCAGGATTTTAAGAAATTTATTAAGACTCTAAATTCGCAGGTGGCGCTCGTTCCTGATATGATTCCGAATTTTCCAGGGCGCGCCGAAGCGCTATTTGATGTGCATTTTCCTGAAACTACGGAACAGGCGCGAAAAGGGCGCGAATATCTCGCAACGGAGGAGCTGTTTAGTTTGCTGCTTGCGGCACACTTAAATCGCGAAGAGAACCAAAAGCTAAAAACCAATGCTATCCCATGCGATCTTGATGCGCTCAAAGAAATGATTGCCAGTTTGCCTTTCCCGCTGACTAATGCTCAGCGCCGCTCGGTCTGGGAAATAATTCAAGATATCGCCAAAGAGACGCCAATGAATCGCCTACTGCAGGGTGACGTTGGTGCTGGTAAAACTATGGTAGCCGCCCTGAGCGCCTTTATTGTTGCGAAAGCTGGTTTTCAGACGGCGTTAATGGCGCCAACTGAAGTGCTGGCAACGCAGCATGCCGAGTCGCTCGCCAAATTGTTCGGCAACAAGCTCAGTATCGCACTATTGACCGGTTCTACCAAGCATAAGCCTGAACTAAAAAAGCACATCAAGAATGGCGACGTCGATCTCGTAATCGGTACACATGCTCTGATTACTGATGATACGGAATTTTGTAACCTTGGCTTAGCAATCATTGACGAACAGCACCGTTTTGGTGTCGCTCAGCGCCAGAAATTGCTCAGCAAGGCGCATACGATGCCACATCTTCTTTCGATGACGGCAACACCAATTCCGCGCTCACTTCAACTGACGATTTTTGGCGACTTGTCGGTCTCGATTCTGGATGAATTGCCGGCCGGTCGCCAGCCGATTACTACTAAGATTGTTTCGCCGGTCTCGACCAAGCAAATGTGGGACGATATCGAGAAAGAGCTAGAGGCTGGCCATCAAGTTTACTATATTTGCAAGAAGATCGACGATAAGGGCGAGAGCGAGCTAAAGTCGGTCGAAAAAGAAGTAAAGCAGATTGCGCATCGTTTTTCGAATTGGGCGGTTGAATGTCTGCATGGGCGCATGAAGTCGGTCGAAAAAGATCAAATCATGACACGATTCGCCAAAAATGAGACGCAAATTCTTGTTAGCACGACCGTGGTTGAGGTTGGCGTTAACGTACCGAATGCTACAGTGATGGCCATTGCGGACGCGGACCAGTATGGTCTTTCACAGCTGCATCAGTTGCGTGGTCGTGTTGGTCGCGGTAGTGCAGCGAGTTATTGTTATCTAATTAATTCCGACGAAAAAGCGCCAAGTCGCCGCTTGCGCGAGATTGAGCAATCGCAAGATGGTTTTCATTTGGCGGAAGTTGATCTTCAATTGCGCGGCCCTGGTGAGATTTACGGCTCATTACAGCATGGCGCCCTAGATTTACGTATCGCGACGATAACGGATACGAAATTGGTTCATCGCGCCGATCAGCTCGTGAAGCAATTTTTGAAGCAAAAATATAACGTGGTAGAATATAAAGAGCTTCGCGATTCGATTCGCAAGTATCAAAGATTAACTACGCTAAACTAATATGTATGCAGCTTTAGGCATCATCAAGAACTCGAACCATTCCGGTGAATTGATTGGTGCTCATCAAAAAATCGACAAATCTGCCCGATTGCTCTTGGGGCGAGTTTGCAGTGATTCGCGTAAATTTCCGAATATCGAGGAGATTCTATATTTTGAAGGCTCGCGCGGGCCAGATGGTCTCAAGCGCAAGTCGCCTGGCGAAGATGAGTTAGAGCATTTTATTCAGCCAGATCATGACGACGGTGTACTAGCGAAGATTATTTCCGATCATCAAGCGAACTTAACTCGGGCGCTCATTGCTGGCGACCGCGTGCGCGCTTCGTTCGAGGCGGCTTGGATGGCGCATGCTATTACGGACGGGCTTACGCCGGCGCATCATTACCCTTATCGCCGAGTTGTTGACGAACTGATGACGGACAAAGATTATCTGAAATTATTTGGCGCCAAAATCAAAGGCATTATGCGCGGTGAAAATATGCTTCAGGCGGCTCGCAACAACTGGCTCTACTGGGGTGCTGGCGGCGTCATGACCAAGCATATAGCGTTCGAGTATGGTGTTGCATATATGATTGCGCCGTTTTCGCTTAAGCGCTTATGGCCAATTCCGTACTACAAGGAAGATTTTCAGAATCCAGATTGTTTGAAGAGTTTTTACGCTTCGCTCGATAAGGTGGCGGCACTGAAAATGTATGATCGCTTTTTGAAGACTGGCTGGACGACTCAGCTCGTGACGGAGACGCGAGAAATTTTGATACCAGAAATTGTCAGAGCAGTAACATTAGCCTGGGCGTCGAGTTTGCATGATGCTCGTGCGGCTCGATTAATCGCAAAGAAGGGTAGCAATGCGAAAGAATAAACAAATTCGGATTATTTCTGGTGAATTTGGCGGTCGCAATATCGATACACCAAAAACCGATGCGACGCAGCCGATGGGCGACCGTGAGCGTATGGCAATTTTCAACCGCTTGAGAGAAGAATTTCCGGACGCGCGCGTACTGGATGCTTTTGCTGGCAGCGGTGCGCTTGGCCTTGAGGCGCTCTCGCTTGGCGCCAAGCAGGTCGATTTTCTAGAAAAAAATAAGCTTGCGCAACTGACGATTAAATCAAATTGCAAAAAGCTTGGGGTTCAAGAGCGAGCGAGGCTAATTAAGCAGCCTGAGGCCGAATACGATATCATCTTTGCCGACCCACCGTATGATAACCCGCAATACGGACTTGTCGAGGAGCTGGTCGGTTATCTAAAAATTGGCGGGTTCTTCGTATTGTCGCATCCGTCCGAACCAAAGCCGCCAGAGTTTATTCCGTTGAGCTTGATTTCGGATCGTAAATACGCGGCGGCAAACATTAAAATATATCAGAAGCATTAAAAAATAGACTGTAATCAGTCTATTTTTTATACTACATTGCGAAGCTGTTTTGGCGAACGCAAATAGTATATTTTTCGTTTTGCTGTGAAATAATGTTGATTTTCATTTTTATACACCTCTTTATTTTTCTTTTTGTTTAGTCTCTCAACTCCACTAACATAATCATAATAAACGCCGCATTATAATGCAAGTGCTTTTTTGGAAATTTTGTTGCGATATAATAAGGGTATGAGTGGAAAAAATGAGCAAAAGAATGACAATAAACTTTTAATCACTGTCATAGTTATCATAGTGATAGTTACTTTTATTTTGCCTCTCGTTGCGGGCGGTTTGATTACTTTTGGCGTAATCAATCTCGTCGATCGACACTTCGGCGATATTTCGTCGATGGCCGAAAATGGAATTGGTTTTGTTCAGGACGAAATCGAGCGCGATCGTGGGCTTATCAACAACGGTTCTACTAGGGATTGGAAGAG
>CAMMYO010000036.1 GCA_946527885.1 uncultured Candidatus Saccharibacteria bacterium
ATTTTATTAAGAAGGCAGAACAAAAATATACTATTGCCGATATCTTGCCTCTGAGTGAAAATCGCAAAACAGAGTTTCATGGTGTCGAAAAAGATCAGTATTTGAGGATTTTCGTCGAAAAAGGTAATGCGGATTGCTTCGAGTTTTTTTGCTTGAAGTTAGAATCGAATTTGCAGCCAGAAGATTTCGCGCGTGAAGTTTTGGCTGGCTATGGCTATAATCTTGATGACTATAGCTTCGTGAGCGTCGTCTTGGATTATTAAGATATGTCAAAAAATCTCCCTTGCGGGAGACTTTTTGTGCTTTTGAGCAATTTAACGCTTGGAGAACTGTTCGCGTTTGCGAGCACTGCGGAGACCGTAGTGTTTGCGTTCCTTTTCGCGTGGGTCGCGCTTCATGAGGCCGGCCTTCTTGAGGATTGGGCGGAATTCTGGGAATTCGAGCACCAATGCGCGAGAGATTGCCAACTTGATTGCGTCGACCTGACCAGCGACACCGCCGCCTTTGACGAGAATAGTGATATCATATTCTTTCTGCTTCTGCGTCATTGCGAGTGGGTCGGTGATTTCGGCCATCAAGGTTTTGTTGCCGCTCAAGAATTCGAGAGCTGGCTTACCGTTGATGGTAATTTCGCCTTTGCCTTTGTAGAGGCGTGCGGTTGCAGTGGCGGCTTTGCGGCTACCATTGCCGTAAGTATACTTAGCGTTCTTTGCAGGCATTACTTAATCTCCTTTGGCTGTTGTGCCGTGTGGGCATGCTCAGCGCCGTTGAAGACGCGGAGGCGAGCCAAGCGATCGGCTTGCAATTTGTTCTTTGGAAGCATACCTTTAACTGCGCTCTCGATGGCGAGGGCTGGGTTTTTCTCGATAACCTCTTGCAAGGTAAGATCGGTCAAACCGCCTGGGAAGCCAGAGTGGCGATAGTAGTGCTTGTCGGTCATCTTTTCGCCAGTAACCTTGATGTTCTTAGCGTTTACGACGACGACATAGTCACCGTTATCGGTATGCGGGGTGTAAGTAACCTTAGATTTACCCATCAGCTTGTCGGCGATAACGACGGCGAGCTTGCCAAGCGGCAAAGTACTAGCGTCGATAATCCACCATTCGCGGCTGATTTCAGAGGATTTCTGAGAATAAGTTTTCATGCTTATTTCTCCTCTTTCTTCTCTTCTTTAGCTTTTGGCGCTTCAACCTTGATGTCGTCTACGAAAGAAATCGTGGCCATCTCGGTGTTGTCGCCGCGGCGGAAACCAGTGCGCTCAATGCGGAGGTAGCCGCTATCGCGCTTAATCTGTGGTGCGATACCATCAACAAGCTCGTTACCGATCTTCTGATCGTCTAGACGTGCGATGACGAGACGGCGGGAAGCCAAGTCGCCCTTCTTTGCTAGAGTGATCAATTTCTCGGCTGGGCGGCGGATTTCCTTAGCCTTAGCCAAAGTAGTATTAATGGACTTGTATTTAAATAGGGAGCGCATCAGGCCGCGTGTGAGTGCGGTGCGTTGGTCGTTTTCGCGACCAAACTTGCGCCCTTTATAACCATGGCGATGCATTTAAACTTTTAACTCCGTAAGTTTTTCACGAACTTCATCGAGCGCTTTGGCACCAAAGCCCTTGAGCTCTTTGAGGTCGCTTTCTGATAGTACGACGAGGTCGCGAACGGTACGGATGTCATTATTCATTAATGCATTCGCGGTACGAGCGGAGAGACCAAGCTCTTCGATAGAGACCATAAGTCCGGATTCGTCTTCGGCTTTACCAGCGGTTGGAGCTGGAGCGGATTCGACGGTAGTGCTACCGGCGAGCGCTTTGTATTGGTTAACCAAGATTGCTGCAGCTTCTTCGAAAGCTTCGCGTGGCGTCATAGTGCCATCGGTATCAATCGTAATGGTAAGCTGTTGCAAGTTGGTATCTTGGCCAACACGGGTATTTTCTGCGTTGTAACGGACGCGAAGAACTGGAGTAAAGACTGCGTCTAGGGCGATCATATCGCTGTGAACGCGGTCTTCGCTGGACTGCTCAATGCTGAGGTAGCCGCGACCGGTATCGACGGTCATATCCATTTTCAAAGTGAAATTCGGATCGTCGATGTTGCAGATAATTTGTTGTGGGTTGGCGATTTCAACCTCGGCTGGTAACTTGATGTCGCCGGCGAGAACTGGGCCAGTACCCTTCTTTTCGAGATGTAGCTCGACTGGCGCGTCGGAGTGACTCTTGACATGGATGTTCTTCAAGTTGAGCATGATGTCAACAGTATCTTCAACGATACCTTTGATTGCCGAGAATTCGTGGTTGCTGCCTTCGATGCGGAAAGCGGTGATAGCAGCACCCTTGATGCTAGAAAGTAGAACACGACGTAGTGAATTGCCTAGAGTGTTACCGTAGCCATAGTAAAGTGGCCTGATAACAAAGCTGGAACTGTTTTCACCAAGGTCCTTGATCTCTGCTAGTTCTGCTTCGTGAATTACTTTTGTCATACTTCTCCTTTAGCGTGAGTAATACTCGACGATTAATTGTTCGTTGATGCCCACCTCAGCTTCTTCGCGCTTAGGCGTACCAGTGATTTCAATTTTCATACCCTTGACGTCAGATTTGAGCCAAGAGAGACTGGCTTGGTTAGCGGCGCCGGCAATGTCGGCGAGGCTAGCAAAGTAAGTATTCTTCTTAGATTTTGGACGAACCTCAAGAACATCACCAGGATTCAAGCGAATCGATGGGATGTCGATGCGGTTACCATTCAAAGTAAAGTGACCGTGAGAAACGAGCTGGCGTGCAGCGCGGCGAGTGCTCGCGAAACCTGCACGATAAACTACGTTATCGGCGCGGCGCTCGAGATATTCGAGCAATTTTTCGCCGGTCATACCCTGGGCACCTTGTGCTTCGCGCATGAGCTTAGCGAATTGTTTTTCGAGTAGGCCGTAAATGCGGCGAACTTTCTGCTTTTCGCGGAGCTGAGTCAAATAAAGACTACCGCCACGAACGCGCATACCGGCGTGCTGACCAGGAATACCGGTCTTTTTTGCCATGACTTTTTGCGCTTTTGGAGCAAGTGCATAACCTTCACGGCGAGATTGTTTGCCAATCGGTGAAATATCGCGTGCCATTATGGTTTCCTTTCTCCCTTAGGACGGCAACCACCATGCTTAATTGGGGTTTTGTCCGTGATGCTATTGATTGAAATGCCAGCGGCGCTGAATGCGCGGATAGCACTATCGCGGCCAAGACCGATGCCTTTTACGAAGACGTCGACGTTGTTCATTCCGTGATCGCGCTTGGCGATTTCGGCGACCTTTTCCGCGGCGATCTGGGCTGCGTAAGCAGTACCCTTCTTGGAACCACGGAAACCATTGGCGCCAGCGGAGGAAGCGGCGAGAACTTCGCCCTTCTTGTCGCTTACGCTAACGATGGTGTTGTTAAAGGTTGCTTGAATATGTACTTCGCCAGCCTGGACAATGCGTTTGCCTTTTTTGCCCTTGGCTTTAACGGCTTTTGGCTCCACTTCAGGAGTCGTTTTGACTGATGTATCTTCTGCCATATTAACTCCTTATCCTTAAGTTTTGCTTGCTGCCTTTGGCTGAGCGCCGCCAACTGCGATTGCCTTACCTTTGCGAGTACGCGCATTCGTGCGGGTGCGCTGACCGTTGACTGGTAGACCTGCCTTGTGGCGGAGACCCTTGTAGGAATTGATATCCTTGATACGTTTGATATTGTTAGTTACGAGACGTTTGAGATCACCTTCAACGGAATATTTATTAGAAATAATATCGTTGAGCTTCTGCTCATCAGCCTCGGTGAGATCCTTCACCCGAGTGGTAGGCTCTATTTTAGCCTCCGCAAGGATGGCTTTGCTAGTAGTGCGACCAATACCGTAAACGTAAGTAAGTGCAATCCACACTTGCTTGTCGCTAGGAATGGTAACACTGGCGATTCTTGCCATGCTTAACCCTGCCTTTGCTTATTCTTAGGTTTCTTCTTGTTAATGATACGTAGTACACCTTTGCGGCGGACAATGATATCATCAGGGCTAATTTTCTTTACACTAGCACGAACTTTCATGTATTGAAAATTTCCTTCCTGAAAGCATATACACTTAATCCGCAGATTAAAAATCCGCGGTTTTAGCGATGTTGCTTTCGCTTAAAATTAATCTTTTTGGCGGTAGCTGATTCTGCCCTTTGTGAGATCGTACGGGGTTAACTCAACTTCCACCTTATCGCCCGGCACGAGACGGATATAATTCTTACGCATTTTACCCGACATGTGAGCGACAATAACATGGCCATTCTCAAGTTCCACATGGAATTTAGTCCCAGGTAGAGCCTCTACGACTTTTCCTGTGAGCTTGATAACTTCCTTCTTATTTTTTGCGCCAGCTGAAGAATCAGCGTCTCTCTTGGCGACTTTGTTTGGTTTCTTGTGACTAGCCATAAATTACAATTTTAATTGTATCAAATTTTGAGAAAAAAGTAAAGGCTAGCTTTCGCTAGTCTTTACGGATTGCACGGATAAATGTGACAGAGTTATAGCTCTTATTTTCGCTTGGCGTATTGGCTGTCACGAGTGACAATGTTGGCTTGTCGTCAAGCTTTTGCTGTGTCAAGTACAATTTTTGGTACAAGTCGGCTTCGTTGACGATGTAGATCTCGGCCACTTCATAATCTTCTTCGTAACCATTGCCGAGTACGACCTGGATTTTGTCGCCTTTTTCTAGGACTTCCAGACCTGCGAAGACGCCTTCGTTTTCGTCATCACCGCTTTGACCGGTGATGATCGTGGCCCCGTTTTTACCTGGCATAGCTGAGCCAGAGTACCACATCGTATCATGGATATTCTCGGCAACTGGGAGCTTTCCTTCATTGTCGGCCTGCGAAATTAGGACGCGCGCATGTACGTCAAGGCGCGGAATATTAAGGTAAAGTGGCTCTTCGTCGGCGGCGTTATGATTTGCGAGCTCTTCTTCGCTCGGCTCAGTCGTAATTACTTCGGAAATCGGTTCGATATTCGTAATTACGCTGACCGTAGCGCTACGCGGGGTAGTATTCATCTCTGAGTAGTAGTTTGACTCCCAGATGAGAATTTTCACTAGTACTACGACTACGATTATTAATAGCACCCACCCGACGATGCTTAAAATTTTATGCAGTCTGCGATTAATCTTCAGTGCCATTATTTGTAATCGTCGTAAGTTACCATTAATGCGCGTGAGTTGATTTGGCGGACATTTTCAAGAGCAACAGTAACAACAATTAGCAAACCGGTACCAGACACAGATAGACCAAGCGGATAGCCGAGCGTATGAATAAAGATGTAGTCAGAGACATATGGCAACATCGCAATGAGACCGAGAGCGAGTGCGCCAAATAGATTCAAGCGGTTGATCATGCGACTGAAGTACTTTTCAGTCTTGCGTCCTGGGCGTACGCCTTCAATGAAGCCGCCCTGTTTTTGAAGGTTTTCGGCAATGTCTTGCGCGTTGAATACGATGGATGTGTAGAAGAATGTAAACACTACTACCAAGACAAAGTATACAGCTGGGTAGATATAGTCTTGTGCCTGTAGGCCGACGCTTTGATCGTAGTTTGACGCAGACGGCGCCGAGAACCATTCGACTAGATTGTTGCCTAACTGACTTTCAGAGTTCGATTTCAAGATTAACTGGCCTACGAATGACGGAACGGACAATACCGAAACGGCAAAGATGACCGGAATGACGCCGGCTGCGATGAGCTTGATTGGCATAATTGACTTAATGCCGCCGTAAGCGCTGTTTCCGCGGATTCTCTTCGCGTAATTAATTGTAACAATGCGCTGCGCTTCGTTGATTTTGACGAGTAGATAAAGAACGACAATGAGTCCAGCGCCCATGCCAATCATAATCCAGAACATGGTTGGATTAATCGGAATCGTGAATGCACCGAAGAAATCGAGGCTACCGTAGCTGGTATCGAAGAGCTGCTGACCCATTTGGGCAAGCGTCTGCGGGAAAGAAGAAACAATACTACAGAGAATAACAGTAGAAATACCATTGCCGATGCCCTGCTCAGTAATAAGCTCGCCGAGCCACATGAGCATGATTGAGCCTGCGACCATCGCGCTGACGGAAATAACCCATTCAAACATGCTTGGATCGACTGAGCCAGCGGTGTTCGCGGAAATAACTTCCTGTTGCAAAATATAAATATATGCAATTGACTGGACGATTGCTAGCGGAACAGCAACAATACGGGTCCACTGGTTAATCTTGCGGCGGCCAGTTTCACCATCTTTGCTTAACTCTTCCATATTTGGAAGTGCTTTGCTGAGCATCTGCATTACGATAGAAGCAGTAATATATGGGGAAAGACCAACAAGAATAATCGAGAAATTCGTTAATCCGCCGCCCGAGATTAGGTTGATAAATCCACCAAGATCGGTACCGTTGATAAGGTTATCGATAGCCTGTTTGAAGGTTGTAGAGTCGCCCATCGGGACCGGAATATGCGCCAACAAACGATAGACGACAAGAATGCCGACTACGCCGAAGATGCGCTTTCTCATGTCTTTGTTTTTCAAAGACTTCAAAATCGTCTTAAAATTCATGTTACCTCTTATTTACTATATCTATATTATCATAGTTTAAGCAAAGTGCGATATCATTTCAAGTGCCGCGATGACCGCATGATGACTTTCAGAATTTTTATTGCGCTCGCGCTTAACTTGTTATAACATAAACGTAAAAGGTCAAGGAGGGATACATATGAAGTTTTTTAGTGCAGCTGTTGCTGCGGCACTAGCTTGTAGCTTGTGCGTTTTACCCGTATCAGCAGCAAATGTAGAAGGCTTCGATGTGTCCACTGATGATACATTAACGGAGGGGTCATACAATGACGATGGCCTTTTTGTGCAATATGTTTTCGACCCAAATTCGACGACCAAAGAGCAGGAAGCGTCGGCGACCTTGTTAGAATATCCTGGAGCTAATAAAGACAAAAACAATACAGGCGACAATGAGTCTGAGCCGGCACCGGCTGATATAGAAAAGCCTGGCGAGGGCACGGAGCCAATTTCGGATAATAATGAGCAAAAAGAAAATGGATCCAAATTAGCTCCAGACGACATAAAGCAAAATACCAATAAGTCGAGCGATTCTAGTGTAATTCCGGAAAATGCCAACACCTTTGATTCTGGTATTCTTATACTTTGTTTGTTTGCAAGCGCGGTTATTTCGACCGCCGTGTTGGTATATGTTTTGCAAAAGAGAAGGAGATTAAAGGCAGGACATATTGCGATATTCGTAGCTCTGATAGGCGCCGGGCTGCTTCTTGGTCTTCGTTTTGCTAAAACGGTCGAAGCAGAAACGACTAAATATGTCGCCGATGAAAACTCGCCTTCTCTTTCCGATATTATAAATAGCAAGAGCCTAGGCTTGAGCGGAACAGATAGTTTTGATTTGTCTGAAAAAACATCAAACGTCCATAAAAGTGGGTTTTATACGTATCCTGGTACCGAAAATGATGAAAATCCTATAGTTTTTGCTATGAACACTGACAGTAGCTACGCAGGGAATCTTGATAACAAAGTGATATTTGGGGGAGCGTGCTGGCAAGTTTCGAGAACTAGCGCGGAAGGCGACGTCAAATTAGTTTATTTCGGTAAAGAAACAGCCTTTGGCGACTGTTTAAGCACTAACGATTTCCAAGAGAAAAATAGCTATTTTGACGAAAATTACGACACTAGCATCGAAGAACTAGTCTTTTCGAAAGAAGGGGCTAATGCGAGCGGCTGGTCTTTCATGGATGAAAGCGATTATTCTGGAGATTTTTCGCTAATAACTACTGAATTTTATGGATATTCTAATTTTCCAAGCGTAGCTTCCTTTAATAGCAATAATAAGATGTATGACGATGTTGATTTATCGGATTACGCTAACTCTGATTGCTATGCCGGGCTTAAAGATTTGTGGAATAGTGACAAAGTAAGCTTCGTCGGTGGTCTTGGCCACTCTAGACAAGCATATTGTAGCCTGGATGATTACAAACAATTCTATGGAAGCGATTTCGAATATCGAGACGGACATTATTACTTAGTTAATGGGTATGAAACCGAAACTGACTATTCGACCGGCGGTATTGTCTGTGATGTGCAAAATGGTGGGTTTTCTAGTTCATGCAATGACGAAGGTATCCAGAAAGGCGTATTTAGAAGTCTGGCAGGAGCTCCATATAAGAGCGATTGGAGCAGCCGATACGACTCCAATACTATAGGGATAGCACACAAAGGCAAATATATCTGTCGTGAGAGCTATGGCGCGAAAGTTGTCGATTCTGGCACTGTTGATTGCGGTGAATCTATAGAGTACCATTCGGCTACGAAATTTGGATCTTACCAAAGTGGACTTTATGATATCTTTTCTAAGATTACTGGCGCTCCAAATTTTGCGACTACGGCAAAAAAGAATAGTGACATTAGGACTAAAATCGAGTCATGGTATAAGGAAAACCTAGCTAGCTATGACGATAAATTAGCAGACGACGTCTTCTGCATCGCCGATTTCGACAATTGGAGACTAACTGATGACGGTCGCGTAGAATTATCTCGAAGACCATACTCATTGAAAGACTGCGACGACAGTAGCAGCTATAAGGTAGACAGCGGCATTAACTCGACAAAGCTAAAGTATCCAGTAGCCTTGCTCGACAAGGAAGAAATCTATATGCTATTTGGATCTTTGCGATATTCTAGCACGATAATCGCATCTTATCCTAGCTCTAGGACGATCGATGAGGATAATGTTAGTCACTACAGTGCGGTAGGCAACTCACCGTATGTCAATTTTAACGCCCTTCCGGCAATCTACCTCCGCGGTGACGTAAAAGTTGTCAGCGGCAACGGTACTAGCGAAAAGCCTTATATTATTGATGGCGAATACCTTCCGGATATAGCATCAGAAATGAAAACTATTCGCATTGATGACGATGCGGCTTACAACGCTGTTGTTGACGAGCTCGGCAAGATGAGTGATTATTATGACTTGTCTTATGACGATAGTAATAATACCGTTACCTTAAATATTGCGAAACCTATGAGGTTCGATTTTAAAAATAAAGGCTTAAGCGATTTGTCTTTCCTAAGCGAATTCCCTTACATTGTTGGATTAGACGCAAGAGACAATGAGTTGACCGAGATTCCGAAGATAAACTTGTATGCAAATGGCGCCTATTACTTTGGAGGTAACCACTTAGCCGACTTGGGGTATATATTGGAATACCTGAAAGCTCCCACGGGCCTCTCAGATAAGATGGATCCTTTTAGGCAATTTCTCATATATAGATACGCAGATAAGGATAATATTACGAATCCTCCAATTGTCCGCCAATACTTAGACCGCTTGGGTGATCCTTCGGAATTAGCAAGTTCCGGGACCGATGTGGAGCTGAGAATTAACAACATCGAGTTTCTAGGCGCCATAGACAAATCGAGGGCCCTAGATGAGTATGAGAATGGATATTTGATATTCGTTACTAGAAATAACGACAAAATTGAAACGAGGTAAGTTTCTTAGCGCTCATCTCCAAAATGCTCGCATCAAAAAATCTCCCTTTTGGGGAGATTTTTCTATATTAAGCTTCTTTGTCAGCTTTTTGGCGTTTTGCAATTGCAACTTTCTTGAAGCTGCCGCCTGCTTTCTTGATGGCCTCGATAGCAGTTTTGCTAGCAAACTGAGTTTCGATGTCAATCTTCGCAGTCAATTCACCGTTGCTGATGATTTTAACTTTCTCGTATGGGTTTGCGATCAAGTTTGCGTCAGCAAGAATGAAGTTGTCGACCTTGCCCTTGAGCTCGTTGAGGTTGCCGGTATAGACAATCTGAGCCTTGGCATGAAGCGACTTGAAGCCCTTCATCTTTGGAATAGCCTGCATGATAGCGCGCTGACCACCCATGAAGCCTGCCGGCATCTTGCTGTGGCCGGTACGAGCTTTCTGACCCTTGGTACCGCGGCCGGCAGTTTTACCCTGTCCAGCGGAGATACCGCGGCCGACGCGCTTGCGGCTTTGGTTCT
>CAMMYO010000037.1 GCA_946527885.1 uncultured Candidatus Saccharibacteria bacterium
GCCTGATTAGACAAGCTTTGAAAACTAGTCTAAAATAATAGATATCCAAGTGGAAGGTAATATATGAAGAAGAAGCAACGCAACATTGCAACATTTTGGCAGAACATCCGGCGTTATTTTCCGTACGCGATTCGCTCCGCAAAAGCCGAGCTCAAAAGCGAAGTAGCCGACTCCTACCTTAACTGGCTCTGGTGGATTATCGAACCATTCGCTTTCATGCTCGTCTACGTTTTTATCTTTAATTACGTCTTCAAAAACAATACGCCATATTTTGCATCTTTCGTTTTTATCGGTCAGACCGTGTGGGGCTTTTTCAATCGCATGATCAACGGCAGCTGCAAACTAATCATCAATAACCGCGGTCTCGTCACCAAAGTTTACGTGCCGAAATATGTCCTTTTGCTATCAAAATCCTTAGTCTACCTATTCAAAATGACAATTTCGCTCGCACTTACGTTCCTAATCATGTCAGTACAGGGCGTACCGCTATACTGGACCTTCGTATTTATCATTCCTCTCATCGTTGTACTATATGTAGTAGGCTTCAGCATTAGTCTTGTTTTGATGCATTTCGGCGTATTTCTCAACGACCTCTCGAACCTAGTTTCTATCGGCATGAACCTCCTCTTTTATCTCTCCGGTATTTTCTATAACGTCCGCGAGCGCCTTGGCGAAAATACTTTCCTGACCAAAACCCTCCTGCACGCTAATCCAGTTGCATACTGTATGGACTCTATGCGCATGGCGCTACTAGAGGGGCGCATTCCTAGTGTTAAATGGATTGCTATCTGGCTCGTACTTGGCGTCGCTATTGGCTATCTCGGTATCCGCATTATTCATAAGAACGAAAACACTTACGCGAAGGTAATCTGACATGGCGAAAAAGAAATCCAAAAAGAAGAACATCGCGATTACTGTCAAAAATCTCCATATCAATTATCGCGGACTCAAGAAAACCTCGATTCGCTCATCATGGCGCAATATTTTCAAGCACAAAGTCGAAACGTTCGAAGCCTTGAAGGGGATTAATTTCGAGCTCGAAAAAGGCAAAATCCTCGGCATCGTCGGCAAAAATGGCTCCGGAAAATCCACCATGCTCAGAGCAATTGCTGGCATTTTCTCTCCAGACAAAGGCAGCATTAATCTTCATGGCAACAACGTATCGCTGCTTTCGATCGGCGTAGGTTTCAACGGTAAACTAACCGGTATGGAAAATATTTACCTTTCCGGTATGCTACTCGGCTTTAGTGAAAAAGAAATCGCGCAGCACGAGCAAGAAATTGTTGATTTTGCTGATATTGGTAATTTTATCCATAAGCCAGTCAAAACTTATTCGTCCGGCATGCATTCGAAGCTCGCCTTCGCCATTACGGCCATTCTCGAAACCGACGTCATGTTAATTGATGAAGTTCTTAGCGTCGGAGATGCACGTTTTAAAGAAAAGTCGTATAATAAAATGAAAGAGCTTATTTCAGATAGCCATCGCACCGTGATAATCGTTTCGCACAGCATGTCGACTTTACGCGAGCTCTGCGACGAAATTCTCTGGATCAACGATGGTGAACAAGTGGAAATAGGAGCCACCGAAGAAGTAATTGCTCGATATGAAGAATTTATGAACTAAAACGCGCTAATTGGAGGTAATATGCGTAGAATTCTGACATATGGTACATTCGACCTGCTGCATTACGGCCATATTCGCATCCTAAAGCGCGCTCGCGAGCTCGGCGATTATCTTATTGTTGCAGTTTCTACTGACGAATTTAATGCTATCAAGGGCAAAAAGGCCTATCACAACTTCGAGACTCGCAAAAAAATGCTCGAGGCTGTTCGCTACGTCGATCTCGTCATTCCAGAATATGACTGGGAACAAAAACGCGACGATGTTAAAAAATATTTCGTCGACGCCGTCGTCATGGGTAGTGATTGGAAGGGAAACGAGAAATTCGAAAATCTCCGCGATCTCTGCGATGTAATTTATCTCCCACGCACGCGCGGCATTTCGACCACTCAGATCAAACACGACCTTGGCCTACCGAAAATCCAAGAGCCTATCGTCGAATCTGTTACCGACGTAAAAATGTCCGATTTAAATCTGCCAAAAATCGCCATCCCAGAAGAGCAAGAAGCCAAGCGTCTCTTGAATAAAATCAAAACCGCCGAATAATTTTTACCGGAGAAAATCATGATAAAGCTACACAAAACCAACATTGGCGACAAGTCTATTCATGAAATTCCCGACATCAAAGCCGGGTGCTGGATTGACATGATTGCGCCAGAACCAGCCGAAATCGACCAAGTCACCAAAGCTACCCGTATCGACCGCGACCTGATTGTAAAAATGCTCGATGAGAACGAGACACCGCGCATCGAGAAATCCGGCAACGCCACTTTGATCGTTGTCGACACCCCATATATCAATAGCGAGCACGAATACATAACATACCCGCTCGGTATTATCGTGACTAAAAACAATTACATTATCACGATTTCGCCGCGTCGCAGCACTATCCTCAAGGACTTTCGCCAGCAAAACATCCAGGATTTTAGCACCGCAAAGCGTACTCGCTTTTTGATTCAAATTCTCAACCGTACCGCTGCTGAATATCTCAAGGTGCTCAACACCGTCTATCAAGACATCGAGCGCCGCGAAGATACACTCGAAAAATCCACCAACAACGAAGACTTGATCGGTCTGCTCAATATCGAAAAGACCTTGGTCTACTTTATTACTTCGCTCAAAGAGAACAGCACCGTGCTCGAAAAGCTCGGCAAGGGCAACATTCTACAGCTCTACGAAGGCGATTCCGATTTGCTCGAAGACGCTACTATTGAAAACAATCAGGCTATCGACATGGCACTCATCTATCGCGACATTCTCTCGACCATTACTGAGACCTATTCAAACATTATTTCCAATAATCTAAACAACATCATGAAGTTTCTCGCCGGCATGACGATTGTAATTTCGGTTCCAACCATCATTTCGTCTTTTCTCGGCATGAATGTTCCGTTTGGCGCCATCGGCATCAGCCCGCTGTCTGCCGCCGCCATCTTCGTCCTATCCCTAATCCTTTCTATTGCGGTCGCCATCTTACTGCGCAAGAAGAACCTACTTTAATGATATAATGTCCTTATGGCAACCAAAATCGAAGTAAAAAACGAATCCAAAATCAACAAAAAGGTCTTCGCGCCAATTCTTGTTGATGTCATCATGCTCGCAATCGGCATCTGTCTACTACTTTGGGCCGACAGAGTGATCAGCATTATTTCGATGGCGATCGGCGCACTCTTCATTCTTTATAGCGTCTATAATTTCATCAGCTACGCCCGCGCAAGTCAAAAAACCGCCGCCGACACAGCCAAAATCATTACTGGTGTCGCGCTCCTCGTCGCCGGTTTCTTCATGATTACTCAAGCCGGTTTCATTGTTGAGCTCATCTCGTTTATCGTCGGCATTTTCATCATCATCGAAAGTATGATTAGACTCCAGGATGCCATCTTGATCCGCAAGGTCAATCCAAACTACAAAACTCCGCTCGCGCTTTCAATTATCGGTCTCTGCTGCGGCGTGCTTTGTATTGTCGGTAAAATCATGGTACCAAATGTAATTATGCAGCTACTTGGCGCACTATTAATCATCTTCGCTTTTGTCGACATATTCGGCGTTTCGATCGTAAATCGCAAAATCGCCTCGCCGAACAAAGCCGAAAACGACGCTATCGAAGCAGAAATAGTAGAAAAAGAAGACAACTAAAAAATAGCCCAACCGGGCTATTTTTTATTCGCCACAAGCAAACAGGTCGTCATCATATTTGGAGTCGTAATACTCTTCGTAGCTCATACGCGCTTTTTCATTCGCGCGTCCTGCTTCGGTCAGCTTGATTGAACGATCACGCGCATCACCCACCGCACTATCGTCAAAGAAATACCAATCCTTATTAGTCATAAAATATGGGCGCACTACTTCCATATAAAACTCCTTTTTCGTCATTTTACCACAAGATGTTATAATATGGCGCATGAAAGGCAGTCATCTTTCGCTCAGTTTTGGCCAAACCCGCATCTACGACGATTGTAGTTTTCATTTTGAAGATTTCGACAAAGTCGGCATCGTCGGTGTTAACGGAGCTGGCAAAACTACGCTCTTCAAGGTTATTCTCGGCATCGAAAAGCTCGACGAAGGCGAAATTGAGCTACCATCACTGCGCTTCGCCTATCTTCCGCAGGAAATTAAAATCCCGAACGAACACGAAAAAATTACCGTCTGGGAATATATTGCGGCCGCTCGCCCGGTTGATGAACTACAAGAACAACTCAATGCCGAGTACGAAAAATTGGCCAAATACCCCGAAAGTAACGCCATTCTTGACCGCATCAACAATCTGCAAGATTTAATCGACTCTTACGACATCTCGAATTTCGACTACGAACTGCTCAAAATTATCGAAAAAATGCATCTGTCCGAGCTAGTCGATCGCCCACTCAAAGATCTTTCCGGTGGCCAAAAATCCAAAGTCGCTTTCGCTAAGGTACTATTCGAAAACGCCGGCCTTATCTTGCTCGACGAGCCGACTAACCACCTCGACGCCAAAACAAAGCAATTCGTCACCAATTTCCTGCGCAATTATCACGGCACCGTTCTGACGATCAGCCACGACGTCGACTTTTTGAACTCCGTCACCAACAAAACACTCTTTCTCAACAAAAGCACGCACAAGATGAAAGTCTACAAGGGCAACTACGCGACTTTCCGCCGCCAATACGCCGAAGAAATGGCCGCGCAAGACCAAAAAATCACCCAACAAGAGCGCGAAATCAAACGCATTCGCGAATTCGTTGAGCGCGCGCGTAACGCAAAGCGTAGCAATACTGCGCTCATCAAGCAAGGTCATGTCCGCGAAAAAATGCTCGACCGCAAATTATCCGAACTCGAAACCCGCGAACAAGTTTACCAAAAAGTCAGCATCAATATTTCGCCAACCAAAACCAGTGGCAAAATCCCGCTCGAAGTGCAAAATCTCTGCTTCAATTATCCAGATTCACCAGCATTATACGATAAGCTTAGTTTTAGCTTGACTCGCGGCGAGAAATTTCTCATTGTCGGCGAGAACGGTATCGGAAAATCCACTCTGCTCAAACTCCTAGTCGGCCAACTTCAGCCAACCGACGGCACGATTATCGTGCGCGAAAATACCACTATCGCCTATTATGCGCAGGAGCTCGAAATCCTAGACGAGCGCCAAACCATTCTCGACAACGTCAAATCCTACGACTTTACCGAAACGGAGCTTCGCTCGATTTTGTCAAATTTCCTATTTAGCGGCGACGACGTTTATAAAAAGGTCGGCATACTATCGCCGGGTGAAAAAGCTCGCATTGCGCTTTGCAAAATCTTAATCCAACGCGCCAATCTCGTGATTCTCGACGAGCCGACTAATCATTTTGACCCAGAAACGCAGAAAATTATCGGCGAGAATTTCCGTGATTACGACGGCACTGTTATTATGGTTAGCCATAACCCATCATTCGTGGAACAGGTCGGCATTACGCGTATGCTCGTTTTGCCAAGTCACGAAGCGAACCAGGCCCCACTCGCCATCATTAAGAATTACTCACGCGAGCTTCTCGAGTATTACTACTATCTCAACTCGGATCTAGTCTAGCTTAACTTTTTGATTGCGCAAGCCGAAGCAAAAACCACCAAATCAACAATCACGATTGTTGATCCAACCGGCGCACTCATGGCATAGGACAAGAACAAACCAACACAAAACGTCACAATCGAGATAATCGCCGACGTCACTACAATACTTCGAAAAGTGCCAACCAGCCGCATTGCCGTTAGTGCCGGGAATACAATCAATGCCGAAATCAGAAGCGCACCCAGCAACCTCATGCCCAAAACAATTACCAATGAGCAAATCACCGCGAAAATTACATCATATAGACCAACTTTCACCCCCACAGTACGCGCAAACTTCTCATCAAAGGTCAGGGCAAAAATCCGGTGATAGCACAAAATAAATACGGCGCCGACCAAGACAACTAAAACCACGGCCAAAATTGCCTCACCTCGCGAAACTGCCAGCACGCTACCAAACAAATAACTATTTATATCTACATTCACGCCTTGTTTTACCGAGATTGCAAAAGTACCAATCGCCAAGCTAGCTGCCGACAAAACAGCCACCGCCGCATCGCCATTCTTATTTTTACTCAAGCGCAAGACTACTGTCGACAGAACCGCCACCAATATCAATGCGAAGGGCAGCGGCAAAAATCCAAACACGGTCGCGAGCGCAAAAGCCGCAAAACCGGCGTGCGACAAACCATCGCCAATCATCGAATTACGTCGTAAAACCAAACAAACACCCAATAGCGCCGCCACAAAAGCCAACGCGCCGCCCGCCACTAGCGCATTTTGCATAAATTCGAAGCTCAGCATTTCAGCAATGTTCATGAATCTTCTCCAAATACTGAGCGGTTTCGCCGAGCCAGACGCCACCATCGCGCAATGCGAGCACTTTATTACCAATCAAATCATGCACATCGACATCATGCGTAATCATCACAATCGTTAGCTTCTCCTCGGCATTCAGCCGCTTCAGCAATGCATAAAAATCCGCTTTCGACTTGTAGTCGAGATTGTTCGATGGCTCGTCCAAAAATAGCACTCTACGCGAAGCCATCAGCGCACGCGCCAGCAATACCTTTTGTCTTTGGCCACCCGACAGTTCAGCGAAACCGCGTTTTTGCAACTTCGAAATGCGCAGTTTGCGTAAACTTTCCTTCATTAGCTCGCGCTCTTTTTGTCCATAGAAGGGACGCCAACGCATGCGACCTAGCGAACCCGACATTACCACTTCTTCTACGCTAGCCGGAAAATCCGTATCGAACTGCATTCCTTGCGGCATGTAGCCCAGCTCCGAATTCGTCAATCCGCTACAAAGCTCGACTCGACCCGAGTGCGGCTTTATCAACCCCAAAATCGTCTTTATCAGCGTACTCTTGCCAGCGCCATTTGGTCCGACCACGCAAACGAAATCACCTTCGGCCACTTCAAAATCAATCTGCCGCAAAATCACATTATCGCCATAGCCGACACTAACTTTTTTCGCGCGAATCAAAGTCTCCGACATTAGTTTAAAGCCTCATTCAATACTTCAAGATTGCGCCGCATAATATCAACATAAGTTACGCCACTTGCAAAATCGTCCGCCGAAATATTATGCGCAGCGTGCAGTTCGAGCACTTTCGCGCCAGTCTCATCCGACAAAACCGTCGCAATCGAGCCAAACGACAACTCTAGCTTTAAAACAACCGGGATTTTATCTTCAATTATCTTATTCGCTAAAAACGCCACCTTTGCACCATTCGTATCGGTCTGCTCGGCGCAACCCGGAAAGGCTGCATAATAGCTCAGTCCATACTCATCTACAAAATAGCGAAAAGGGAAGCGATCGCCAAAAATCAGTTCTTTTCGCGCCGCATGCGCCACCGTGTCGCGAATATCACCATCTAGCGTCTCGAGCGCCTCGCGATATTCAGACTGCTTTTTGTCATCTATCTTAATCCCAGCGTCGCGAATCGCCGCAGATATACCATCTAGCAACGTAATCATATTTCGCGGACTTGTCCAGATATGCTCATCATACTCTTCTTCGCCTTCGTCATCAGCAGCCATGCCTTCAACAATTTCCTCGTTCTTCAGCTCAACCATATCCATCATACGCGCGGTTTTTATATCATCAAAAGAGCCACTAGCCAAAATTTTCTCGACCCAATCTTCCGATTCGCCACCATTGTAAATGAATAATTTCGCATTATGAATCTTTACTAAATCTTCCGGCGAAGGCTCGTAATCATGCAATTCCGTGCCGGGATGCACCAATAAATAGACATTATTTGGGTCATTCGTGGCCGCGCGAGCCAAATCATAAGCCGCAAAATTCGACACTACAATTTCCTGCGAGTCGGCTCTGCTAAATTTCGGCACCAAATAGAAAGCTGCCACCGCCATCGCAGCCACCCAAACCGCAAACCAAATCAAGCGCTTCTTCGTTTTATTCATCAATAATCTCCTACCGCATTACAATGCGAACAAACGCCCGTAAATACCACGTTCTCATCGTCAATTAAGAAATGATGATCTTCGAAAATATGACGCACGAGCTCGCTCACGGTATCGCAGTCGACATGCTCAACGCCACCGCAAAGACGGCACTTCAAGAAACAATGACCGCTCTTTTCGCATTCTTCGGAATATAGATAAAACACCGAGCCTGTCGCATCAGAATTCTTCGCCACCAAGCCGGCGTCCGTAAAAGTATCTAGCGCGCGATAAATCGTCGACAAATCAACTTTATGTTCACTGCTATACAGCTCTTCATATAAGTCCTTGGCCGTAAAAGCGCCAGACTTACGTTTAATTAAATCTAGAATCGCATTTCTGCGTGCCGAATTATAACTTTCTCGCATATTTTCCTCAATTTGCAAATGATTTGCAAATTCATTTTAACACTAATTTTCAATTTGCAAAAGATTCGCAAATTCAACAAAAACTATTGACTAAATACATAAAAAATTGTATAATTAGGCCACTACGTTATCCACACGTCGATCTTTAGGAGGTGAAAATGCATGTCACAGTTGTACGATAGATGCAACCGCTGCACCAATCTCGCATTCTTGAGCGACAAAGGACTCTGTCCTGACTGCGAGCTCAAGTATGGGCATCTCTACACACCGAAAGCAGGCAGCAAGACTTGCCCGTACTGCAACGGCACAAGAAAACAAATCCACATCTTTGGCCCCGACACCAAGTGCGATTATTGCAACGGCACAGGAAAGGTGCCATATTGAGCGACAGATTATCCATCACCCATCTCCACCGCCGCGACATCACGTCGCGGCTTTTTATTGTGCTAAAATATAAGCATGGGCCGATACTTATCTGGCATTATGTATTCTTATGTCCATTTTGTAGCTGAAGTGCTCAGCTTTTTCTTGCTACAATCGCTCGTCGGCGACAGCTGGCTACTCTGGCTAGCACCGTTTATCTACGATACGCTCGCCTTTATTCCGCAATTCTTCATTGGCGCTATCAGCGACCGCAATGCCAAAATTCCATTCGGAATCATCGGTATAGCCATGCTAATTGCCGGCCTTTGTATGCACTGGTTCGGCATCGGGCCTAACGCCCTTATCGCTGTTATCATTCTAGCGCTCGGTAATGCCTGCGTACACGTAAATGGTGCCGAGGTTACTCTTCGCTCCGGAAAGGGCAAAATTGCCCCAGCTGCAATCTTTGTCGCGGGCGGCGCGTTTGGCGTCATTACCGGCAAACTCCTAGCGGGCGTCGCGCCGCTCTGGAGCCTAATCGCGCTCGCGCTCTCAGCCATTCCTTTCATCCTGCTCGCTGAAAAGCATCGCACGCACACCAAAAACCTCGATAATCCTTGTAAAGACTTCAAATTCGATAATCCAAATATGCCGACCTGGCTCTTAACTTTTGCCGTCACGCTAGTCGTAATGATTCGCAGCTACGTCGGTTACGGGATTCCGACCTCATGGAATAAAACCGTATTTCAGACCATCCTACTATTCTCCTTTATGGGAATCGGCAAAGCGCTCGGCGGCATTTTGACTGACAAAATCGGAATTCGCAAAACCATATATCTGAGCATGATCGGCGCCTTACCATTCTTATTATTCGGCGACCAAAATATGTATCTTTCATTGATTGGCGTCATGTTCTTTAGCATGACAATGGCTATCACGCTATCAATTCTAGTTTCGCGCTACCAGAAACGTCCCGGAGTCGCTTTCGGCTTCACGACTATCGGCCTGGCTATTGGCGCACTTCCAGTCTTCTTTTTCCGAATCAAAGATCTGACCACCAACTGCATCATAATCACGCTTGCATCGATTATCTGTTTACTCATATTATTAAAAGCCACTCAAAAGGAGGTAAAACATG
>CAMMYO010000038.1 GCA_946527885.1 uncultured Candidatus Saccharibacteria bacterium
AGCCAAACACAAGCAAGAAAAACCGCCAGCTTTCACTGGCGGTAGATTTTCTACGATTCAACATATGTATGAAGCAATGGATTCGCGTTCGGATTGTTCCGCTCGGGGCCTTTCAGGTAAGAGTTTACCCAAATTGGCTCGCCGCCGTGCGGATTCTCGCGATAATGGCCGCGAACGCGCCAAACCTCGCAATGATTTTCGCGCGTCGAAACGCCAGCGGTCGGTGTCGGGTTCATGTCAACCTCGGACAAAAGCCTAATCGGCTGGTAATCTGCCGGCGGTGTGTACTGGCGCGCTGTTGGAACTGCGGGGTTCTGACGTTCGCGCCATACGAAGCGCGTCTCACACTCGATCATTCTGTGCTGTGCCAAATAGTATGCATGCATGAGCAGAGCGGTAAGTGTAATGCGATAATCGTTCGAAATATACGAGTTTACCGCAGCATGCCAGACGACAAACCAGCCGCATGTCAAGAACTCACCGGTATTAAAATAAGGAGTCTGCATGCGACAAATCGTGCAATTCAGGCGCTCGCCGGTACCATCACAGAAATAAATCGCGGCATCAATACGAGGAACAATCTGCCACTTATTTTCGAGATGCGTGATCGAGGGGAAAAATTGCGCCATTTCGCTCGGCTGGAAACAAACCAGTGCTTGTCTCCCGTAAAAGAGGCAGCCAACCGACAGGTAGGGAAGTGCTGGCTGATTCACGATTTGTCCGAATTCGGCATTTTGCATCTCGGAAATGGCTCGTGGCGACAACTCCTGGTTGCGAATGTCGATAAACGACATCTGGGGCGGACCGCAAGCAAGTGCGGTAGCGTAATGCTGGAATAGGGTTTGTGCCTGCAGGTAACTGGCGCCGTTTGGTGCGCCGTAGGCAAATTCGATATGCATTCATATTCCACCTTTCTAAAATGATTGAGAACCGTAGATGATAAAGAACAATATCGCAATTATCACATAAAAAAGCGCGACAGTCAAGCGTGCTAGACAGATGCAAGTAAAGCTCTTGACAGATAAGGCGCGAACAGTTAAACTAGAAACACAATCCCCTGTAGCTCAATGGTGGAGCAAGAAGCTGTTAACTTCGAGGTTGCCAGTTCGAGTCTGGCCGGGGGAGCCAATTCAAAGAACCGCCTATGGCGGATTTTTTAAGCTCAACACAGACGAGAACTGGCCCAGTTCGCTCGCGCCAGGAGCCGAGCGAAGCAGAAATGCTCGCATTTCTATTTCCGAGGCGACGCCAGCGCGCAGAGTTCGTCGCAGACGAACGTTGTCTGGCCGGGGGAGCCAATTCAAAGAACCGCCTATGGCGGATTTTTTAAGCTCAACACAGACGAGAACTGGCCCGGTTCTTAGTACCAACGCGTAACTGGAGCCTTGAATAGCTCGAGCGCCTTCGTGAAATCGTGGTTACGCAACGCTTCTAGCTTTTCGGTGTCCCATATATATTTTGGAATGTATGGGTTTCGTGGCCAATTCGGAAAATATTCCTCGACAAACGACACAGAACGCGCAATGTATTGCTCATCGAGATATTTGCCGGCGCGTTTCGGATTACCTAACAGAATATACCAAATAAAGGCAAATTCTAGGCGGCTTTTCGCTTCTTCGTCAAGTTCGGAAAGCGGGCGTAAGCGAACAAGTTCGCGCATATGGTCAAATATCTCCTCGTAATAGGCTCCCCAATTGTTTGAAATTGAGTCTGGATTCTTGCGGCGGAAATAGAGAGCGTCGTCGATAATGACAAAACGATCATTTTGTAGCGATAGCTCGTAGTTAAAAATCAAATCCTCGCTGTAATGAAACGGCTTAAACCGGAGATTCTTTAGATAGCGAGCATCATAAAGATGATCTGTGACGACTTGGCGAATTAAGAGGCGGTTCTTTTCGTCTGTTATTATCACTGGTTTATCGTCAATAACAGTCGCGCAGCGAACGTAAGCAATATTGTCCCGGAAGGCGCTCAATAACTTCTCAATGAAGTCTGGCGCAACCGTATCGTCGGCATCAATAAACGAGATGTAGTCGCCAGTAGCTAAGTTAAGGCCTGCGTTACGGGCTGCACTTACGCCAGCGTTAACTTGCCGAATGGTCTTGATACGGGAATCTTCTTGCAGATTTTTATCTATGATTTCCTGAGTTTGATCAGTTGAGCCATCGTTGATAATTATTATTTCAAGATTATGATAGCTTTGCCCGCGTACGCTATCTAGGCATTCTTGCAGATATTTTTCGCAGTTATAAACCGGAATGATAACGGAAACTTTCTGTGCCATTTGCGTAAATTATAGCAAAAATCCATAGTCGACGCTCTCGCGCCGCAATTAATATTTTGAACGAGCTGTAGAATTCGCTCCGCAAAACCGTCTATGGTTAATTTTCGCCGCCTAATATATACTAGTATTAAGAATTAGCGTGGAGGTAAAAATGCGAATTCTGACTGCTAGATCGCGTCTTTCGCTGCGGCGAGTAGCGGCTATTTTTGCTGTCTTTATTTGCGCCGCTTTGGCATTATGGACTCACTCGAGAGCGACTGCGCAAACCGAGTTAGCCGAAATCAATGCCGATGATTGGCGCTTGGAAGCCTTCTTTTTGGACAAGGAAGAAACGGCCGCAATTCCGCAAACTTCGGTGACTTGGGATTTGGGAGAAGTCGACCGTCTTGATGAGTTTAATCATGTCTATACGCTCCAGGTAAACTATCACAATAGCTCCACCGATAAAGGTTACGCTCCGGGCGAGTTGGAAATTCGCGTCCCAAATCCGTTTTCGTTTGACTATCGCAATGGGTCTAGTCTCTATATTCAAAACGTTATGATTGGCGCCGACCCGACCGGCGTGAGTGATGACGAGGCTCAGTATGACTGGACATACAATAACGAAAGTTACGAAGACGACAATCAGTTTATCTTCCGGAATAGGATTAGTTTAGAAGAGCAGACGAACTTTGAGGGTAGTATTCAAATCACCTTTAATTTGCGTTCTACGCAAGTTCAGCAACCTGTGCTTTTTGAAGAGCGTTTTGCAAGTACCTACACGAGCCCAGATGTCGCCGCAACGTTAAACGATGTGGCTTCCAGTAATACGGTCAAATTCTCGTTTAGTCGCATCTCGGTTTACGACTGGAAGTACTCGCGCGCCACTATCATGCTAAAACCAGAAAAAGTTGTTTCGATCACCGGTTTCGGCGATGATGCCGACAATTATACGTGGATCAAGTGGTCTTATCTTATCCAGGATGGCCACACGGGCGCAAGGCTCGACCAAGAATATGCCAGCGACTATATTGGTTTCAAAAATTTTAAAATCAAGAGCGAGATGTTTGCGAACGACGTCAAAATCCTTAGTCGAGATGGTAATACGCACGCCACTAGAAACAATGACGGCACAGTTACGATTGAGACCGAGAGTGGTAATTTCCGCGAGCACTTCTTCATTGCCGGCTATCCGAAAGACACCTATAACGACCATGGCGGTATCAATTCCGTAACCGAAGACATCGTACTTTATACGGTCTATGCTGACGCAGAAGATGACGATTGGTATGAGATGAGCAGATACGAAAGAACCGTGTATATTTCGGACTATTACTTCGACTACAATGGCGTGATTGTGGGTATCGACAAAAAATTTAAACTGACTAGCTACAGAGATCAAAGTGATATAAGTGCGAGTAGCCTATTCGCTCAGCATATTCGCAACAAGACCGCCTATTTTGACTCAACGATTGATGTTGCGGCTATCGAAAACTCGGGCGAAGAGTACTCGCTTATCATTGGCGACGATGTGCTATTTTATCGAGACGACAATGACGGCGGCAAAACCAAACAGGTTCAGGATAGCTGGCATTATTTCCCAATTATACGCAATGCGGTTCTTGTGGATCAAAATGGTAGAAACATTGATTGCTCGACGTATTCGGTCAAGCTCTACGTTCGTAAAAACAATGCGACTGAGTATACGGAAGCGACGCGGCAGCCAAGAAATTGTTATTATAGTGACTTCGCTCTTTTCCCGTACGAGGGCAATGTCCGTGGCTGGTATCTACGATTTGACGGGCTTACGCAACCAGTCAAAAGCACCAACATTCTCTCTTCGGTCGGCGTGGTGATTCCAGGAGCTGCCGATTATGGTGCGGTGCATAATTTTGCGCGCGTACAACTTATCAAGAACGGTGAAGTAATGAACAAAGTTGGCATAGAATCATATACGAGCGAGCGTACTCGTGATGATATTGCCGCATATGATTTAGCGACTTATGGCGATTACCAACAGCGCAGCGAGGCTTCTGTCGAATGGGCGCCCTATGAAATGGAGACAATTTATCGAAATTATTACTCATCAATTTACTCATCGACTCCGGAATACATACCAGAAAAAGACGGTTTTTATGGCACAGCTAACCTAGGCGGCTATGTTGGTGACTATACGAACATACGCTATCTTAGCGATTGGTCGCTAGTCGCTGACCAGTTCAACTCAAATACGCTTCACGATAAATATACCTATCACGCAATTATGCCGAAAGGTGTTGTTGTTGATAGTACTCCCGAGGAAATCATCGCATCGTTTAGAGGTCAAACATCTGAAACATATAAAGACATCAAGGGACCGGACGGTAAACCGCTCTTCAGCTCCGATGCTGCCTACAAAGCCTATATTAAAGAGCATTCAAGTGTTGAAATTATCCCAAACTGGCGAAATTCCGGACAATACAAAGTTACCTATACGATTGATTTTTCCGAAAAACCATTCACTTCATTCGACTCTCTCGTGTATGGCATCGAGAAAAAGCGCGGCATATTAAGAGCAGAGCTAAAATATCATATCGACTACGACACTTACCGCGAGCTTGGCCTCAATTACACTTTTGTGTCGGGCGTGGAAGACGATCTCGAAGATAAAAATATGCCATACATCGTTCAACGCGATAAGTATTTTGACAAGATAGACGAGTATAATAATAAATCCGGCTTCGAGGATATTAATGATAATGGCCGCACTGATGACTATATGGTTTTCAACAACAGTACCATCACGCTCTTGCCGACGATGTCTACAAAACAAGACATCCTGACGCAAGTAAAGTCCGACGAAGAAGCTGACTTTGACGCGGAAGACTCGAAAGTGAATTATGGCAAAGAATACGACTATAAACTTCGTCTGCGTAACTCTTCTACGAACCGTATCACGAACGCGGTCATATACACGAACATCGAAGAGGCTTATGGTGACAACTCGCACTGGAAGGGCGACTTTCTTGGCGTCGATACATCTTTCGCCGAAGCGCAAAAAGACGAAAACGGCAACCCGCTCACGATTAAAGTGTTTTGGTCTCCAAATACCGACGCAACTTCGCT
Organism: uncultured Candidatus Saccharibacteria bacterium; assembly: GCA_946527885.1. Classification (GTDB taxonomy): domain Bacteria; phylum Patescibacteriota; class Saccharimonadia; order Saccharimonadales; family Saccharimonadaceae; genus UBA2834. Next base: position 5,369 of record CAMMYO010000038.1, read on the forward strand.
GTCGAATCCAGATGACACTTGGCAAGAATACGACGATGCGACTACGGACAAATCTCTCGTCAAATCTCTCGCCTTTCAAATTCTTGATCGAAACGGCGCGCCAGCCGTCTTGCCGCAGGCGAACTATAGCTACGTCATTGTGAAAATGCTTGCTCCGGATGACGAATCAATATCTACTTACGCCTACAACCAAAGCTTTAGCGAATGGAACCCAATCGATAATCTCAATGGTGAAATCATTCACCAGATTAGTGGCATCGAATCAAACATTGTTCGCGTATATTTCAAAAAAGATATTGAGGCTAGCGCTAAAGTTAGCTGGAGCGAAGATTGTGACAGCACAAAGCGTCCTAGTGAGATGACTTTCCGTCTCATGAACGGCGACACTCTTGTAGAAGAGAAGACAATCAATATAGCCGAAGGGGAGAACATAACCACATTTACCGGCCTTGATATTGATGAGTATGACAATTACCGCATCGAGACAGACGAAATCGAATCATATGCTTTAACCAAGAATGCTAGTCAAAATGAACTCTCCTTCGAATTTGTATTTACTAGCACGATGACCTGTGATCCGGATGACCCAGACGAGCCAGAGACTCCAGAAACTCCGGAAGAGCCGGAAGAACCAAGCGATCCTGAAGAACCAGAAACTCCGGAGACTCCAGAAACTCCAGAAGAGCCGGAAGAACCAAGCGATCCTGAAGAACCAGAAACTCCGAAAAACCTAGAGCAACCAGACCTTCCAAATACGTTTGACGGTATAAGCGGATCATTAATTGCGTTCACATTATTCAATATCGCCATTTTTGTTACCGCGAAAGTCGCAAAAAATCGCCGTTAGTGTACAATAAAAGCAGAAGCATAATCATTGCGGAGGTGTAATGTTGAAATTTCGGGCGAAATCCATCTTTTCGCTAAAGCACTTTGTTATTTTTGGTGCAGTTTTATTATGTTTGGCTGGGCTTGCAATTTTTCGCATGAGCGCCTCTGCTGAGGATAACCTTGCCGAAGTCAATCCGGAAGATTGGCGCCTTGAGACTTTCTTTTTGGATATCGAAGCGGACAATGGCCGAACTCCTGTCCAGGATGCATCTTGGGATACTGGCGAGGTGTCGTATATGGAAGAAATGAATCGCGTCTTTACTCTTCAAGTAAACTACCATAACAACAACATGAGCCAGACTTATCAGCCGGGCGAGCTGCAGCTGCGCGTGCCAAATCCTTTCGCTAATATCGATAAAAATCGGGCTGGTTTCGAAGTAAAGGATTATAGTTTTGGTGCTGATCCGATCGACAGCACAAAACCGACGCACGACTGGCTTTATAACAGTGATACTTATCTAGATGACGGCTATTTTGTCTTTACGAATCGTGTTCCTTTCGACGCACAAGCTAACATGGAGGGTAGTGTTCAGATAACTTTCAATCTTTTTTCGCGCCAGTTTACTCAAATTGACGATTTTCGCGACAAAGTCGTCATGACTTTCACGAAAGATCATATCCAGGCAACATTAAACAATAATCCCGAAGTTATCAGCAATGAAGCATCCTTCACGTATAAGCGAACCTCTCTATATAATTGGATTTACTCGCGAGCGACTATCGAATTAGTCCCAGACAAAGTTTACGCGCGTGACGATTTTTATGAAAACGCAAGCAATTATATATGGGTGCGGTGGCGCTATTCGGTTGATTGTGTTACCGGCGCACGCCTTCAGGATCATCACGACGACAGCTATATCGGCTATACCGATTATTCATTCACTACCGACTCAATTCCGCAGGATGTTGTAATTCTTCAAAAAGATCCGAATATCACAATAACGCGCGATAGCGAGACGGGTCTAACCACTTTCACTCCAACCGGCTCATACTACGGCACTGCCTATTTCTATATTGGCTATCCAAAGAGCATCTATAACGAAGAAGCTGGTACGAATATCGTTACGCACGATATCGATTTGAATACGGTCTATAGCGATACGACCGAATGGATTGTTATGGATAGCGATGAAAAAACTATCGACCTATCCAAATATGACTTTATTTACGAAGGTAATGTTGTTGGTATTCAGAAAGAAATGGGCGTAACGACTTGGGTTGACGCCGATAAAGTATACGCGCAGCATTTACGAAACGAAAGCCTGTATCTTTCAGCGAAAATATATGGCGCGTCGCTGGATTATTCTGGCGAAGAATACACGCTCATGATTAACGACGACCTTATGTATTCTGAAGATGCTGCGACCGGCGAAACGCAACGCATTCCGGATACAAATTATTCTTTTGCGAACATTAGTGTCAATCAGCTTGTCGACCCGAATGGGGAAAAGATTGATTGTAGTGAATATTCTATGAAGATATATACGCGCCGACGCGGAAGCAGCAATTTTGTTGAAAGATTCGCTTCAACTCCGACGCGATGTACCGTAAGCTCGCTCGTTTTCAGTAGCTATACTGTCGACTGGTATGTCGAATATAGTGGCCTGCACCGACCAGTCGAACGGGCCTATATTGTTGCGAACTACAATATTACAATCCCAGACGCGCCAGATACTGGTTTTATCCATAACTTCGCCCGCATTCAGCAAACCAAGAATGGCGTCGTCCAAAACACCGTCGGCATTGAATCTTACGCCAACGAACGCACGCGAAATGATGTTGCGGACTACGATCTCGCCACTTATGGCAGTTACCAACAACGTGCCGTCGGCTCGCAGCCATGGTATTATTACACAATCGAAAAACTAAAGCGTGGCTATTCAGCTACCGTGTCCGCACCTACGCCAGAGTATGATACAGAAACGGACGCTTTTCATGGTGAAGCGGTATTTCAGGGTGCTATTTCTGACTACAATAACAGAAATTATCTTGGCAAATGGTACTACGCGGCAGACCAGTTTGATCCGCAATATCTCCACAAAGCCATATCTTTCTACGCTATCTTGCCAAAAGGCGCTGTCCTAGATAGTACGCCGGAAGAATTGATTGCTTCGTTTTCGCCAGAACGATATCTCATGATTGATGAAATTCGCGACGCGAGCGGGACCAAGCTATTTAATTCTTACGACGAAGCCTATGAATACTACACGAGCCATACGAGTGTCGAGATTACGGAGAACTGGCGCAATAGCGGCAGCACGAAAATTCACTTCATCGTAGATTTTTCCGAAAACCCATTTACTACCTTCAACTGCGAACATACAAACGGCTCGCGGCACTATGCAAACGCTTATAAAGTAAAAGCCAAATACCACATCACTTACGATACTTACCGCGAGCTCGGTCTCAAATATGATTTCTATGTTGCTATCGAGGACGACTGGCCGGATAAGAGCTCTCCGCTCATTCCGAGTAGCTGGTTTTACAAAGACGACGATAGGTTTGGTGAACTCTATGCGGACATCAATGAAAACGGTTTGAGAAATGACTTTATGAGTAAGGGTCTAGACACCATTACGCTGCTGCCGGTCGCTTCTACGAGACAAGATATTATTACTTTTGTAAAATCCGACGAAGAGCCACAATACGATACGGCCGACACAAAAATCGAGCCGGGCGCAGATTATTCATACAAACTTCGCCTGCGCAACTCCACAAGCCGCATCACGAACGCTGTTATTTATACAAATATCGAAGAGGCCTACGGCAACAATCCTCACTGGCAAGGCTCATTCCTTGGTGTAGATACGACCTTTGCTGAGACTCAAAAAGACAACAATGATAATCCGCTCACGATCAAAGTCTTCTGGTCGCCAAAAGCCGACGCGAAATCTCTTTCAAATGCGGAAGACGAGTGGCAAGAATATGACGAAGCTACTACGGATAAATCGTCTGTTAAATCGCTTGCGTTCCAATATCTGGACCAGAATGGCGACCCTGCGGTTTTGCCGGTCTCTAACTATAGCTACGTTGAAGTGAAAATGCGCGCGCCAGACGACGAAAATATCACCACGCATGCCTACAACAAGAGTTTTAGCGAATGGAATCCAATCGACAACCTGAATGGTAACATTATTCACCAAATTACCGGCATCGAGTCTAACATTGTCCGTGTCTATTTCCGTCAGAAAATTACCGCCACTGCCAAAATCGTCTGGGATGATGACTGCGACGATAGCAATCGCCCAACCGAGCTAACTTTCCGATTGTTCAATGGTGACGATTTGGTCGAAGCGAAAACTATCAATGTCGCAACCGATAGCTCTGCGCAATTTGAAGATTTGGATATTTCCGACCGCGAAAATTACCGTATCGAAATGGATTCGATTAGCCCGTATACTATTGCGGTCGACACAGATGGCAACACTCTTACCTATACATTTACGGCTTCGATAGTTTGCCAGCCGGATCCCGAACCAGATCCAGACCCAACTCCCGAACCAGATCCAACTCCTAGTCCGACTCCAGATCCGGAACCAGATCCGGAACCAGAACCGGAGCCAGAACCGACCCCTAGTCCGACTCCAGATCCGGAACCAGAACCGGAGCCAGAACCAGAGCCAACTCCGGAGCCGCAACCGGACACTCCGAATACGCACGATTCGATCC
>CAMMYO010000039.1 GCA_946527885.1 uncultured Candidatus Saccharibacteria bacterium
CACTCAAACAGCTACATCCGGTAAAGTTTACGATTTGTGCCGCCGTCGGTATTGGTAGTATTTTGCCTCTAGTAATCTCGGCATTAAAAAATCCAGAATTGCTCCAAAACCTAGCATTTATGCCGGACTTTAGTTTTGGCGCCATGATCGACAACATTAGCCACGCATTCGCACCGTTCTTCTCATTTAGCTTAGTCTATAATAGCATTTATCTGACGCCACTTTTTGGTCTAGCAACTGCCGCACTAATCGTCATCGGTGCGCTCGCTTCCGTCGGTAAACTCTTCACATCGCGCAACTCGGTCGTAAGCCTACTCGTCATTTCGGCAATTCTCATTTCAGGTCTCAATCAATCAGCCGCAATCATAATCATTGTTCCGATTGCGTCACTAACCGCAGCCGCTTTCGAATCCATCATTGGCAAATGGCGCTCATTATTCCCAGAAAACCCTTACGCGCACGTATTTGGCGCTTTCCCAATTGCCATCGTCACCTGTATCATCGTTTACTCTGGGCTAACGCACTTTATCTTCGGTTACCATTACACACCGATCATTGCCCAAAATTTCAATAGCGACATCAATCTCATCAACGAAAATCTCCAAAAAGACGACATCTTAGTCGTTGACGCAGAAACCGAAAAGCGTGAATTCTATCAACTCCTAAGCGAATACGGTGGCTTTACCGTACGCGAGGAAGTGCCGGATGAAAGCGAACGTCGCATTATCCTACTCGGCAAAACCACAAAAACGGCCGACATGGAATTAAAACAGATTATCACGTCGCGCAATACACGAAATTCTGATAGACTATATATATACGAAAAAGTTACCGAACAATCAGGAGAATAAAATGGGACAGACCATGGATCAAATGAAGCTTCTCAACGAGCTTCGCAAGACTCAGAAGAGCCTCAAAAACGAAATCGTAGAAGTTGAAGCCGGCGACGGTGCAGTTGTTATTCAAATTACCGGTGAGCTAAAGATCAAGAAAGTTGAGCTCGATCCAGAGAAAATCGACCTAGACGATATCCATGAGCTCGAGCGCTGGATCGAAAACGCAATGCGCGACGGTTATGCAAAGGCTCAGGAAATCGCAACCGACAAGATGAAGCCTCTCATGGGCGCACTCGGCAACAGCGGTCTCGGATTCTAATCGAAATAACGAACATGCGCTCCTTCGGGGGCGCTTTTTGATTTTCCAAAATATTATGATATAATCATAGATATTTTTGCACCTTGACGCTCTTCAAGAAGGGAAGTGAAAAAAACTATGGAGCAAGTCTTCGACAGCTGGCAGCTCATTGGCTGCGGCGCATTTCAAACGCTTTCATATATCCTCATGATGGAAACTGGTGATAAAATCGAACCAATTCTGCCAGCAAACATTTGCGGATACATTCAAGATCCCAAAAGCGCTATTCATGCCATCACGACACCAGTTGTCCGACTCGAAAAATTTTCCGATCACACACTCGCAACGACATCAAGCGGAAAACAATACATTCTGTCAGTCGAAAGCATGCGCATTCCCGGCTATCGCGCCATACTTAAAAACTGGTATATAGTCACCAAACCGCACCATGACAATTCATGTATCGAAATCAAAGGCAAAATCGTCGATCTCGCCTACGATACGCCGCAAAACGACGCGCAGGTCAGCCCGGACCGTACCGAACTTACAATCTGGCGACCAATGTATCGCGAAAAACTTGCAGACGGAAATACCGTCGTCGTGGACATATTTCACGATATTTATCTACTACTTTCATAAAGAGCAAAACCACCTCATCGCGGGGTGGTTTTCTGTTATAATCATCTTATTATGCTGCCACAAGCCCTAAATAACGTCATTGAATCCCTTGGCCGCCTACCCGGCGTTGGCGCCCGCACTGCCGAACGCTATGCTTACTTTTTGCTAAAATCCGACCGCAACATTTCGCAAAACATCGCCGATGCGCTGACGGATCTACACGATAACGTCAAACAATGCCCAATCACTTTCGCCATCATGGACGCCGACGAAGAGCTTTCGCCGCTCTATACTGATCCTACGCGCGACAAAAGCACTATCCTAGTCGTCGAAGAGCCGCTTGATATCTATGCCATTGAGCATACAAAATCCTATAAGGGCGTTTACCACGTGCTGGGCGGCGCTATCTCGCCAATGGACGGCATTACGGCTGACAAACTCCACATCAAAGAACTAATTAGCCGCATCGAAGCAGATTCTGTAACGGAAGTCATTATTGCGACCAATCCATCCGTCGAGGGCGAATCGACCGCTATTCTCATCGAAAAATTACTCCACGAAAAATATCCAGAGCTCAAAATCACCCGCCTTGCTCGCGGCTTGCCGCTGGGCATCTCATTAGAATACGCTGACCAGATTACTCTAGCCAGCGCTCTCAATAATCGCACAAATCTCTAATTAGGCCTTAAAATTCGTTGCCGAACTCTCAATTTTTTGTAGCGTAAAGCGCCATTTCGCTTTTACATTCGGATATTTTTGATGGTCGACTTCGCTCAAAAACATTTTAAGTGGACGCACCCACAAACTTCCATCACCGTACAATCGACGATAAATCACCATCTCTTCTTTCGACTCCGAATCAAAAGCCGTATCGACTACAAGATAAAAATCCCCCTTAAAATGCCGATAAATGCGGTTTTTCTGAATCTTTCTCATCTATTGCTCGCTAGGCAAAGGGAAGCGCAAAGCCAAAGCACGCACCTCTTCGCGCATTTTATCAAACTGTTCGTCGTGATTTTCTTCATCCACGCAGAGCGTCGCCACGCGCGCCATCCAATCTGCAATCTGGACCATCTCAGCCTCGCCAAGACCACGCGTCGTAATCGCTGGCGTACCCAGGCGCACGCCGGACGGACGAAATGGCGGCAAAGTATCATTCGGAATCGCATTCGCGTTCAAGTTCAGACCAATACGATCAAGTGCGCGCTCCAAAATCTTGCCATCATAACCGAACGAAGCCTTGATGTTTGCCAAAATCAGATGGTTTTCAGTACCATCGCCAATCAGCTTAAATCCGCGCTTCTGCAATTCTTCAGCCAAAACTTTCGCATTACGCACAACCTGCGCCGCATATTCTTTGAATTCCGGCTGCAGAGCCTCATAAAAAGCCACCGCCTTCGCCGCAATCACGTGCATTAGTGGACCACCTTGCGTACCAGGGAAGACCGAGCGATCAATCAAGGTCGGAATATTTTCAAGCGTATGCTCACACTTTTTCAGCGGATTTCCAACGATACCACGGCTCAAAATTAAACCACCACGCGGACCACGTAAAGTTTTATGCGTCGTAGTCGTCATAACATGGAAGCCAAACTTCAACGGATTCGGATGGACGCCACCCGCAATCAAACCGGCCACGTGCGCCATATCTGCCATCAAGAGACAACCCGGAATCTCGGCACCAATTTTCGCAACGCGTTCAAAATCCGGCACTTTCATAAATGCAGAGTAACCGACCAAGATAATCTTCGGCTGCAATTCACGCGCTTTCGCCTCGAGATCCTCGTAGTCGATATCGCCATCTTTTGTGCCGTAAGCAGCAAAATTATAGAACTTCGCGCTCTGCGTCACTGGTGAACCGTGCGTCAAATGACCGCCATGCGCCAAGTTCATACCAAGAACAGTATCGCCAGGCTGCAACCATGCATTATAAACTGCGTTATTGGCTTGCGCGCCAGAATGCGGCTGGACATTTGCATGGTCAGCGCCAAACAACCGGCGAGCACGAGCAATCGCTAAACGCTCAACCTGATTCGTATTTTCCTGACCGCCATAATAGCGATGGCCAGCATCGGTCGATGCCAAAACAGCATCATCGTCCCCATCGAGACCATCAAAATTCGGATAGCCTTCACAATACTTATTCGTCAATACCGAACCCATCGCACGCAAAACTTCCGTCGAAACGTAGTTTTCGCTCGGAATCAATTCGAGCCCCTCATTTTGGCGTTGGCGCTCGTTCTCAATTAGCTTAAAAATCTTTTCATCATTCATTACCTCATATTTTACGCCAAAAGCAATCAAATTAACACGCCAAAGCGTCCCACTTGACAATTTCCGTAAAAAGGTGTATAATTATATATGTACACCTGTCTCGATCCCGTATGAAAGGAGGGGTTCATAATGACGATGACATGGTTCGCACTTTTCATCTTTATGATGATCGCACTCATTTATTTTATGCAGAACGAGCAAGCATCGCGCTACGAATTCGCATTTGTCGACTTCAGCGTTACAGAGCAAAGCATTACAGCAGAGCCTCCTCCCAAGGGGGATAATTTAATGTTTGACACCGACTGGTTCAGCAGCGATTCGAACGGCGTTCCGCCCGCAAAGAACAATGAACAGCCAGGTGCACCAAAGTTTGGCGGATACCACACAAGCTACTACGGCAAACTGTACGGAACTGGCTATCGCAACGGCGAAGGCTACGGCGGATACTACGAGGACAAGGATGGCTACTTCGGCCACACTTCAGAACCCGTAGAATTACCGCCTCTCTACGACTGGCACCCTGAAGATGGCGCTGCAAAACCAGGAACCGGCGAAGACGGTTTCCATAACCAGTACTACGCAAAGCAGGGAACACTAAAAGACAAAATGACCTCGTATCGACGCTATCCGGCGCGCAGCATGCAAAACTATATGCACACACAACGCACGACACGCGACCCCAATCATGCAGAAAAAGACTACGGCATCATCGAGGGAATCCTCACAGCACCATTTAGATTCATTCGGTGGCTGATCTGGGTTCTCTTCTGACAACCCGCCCGCGGAGCAATCCGCGGGCATTTTTCATATCGCTACAAACTTAAGCACCTTGACTATTTAGGCAAAATAAGGTATAATAAAGGTATACGCTTGTCACATTACCCATATGAAAGGAGGGGTTGATATGTTAGTGACATGCATGGCACTTTTGATGCTGGTGATTTACCTGTTTGTTGTCAGCGAAACACTGCCGAAGTCAGAAACCTACTGTATCGCCACGGACAGCCGTGAGATTACCGAAACACGCATAGAAACCCCTGCAAAGGGTAGAATCGTAGCGATGTTCGGCGGTCCTCCGGAAGGAGGCTTTGGTCACGATGGCCCGCACGGCGACCACAGCTACCACGGCTACCACGGCCGTTACAGTTATCGCGGACCAATCATGTTCGGCGGACCCATGGGCCGTCGCGGCATTTTCTTTATGCCCGGTAGAGGTTTCTTTGGTCGTGACAGCTATGGCGGCAACACAGATGGCGAACGCTATCCGCGCCACGGTCTGCGCAAAAAAATGACCAAACATGGTCTGGTCAAATTCGAAATCGAAAAAGAGACCAACAATACGACCAACAAAAAACACGAAGAGCATGGCGCAATCTGGTACATCATCACGGCCGTGCCGAGATCAATTTGCTACGGTTTGTGGCTCATTAATCTCATCTAACGGCCCGCCCGCGGAGCAATCCGCGGGCTTTTTCATTCAAAAAAGAAAACAATAAAAAATCGCCGAATATTTCGGCTTTTTATATGATGGTGGCTCCGGGCGGACTTGAACCGTCGACACAAGGCTCTTCAGGCCTCTGCTCTACCAACTGAGCTACAGAGCCATCAATAGATATAGTCTAGCACAAAAAATTTATCAGCGCAAATCTAAAACACGCAAAAAGCCAAAGCGCTTATCTTTGACGAAGGATAAAAATATGATACAATAGCATCTGTTCGCCAAAATTTTTACTGGTCGGACGTATCTTATCAAGGTAAGAATTTCTTACAAATCGAAGCTGGAGGTGCATATTTAAATATGTTAACAGGCAATGAAGACTGGTCTCAATTATGCGACGAGTCGTCAGACGAGGGCAACTGCTGCAATCTCGCACGCGACCGTCGCCTAGTTCGAGAAATTACCGAAGCATTCGCGAATGTTATCGACATGAAAGATGACTGGACCAAAGGTCATTCCACTCGAGTCGCCAAATATACGCGCATGCTGACACTGGAGCTTGGTTACGACAAGGATATCGCAGAGCGTTATAGCCGCGCCGCATTGTTGCACGACATTGGCAAGATTGGCATATCAAAACGCCTTTTACAAAAAGACGGCCGTCTGACCGAAGCTGAATATGACTCAATTTGCGAGCATCCGACCAACGGATACCACATACTCAAGAGCATAAGTGTGGCGCCAGAACTCGCCGCCGCTGCCGCTTGCCATCACGAACGTCCGGATGGCACTGGTTATCCGCAAGGATTGGTTGGGGATCAAATCCCGCGCGTGGCGCAAATCATCGCCGTCGCCGACACCTTCGACGCGATGTATTCCGATCGCCCATACCGAGATCGCATGAACTTCAATCAAGCCGTCGCCATCATCAGAGAAGGTTCCGGTACGCAGTTCTTTACGGATGTCGTTGACGCTTTTCTTAGGCTAGTCAAGAAAGGCAAGTTTCGCGCCGACGACGATAATGGCGGCGGCAGCTTTGACGACATCGACAATAGCAACCTCGCTCGCAAACAAGCATAATTCTTACCACACACGACGCCGCAAGTTGCGGCGTTTTTTATATCTGGAAAATGATGATATAATATATTTATGAAAAAATTCAATACGTCGCCACTGAGTGGCATGCAAGAACTCCTACCAACTGAGCAGGCTGTTTTTGACCAGCTCAAACAAAACATCAGCGACGTATATCACCATTACGGCTTCTTGAGTATCGAAACGCCAATTATTGAGCGCACCGATATCTTGCTCGCTAAAGCTGGCGGCGACACCGAAAAGCAAATCTATATGGTTAGCAAAACTGCCGAAAGCGCCGATTCTGCCGATCAAGCACTTCGTTTCGATCACACCGTGCCGCTTGCGCGCTATGTCGTCGAGCACAATAATGATTTGGCTTTTCCGTTCCAGGTCACCCAAATTAATCGCAACTTCCGCGGCGAACGCGCCCAAAAAGGCCGCTTCCGCGAATTCTATCAGTGCGACTGCGACATTATTGGTCGCGAAAATCTTCCAATCGCCTATGACGCAAAGGTAATCGCGTGTATCTATGACGCGCTGTCAACTTTTAATTTACCGAAGATGCTCATCCGCATCAGCAACCGCAAAGTGCTAGCCGGCTTCCTCAAGGCCTTGAACCTAGAAGAAAATGGAGGCGAAATCGCTGGCATTATCGACCATGCTGAGAAAGTTCCGCAAGAAAAATCCGAAGCTGCACTTCGCGAACTCGGTCTAACCGACGAGCAAGTAAACAAAATCGTAAACTTTATGTTTATACGCGGCACTTATGACGAAGTTGAAGCAAAGCTAGCCGACAATCTCGGCGACCAAATCGAACTGCTCCGCGAAGGCCTCGACGAACTCAAGCAAGTATTTGGCATCCTTAGCGCCAAACCAGAAATTGGCGAAAAAGTCATCGTTGACCTTATGATTATCCGCGGTCTCGATTACTATACCGGCACCGTCTATGAAACATTCCTACAAGATTACCGCGAAATCGGCAGCATTAGCTCGGGTGGTCGCTACGAAAATCTCGCCAGCAACTTTACCGACCAGAAATTCCCAGGCGTCGGCGGTAGCATCGGACTTACACGTCTATTCTTTGTACTCAACGAGTATAATTTGCTGCCAAAAACACAAGCCGAAGCGAAACCGGTTGACTATTGTGTTTTGCCAATGAGCAATAACGAAATTGACTTCGCTATGAAAGTCGCTAGCACACTCCGCGCCGAAGGTAAAAGCGTAGACGTTGACTTCGACATGCGTAAACTCGGCTCACGACTCAACCGCGCCGGTAAACTCGCAGATTACGCTATTGTAGTTGGCGACCAGGAATCACTCAGTCACGAAGTCGAAATTAAAAATCTCACTACCGGCGAAAAAACCAAGCGTAGCTTCTAAAAACAATCCGCCAGACTCAAACCTGGCGGATTTTTCTTGCTAAATGTTATTTGCGGCGTTCATATACGCGCCAAGCAAAGGCGTAAAACCTATTTCCGAGCGTCAAGCACAAAAGCGCAATCTTGTCGCGGCGAGTCGCCTCCGGATTTTGCAAAATCCATCCCGCGTGCTTCAAAATATACGAGCGCAAACCGCTAATTAAGATTTTTTCCTTACTGCTTTTCTTTTTGACCTGGCTCACCATTCGCAAAATCGAAAAACGCGCGTGCAATCGTCGCAAATGCGTAAAGTTTGTCAATTTCGGAAAGCGCTTATCGAACAAATCGCACATTTCATCAGTATGCTTAATCAAAATATTTTTGCGCGGATTATAGCTAGCGTGCGTAATCGAATTCGCGCGCAAATTGTAGTAATATTTCGGCTCGGCTATAAAAGCCACCTTCGTTTTGCATTGCAATAATAACTGCGCGAACACCGCCACATCCTCGTAAACTTCGCCAACCGGGAAACGTACCTTGTCGAAGAATTTCTTCGGATACAAACGGCCGATTACTTGCAAATTCGAGCCTTTCTCGTTCAAGAAATTGCCCGAAATTTCTTCGACGTCATATAGGCCCGAAGCAAGAGCGCCGCCATTAAAATCATTCAGCGAGCCGTCCTCCTTGCGCTCAGCATGAGCACAAACTACCAAGTCAACTTCGTGTTTACGCATCGTTTCGACCATGCACTCAATCGCATCATCCGCCAGAAAATCGTCCGAGTCCAAAAAGCATACATAATCACCCGTCATCTTTTCGAGGCCGACGTTTCGCGCCGCCGAAAGACCTTTGTTTTCTTGATGGATTACGATAGCTTTTTTATACTTTTTCACAAAATCATCTAGCGCATCGCCACTACCATCCGTCGAACCGTCATCGATAAAAATCATCTCAAGATTCTGGTAGGTCTGACTCGCTAACGACTCTAGGCTCGCCGCCAAATATTCTCCGACATTATAAACCGGCACAATTACCGAAACTAACGGTCGCTTCATTTCTTAGCCCTCCGCGCCATCCGCACGCATCCAATTTTCCATTTTGCTTTTAACGCAAACAAGCGCAATCGATCTAGTGGCGAAATAGAATCGCCCAACCAATTCCGCAAATTGCGATAACATTTCAGCCAATTATCCCAAACTACTCCACCGCGCGTCGCCAAACTCGTCTCGGTGCCAAAATTGTAAAAATACAGCGGTTCCAAAATGAAGCGAATCTCGCCTTTTGCATGTTCGAGATAGTCAAGCGTAAACTTTGTATCTTCGCCAAAATGAATACTTTCGTCGAA
>CAMMYO010000040.1 GCA_946527885.1 uncultured Candidatus Saccharibacteria bacterium
CACCTTTCTTGTGATTAGTTTTCTCGGTTTTGAAGCGGCGAATCTGACCGTCGAGCTTCGCCTCGATAATATCGATACCGGCGTAGACATTGAGCGCCTCGTCCTTTGCAGCAAGAACCTTACCGCCAGGCACATCGATAGAAACGGAAATTTCATACTTGTTGCCATGTTCGCGGTTTACTTCGGTTACGACAACCTTTGCGACTAGATCCTTGCGATTCTCGCGTGGAAGATGGCGATCGAGCTTGCCGATGCGCTTTTGGACGTACTTCTTAAAGCTTTCCTCAACTTTATAATTTGAGCCGCTAATTTCAATATTTTCGATCATATTATATGGTCTCCTTTCCATCCATATATTTGCGCAAAACTTCCGGAACGCGGATGGTCATATCTTCGTTCTGGTAGTTTTCAATGACAGCTACCATAGCACGTCCAAGCGCGAAAGCCGTAGCGTCGTTGGTATGAACCAACTCGACTTCGCCATTTTCGCGGCGAACACGCGTGCCAAGACGGCGTGATTGGTAATCAGTCATATAATCAGCTGTATGAGTTTCACGATACTTATCCTGACCCGGCATCCAGACCTCAATGTCAATACCGCGCGCGTCAGGTTTACCGATATCATAGGTACATTTACGAATCACGCGATACGGAAGCTCAAGCTGCTCGACGAGCCAGCGCTGAATCGCGACAAAAAGCTCGTGCTCTTGGCGACTAGTCTCCTTCGTGCTAAAGCTTTCCATTTCGAGCTTGTCGAACTGGTGCATGCGAATGATACCTTCCATATCCTTGCCATAAGTACCGGCCTCTTCGCGGAAGCTTGTAGCATAGCCAAGGTAACGAATTGGGAGCTCTTCTTCTTTGAAAATTTCGCCTTGATGCATAGAACCAAGCACATGCTCGGCGCTGCCCTGAAGCCAAAGCTCTTGGCCTTCGATCTTGTAGCGATCTTCACGTGGCTCAAGGCGATCCATTGCATCATACATATCCGTGCGAAGCATGAGTGGCGGCAAAACCAAAGTAAACGGTTTTTCGGAAACCTTGAGATTGTTCTTCTTGATGATTTCCTTGATAACTTTCTCGTCGGTCAAGCTATTCATGACGAAGTTAACGATTGCCATCTGAAGCTTTACCATATCACCCTTAATGTAGGCAAAACGAGAGCCGGTCACCTTAGCGGCGCGCTCCTTGTCGAGCCAGCCACGAGCGGTACAGATTTCGTGATGACCTTTTGGCTCAAAATCAAACTTCGTCGGTTCACCAATAACCTCAGCAACTTCATTCTCGTCTTCAGATAAGCCAACCGGTACATCGTCTTCTGGAATATTCGGCACAGTCTTAAGCTTCGTGATATATTCGGTCTCAACTTCGTTCAATTTCGGTTCAAGCTCGGAAATTTGCGACTTTAATTCCTTACCGCGCTCGATGAGCTTCTGATCTGGTTTACCGTTTTTCATTTGCGCAGAAACTTGATTGCGTTCTTGGCGCAAGGCGTCGATCTGCCGCGACAGCTCTTTGCGCTCGTCATCAAGCGAAAGAATGGCACCAAGGTCAATCTCGCCTTCGTAGCCTTTATTTCGAATCGCGTCCTCCACTTTCTGACGATTCGCTCTGATATATGTAATATCTAGCATAATACTTTTATTTTAGCATGTTTTATCTGTTATAGACTAGAGTATGTAATAGGATAATGGTCGTTATGCTTGACATTTTAGAGCATTTGTGCTATAATGGTAAATGTAATTGGTCTGAAGCCCGAATTATGTACATGGAGGAATTGAATATGAACAGAACTATTGATCCCACAACCATCACCTGGGCATCCATTGGTCCTTCCGCTCTCAGAAGACTACTCTTCGGTCACCGCGTGTTCTTCTTCGACGTATTTGATGGAGGCGGATTCGCCTACGAAGAAATCTTCGCAAGACACGGTCTCCGCATCCGCATAAAAGCAGTCGGTGCAACCAACGATAGCGCCAACCACAACGGTCGTCACGAAGTCAACGCGATCATCGCAGATATCAAAGGCACAATCAAGGAAATTGATGCTGCGATCAACGAGGTCGCGAACCGCTGCGCGAACTCCGATCTCGGAGATGCCTACATGAAGGCAATCGCGATCTTTGCGGAGGGCTGAGTCACTATTCATTTTCCTGGCCCCGAATGGGGCCGTTTTTTATGTCGTGTTACAATATGCTTATGGATAAGAAATTAAAAGCTTACATCGATTACATTGAGAAGGAAGAAGCAAAGCCGAGCGCTGAGCTAATTCAGTATCACAAAGATATCACGGCGCAGTTTCAGCACGAACGCCTAATTCACCTGATCGTGACGATGTTTTTCGCGCTCTTCATGCTGATTATGTTCATCTTTACAGTCGTGGCGGGCTTTGTTTTGCCGGAAAGCATGAAGGTTCTTTACTGGTGCCTTGGCGGTTTGACGCTCGCGCTTCTAGTCACGGTCATTTTTTACGTGCGCCATTATTACCTGCTCGAGAATGGCACGCAAAGACTCGAAGACGTCACGCGCAGGCTTTACAGACGAGATTTCTGGGATAAAAAATAAAAACCGGCCGTTATGGCCGATTTTTTATTGCCAAGTGTGGAACTTTGTGCCGTTTTCCGAATATAGTTCGGTTTGGCCGCCGTTAGCAAATCTCAAGAAACCTTCCTTGTAAGAGTACTGGGAGCCCGGTATCTCACTTACGATTGGCGACAGGTCTGGCGCCAAATAGCTATAACCATTTGTTTCCCTAATCAAAACGTTGCCGTTTTCCAAGCACTCAACGCCACTATCGGCCGAGAACGTATTTTTGCCATATGAGATTTCTTTAACTTGTCCGCTCGTTGAGAATAAATATCTCTTTCCCTCATTTTTGTTCACGCCCGCTGCTACTGTTGGGCAGACCCACTTGAATGAAAACGAGCCCGAGTCAACGCTCGCCTTCGCTTCTTCGTTTTGGTCGATAACGAGCGATTCGTTGTTTTCTGCACTGATTAGGTATAGTCCGCCACCAATCACATCAGTCAATCTTCGATTTGCGTCTATCTCGAACAAATCTTTACCGTCGCGTGAAACGTAGACGTTTTTAACGCCAGTATCGCTATTGTATACGACCGAATAGCCAACCCCCATGAGCGATGAGCTCGACACGTTTTCAATCGTGCGCACTATCTCACCGTTATGACGGATTTCCACCGTGCCCTTATCGTTGCGATAAATATAATCTTGAGGCGTATAGAACTGCGTTTGATAGTTAGTCTCCTTGTCGGTAAGCTCGCCGTTTTCACCAATAATCTTTTCGGTGCCATCTTTGGTTTTACAAATAAGCACATTTTGACCTTTATTTGAGTCGCTCAGCAGATTTAACATCTTGCAATTATCGCTATGATCATGCGTGCCATCGGGCGTAAGCAGGAGCGTCTTTTGCTCACGATTCTTCAAGATAATGTACCGCTTGTCAAAGCTAGCAGTACTAAATGAGTAACTATCTGAATAATCCGCCTCGGTAATGATCTTGTAATTATTACAATCCAAAACCACTACATGCTCGCCGTAGCGAAGGAAAGCGATTTCTTTGCTAGATGACGACTCAAAGAATGGGCGTGCGCCGCTCTCGAAGGATTTTACTTTGTCGCCACGAGCGCTATAGAGCGTATAGTTCTTGCCGTCTTTCGTGAATGCAAAGAATGGCGCATTCGTGTTCGAAATCAAGTTGCCGCCAGCGCTGTTTTCGATTTTGGCGATCTGCTTGCCGGAACCGAGTAGAATTTTGACCGTTTTCGAGTCTTTGATGGTTGCTGAATAAGCGCCACCAGCCGTCGTAATGGTCGCATATTCGCCGAATGGGATCGAAACCTGACCTTCGTCGTCGATTACACCATACTGTCCCAAGGCATTAACCGCGAGCGCATAACCATCAATAAACTGACTAACACTCTGATACTCGAAATCGCTGATTTGCGCGCCGTCGATCTTGCGGAATAGTCCGTAAGAGCCGCCGTTTTTGCGCTGACGCACAACTACAAGATTCGTATCGAACGGAGCGAGCTTGTGTTTCGAAGACGGGACAATACTAATAAGCTTCACGACGAAGATAATTACTAACAATGCCGCGACCGATGCACCAGCAATAATGCCGATACGCTTGAGCTGCTTCGGGCTAATGCGTTTTTTGCCGATGGTCGGCTTGTACTTTGCGTCGTTCTGGATGCGATTGCGAGTCTTCGGCGCCTCAGCCTCAGTTTTTTCATCGGAAGTCTCAACAGGAACATTATTTGGTTCGTCGGTCGCGTCCGTTGTCGACTCCGGGTTTGCTGCTGGCGCCGAAGCGGAAGTTTCAGAAATCTTCGCAAGCGCATCTTTAGCAATCTGTTCGACGGAAGGATTTGCGGCAGGGGTCGGAATCTGTACATTCGAAGAAATATTAGCAAATGGCGAGACGAGTTTACCCGCCGCAGCATTAGCCGCGTTTGCGACTGCGCCCGTGAATGGCGTATGCGGAACTACGGCCGGAGCGGTCGGAGTTGGAGCTGGCGCTGGTGTCGACGGCATAATCGTAACACTTGCCGCCGAAGCCGGAATTGGAGCCTCAGGAATATTGCTCGGCGCGGCCGCGTTCGGAGTGTTACTCGTCTGGTTCTCTAGTGGATTCATGTTAGTGTTTAAATAATGCTTATGTTATATTTTAGCACGCTATTGCGTATAGATTTTAGTCCCGTCAGCTAAGTAATAAATTAGATGATCGTCCTGCTCAACTACGAAGTATTTGCCATTTTTACCGCCGACCGCGTCGACCAGTCTTCCGTCATATTTTGCAAAGTTCTTCTTTTGAAGATCAAAGACTGCGGCTTTCTTATCATCTTCACAAGTCATAAACGCGACTTTGCTTAACGACATGTACGTCGAGGTTTCTTGCCGGAATAATTCGCAATCATCCACGATCGTTTTAATAGTCTTACCGCTGCCGTCGATTAGGTCGTAACGTTTTTTTCGCATCTCCAGATTTTCGGCATACTCACTGGTAAATTTCCCCACATCAAAGCTCCCATTCGTCCGAGACACGTATTCTTCCAAAGAATCCGGGTCGATCGCCGCCGTGCCAAAATAGTTATCGCCGATTCTGTCGTACCCTTGCAGGCCGGACATCATCGTCTTGCCAGAATCGTCAATAACAGCGAGTCGGAAGAACCCCACCGTAATAATCAAGCTTGTATCAGAGTTCATACTGTCTCCATCTATGCCACTAATCACACTGTCCGGTAAGTATGTGCAAACAATATAATCATCCATCGAAGTAAAATTTATAGAGTTTTTACAGGAATCAGAAATATCAAAACGATAGTTTCCCGCCCGGTCGTAGATTTTTATGCTTTCCGGATAGTAATCGCTGGCGCCAAATTCGAGGAGTGCATAGCTCGACAGCGAACCAATAGTCGTAATCGCCGATTTGGCTGAGCTAGAAACGGTTTTTGCCTCCTCGCCATTTACATAGAAATGAACTTTCGCCGAGCGATCCATCAGCGCATAAGTATCCGGCGTCAGCATAGCGTAGTTATCCCACTCGCCTTCGAAAAACTCCGAATCGGTTTTATACACGCTGCTCGTCGTATAGCTAGCCACATTCATATCAGTAAACTTGCCGTCACGACCAAGAATGCTATAAATGGTCGAGTAATCGCCTGGTTTCAGACAATAAATAAAGCCAGCTGTTTCATAATTCATCGCACCCTTACTATCCTCGTGTATATAGCAAGAATCCTGTTTGCCTAGGTCGTACAGACGGTCGCCAATTAATACTTGTTTGTTATTTTCATAGTTACCGTCGTCTTTAAAAACAAGAACCGTTTTCTTATCGGAGCTATAGCTATCAACCCGATAATCGCTCGCAGGCACATCGAATGAACTCGCAATCGCTTGGCTGTCGTTGTCGAGCATATAAATATGCTTGCCAACGTAAATATACGGATCTTCGTCGCGTATAAACCTACTGTCCTTGATATCGTTACAGTTTATCTTTGCTAGCTCTTCGGCACGCATATTGTTGACGTGGCAAACCTTATTCTTGTCCTGATAGATATAGAAATTGTCATGCGATGCAGTTTTGACGATCTCGCCTGGGTCATTCGGATATTCGGCCAGGATTTTACCACTACCATCCAGCAAACTGTAACCAGACGAGCCTTGCATTTTTGCAAGATAGGCAGCGCCGTATTGTTTAATTTCGGCGTATTTCCCAAAAGCAACGCTGGGTTTGCCATTTTCTTTCAAAATGCCATATTCGCCATTCAGCTTGACGTATACGTAACCATTAATCATTTCGCCAACCTCGTCATAGATGAAGTCAGACAATTGCTTACCGCTTGATAAGCTGAAGAGAGCATAATTGCCAGAATCTTTCGCTTCACGAATCATCACTGCTGAATTGTCATACGGAGGGCGTATATCATCGGCGTTACCCCGACGACCGAAGTGAGTATTCAACAACAAAGCAAATACTACAGCAAGCAAAAGCACCGCTACGATTGCAACAAAGCCGACCGAGCGAGCATTCTTAGCGGTAGACGAGTCTACTAGCGCCGCATCGGTCATAGCTGTCGCCGGCGTTGCGTCTGGAGCAGACGAGTCGGAATTAGGCTTTACATTTGCGCTCGAAAGAGAGGCCGCTATCGCAATGAGCGAATCGTTATCTTTTGCCGACTCAGACGCTGGAGGTTGAGGCGCTTCAAGAACAGGCTCCGTAACAGAAGCCTCGTTGCTCAGCTCATCAAAATTTTGCGACACAGAAGTGTCGACAGGAGTCATCTCTTGCGGCACTGGAGCGTTGCCCACCTGCTCTTTTTCGTCCATGCTTATGTTTATTATAGCAATATTTTAGTGTTTTAGCACTACGCTTTACTTTTGCTTTTCAATCTGATATAATAAGCCGTAATTATGAAACAATCAATCCAACCAAAAGACTACCGCTTTGTAGTGTTTGCTGACGAGCAGGCAAAGTTTTCTTTCCTTACTCGCTCGACTGCAAAATCGGAAGAGACGATCAAATGGACTGATGGCAACGAATATCCACTAGTTAAGGTTCAGATTTCTAGCGCATCTCACCCATTCTTCACCGGCGAAGAGAAGATCATCGATACCGAAGGTCGCGTCGATCGCTTCAAGGCTCGCGCTCAGAAAGCTGCCGCCCTTAAGGCTCAGCTCGGCAACAAGGTCACTAAGGCCAAGAAAGAAGCCGAAAAGAAAGCTGCAAAGGCCGACAAATAATAGTCGATTACAGAAATTCCCCGCTTGG
Source organism: uncultured Candidatus Saccharibacteria bacterium (assembly GCA_946527885.1). GTDB lineage: Bacteria > Patescibacteriota > Saccharimonadia > Saccharimonadales > Saccharimonadaceae > UBA2834. The sequence continues at coordinate 7,292 of CAMMYO010000040.1, forward strand.
GGAATTTTTTTAGGCAAGAAAAAGCCCAGCAGATGCTGGGCGGGTCGGTTTTAAGGTTTTGATGCTGTTTCTGTCTGACTGTTTACTTTTACCAAGGGATGTCGTTGTTACTGTTACCGGTGCTGGCGGGAGTGCAGTGATGACAACGCTCAGCATTGTATCTTTCCTCGTAAAGCGCCGCGATGATGCGGCCGATGAGCCAACCGAGTGCAATCGCGATCAGTGCAATGAGCACAACATTCGCGACCTGGATTACCCAGAAATGCTGAACATCGATCGCATGGCCGAGTTTGCAAGCGAGTCGCCAACCGAGCTTGATATCGATCACAAAGACAGCGACGGCAACAATACAGCACGAGGATGCGCTTGCGGAGATGTGACTGGGATGGCAACGGGGCGTAAGCAGCTGATCGATCAGGCGCGTCAGGAAAATCCCAAACGCGGCTGCCAGAATGAGAGTTCGCCAGAATGTGTCGACGGTCGGCACGAGCGAATCACCCGCGCAAAGCGATGCGCGAAGTGAGAGAATGTCGGCTCCGACCTGCAGAACACTGGATGAATCTGCAAGCAGATACAACACAATTACTGCAAGTACATAAGACACCATAAACACGTACAAATTTCTGCTCTTCATTGAAGTTACCTCCTTCTATAAGCGGTAGCTGGCGATCTATGCATAAAACCGTAAAAACTGCAAAAGAACGCCATATATTTACATGGTGTTCTTATTATAGCACAGATTGCGTTTTTTGTCAATGTTGAGGGCTTCTGCGTGGCTATTTGTCAATGGTTTCGGCGGCTAAGTTCAGACTCTCGATGAGCTTGTCTGGAACCAGGGTATTATCGACCTTATTCGCCTCGATCAGCTGACGCACATTTGCATTGGTCGGCGAAATGCCGAGCTTTTTCATCTTGCGGCCAACTTCGCGGCCAACGCTAGATTCTTCCTCCGAAAATACACAGCCGCAATATTTCTGCATGTAGAGGCCGACCCGGCGAGCCTCGTCTTGCCCTTCTTGCCAGCCTTCGCGAAAATCGCGGTAGTAGAATTCGATGCCGAATTCGTCGGAGTAGGCCTCCATAAGTTGAACGATAATGTCGTGCTTTTGGTAGATACTATAGAGCAACGTGGTCGAAATTGCGTCGAAACCCTGCTGTTTGGCATACTCGAAGGCGCGGCGCAGACGCTTTGGATAGCAGTATTCTTCGCAGCGGACACTCAGCTTGTCATAGACATTACAAACGAATTCGTCGAGACCATAGGCGTCGTCCTCGCGCAGCTCGATATTGATGAGCTTGGCGTATTCGCGCAGACAGTCGCGGCGAGCTTTGTACTCGGTATAAGGGTGGATGTTTGGGTTGTACCAGTAGAGCGTCGGCTCGATATTGTCGGCGCGAAGAGATTTGATGCAGTAAACGCTGCAAGGCGCGCAACAGGTGTGAAGTAAGAGTTTCATTAAGCTAATTGTAGCATGCCGGGCGCGATATTGCGGCTACGTCTTGCATTTTTTAACCCCGTGTGATATAATAGATTTATTGGTGTATGGGTCAGTAGCTCAGCTGGTTAGAGCATCTGCCTCTTAAGCAGAGTGTCGTGGGTTCGAGTCCCACCTGACTCACCAATTCTGAGAAAGAAGCCCCGGAGGGCTTATTTTTGTGGTTCAAGTTTCATTTGGATCACCAACAGGGGAACCTGTGGAAAACTCAGGTTCGAAGATGAAATTAAATGGTG
>CAMMYO010000041.1 GCA_946527885.1 uncultured Candidatus Saccharibacteria bacterium
GCCATAAACGCCGTTAAAGCTAGCTGGCTGACGAATCGAGCCGCCCGTATCGGATCCGAGCGCAAAAGGCACAATTCCGAGCGCAACAGCTGCGGCTGAACCGCCGCTCGAGCCACCAGCAACACGCTCCATATCGTGCGAGTTGTGGGTAACGCCAAAGTATGAGTTCTCAGTACTACCGCCGTGTGCAAAAGCATCAAGGTTGGCGCGACCAATCATAATAGCACCTTCAGCTTCGAGGCGCTTCACGGCAGTGGCGGTAATTGGTGCTGCAAAATGCTCAAGCATATGTGCGGCAGCCGTTGTTTCGCCTTCCTTGCTTAAATAATTATCTTTGAGCGCGTAAGGTACGCCGGCTAGGCGGCCAACTTTCTCGCCCTTAGCGATTTTTTCATCAATAGCACGGGCGCGCTCTAGAGCTCTCGCCTCGTTCATCGAGATGAAACAGTGATATTCTTCGTATTTCTTAGCACGATCGAGTGCATCACGCACTAAATCAACTGCTTTTGTATTCTTATCGGCAATCTTCATAGTACTTTTGGCACCTTTATTTGGTTGTCTTCACTTTCGACCGTGAGTGCAAGCAAATCTTCGCGATTAGCTTCGAAATCTTCGATCTCGTCACTGCGCCAAACATTCTCCATCTCAAAGCACTGATATGTTGGCTCCACGCCATCAGTATCAAGTTCGTCAAGTTGTGAAAAATAATTTACAATTCCGTCAAGGTCTTTCATTAGCGGCTCAATCTGATCCTCCTTCAATGAGATATTGGATAGTTTCGCCAAATGAAGCACATCTTCTCTAGTAATTGACATAATGTAATTATATCACTAGAAAAGCAAAAATACATCAATCTAACAGGGGAGAAGCTAGATATCGGTCAAAAGCCTAATATCGGCACCCATTTCGGTCAGGCGCTTGGCGAAATCTTCATAGCCGCGCGCGATCGAATAGGTATTGCGCAAAATCGATTTTCCTGGTGTAGCTAGCATTGCCAACATGACGACGACGGCCGGTCTGAGTGCAGGCGGGGCCATCATTTCGGCTGGGCGCCAGTTGGTCGGACCATTGATGAAAATACGATGAGCGTCAAGCAATTCCACCTTTGCATTCAGGCGAGTTAGCTCCGTGCTGTAAATCGCGCGATTCTCGAACACCCAGTCATGGATCAGAGTTCGTCCTTCAGCGGTCGCTGCAATCAGGGAGAAGAATGGTAGGCTATCGATATTGAGACCAGGGAACGGCATCGGGTGAATCTTATCGATTGGCGCCTTCAGCTCGGATTCATACAGCTTGATATCAACGAGTCTCGTGCGACCATTTTCGGCTGCATACTCTGGGCTGACATCCATATCTTGCCCCATACTACGCAATACTTCGAGCTCGATTTCGAGGAATTCAATCGGCACGCGCAAAATTTCGATTTCTGAATGCGTCGCAATGCCAGCCGCGATAAAGCTCATCGATTCGATTGGGTCTTCGCTCGGAGCATATGAAACGTCGCAATTTATATCCTTTACGCCATGGACAACGAGATTAGTCGTGCCGATACCATCAATCTTGACGCCGAGCTTATCTAGATAGAAGCAGAGATCCTGTACCATATAGTTCGGACTCGCGCCAACAATTGTCGTGCGGCCAGGGAAAAGCGCCGCAGCCATAATGGTGTTCTCAGTCACGGTATCTCCGCGTTCGATTAGCACGATTTTTTTGTCATTTTTATCGGTAGCTTTTACATCAGCCTCGTAAAAGCCTGGATTGCGCGTCGCGTCGACTTTGAGCCCAAAATGCTCGAGTGCGCGCAGGTGCGGCTCGACGGTGCGTGAACCGAGCGAGCAGCCGCCAGCGTAAGGTAAAGTAAATTTCTTATAGCGGTGCAATAGCGGCCCCATCATCATTACAATCGAGCGCGTACGGCGCGCCGCCTCGATATCTAGATTATGTAAGTCTAGCTTTTTTGGCGGTGTTACTTCGAGATCGCGTCCGTTGTTCTTCCAGCGCGTTTTGACGCCGATCGAATTCAGGACTTCCATGATGCGGTAAACTTCTTCAATATGCGCCAGATGGGTAAAAGTCGACTTGCCTTTGTTGAGTAGGCTTGCGCAAAGTAATGCAACGGCGGCGTTCTTTGACGTATTAATAGTGACATAGCCGTGCAGCTTGCGACCTCCGTTAATCTGGTAACTTTGCGGCGCATTTTCGCTCGCAATGTTCAAGATCGGCGTCTCTAGTGCATTGCTTATACGACTGATTGTCTCAAGAGAAACGTTCTGCTTGCCACGCTCAACCCGGTTGATGGCGGATTGGCTAGTGTCAACGGCGGCGGCAAGTTCCGCTTGTGTCATGTTGCGGCGAATTCTCGCATTAGCGATCAAACGACCGATTTTCAACATGTAGTCTGCTGGCTGATTATCCATGAGGCCATTATATCATGAGACGCATAAAACAACTGATAATTTTATTAACAGATTAGCGAAAAAATCTTCATCTGTCAGCGTTGTATTTTTTACAAATTCTATTGCAAAAACGCTATATATAGCGTTACCATAATAACAACATACACCATATGTAGAGTGTAGGTATAAGCATAATAGGAAGAATTTATAGAGAACATACGGAGGTAATATGTTCAAGTCGATTCACAAGCGCGACGGAAAGGTCGTGCGTTTTAACCCAGATAAAATCACGGATGCTATCGCAAAAGCCGGCGCAAAAACCGGCGAATTCGGTCATGACCGCGCGAAGCTAATCTGCGATAAGGTATGTCGCGTTGCTGAAAACGAAATCAAGAGCCGCATTCCTACTGTCGAACAGATTCAGGATATTGTCGAGCGCGTCTTGATGGAGTCCGCATTCAAGCGTACGGCAAAGGAATATATCGAATATCGCGCCGAGCGCAACCGTGTCCGCATTGCTAAAACTAAATTAATGCAGATTTATAATACCATTTCGCAAGCCGACGCAGAAGAAGATTCCGATGTAAAACGCGGTAACGCAAACGTCGACGGCAACTCGGCTATGGGCAAAATGCTTCAATTTGGCGCTGAAGGCTCTAAAGAATACGCCAAAGTTTGCATTATGAAGCCAGAATACTCATATGCTCATGACCACGGCGATATTCACATTCACGATCTCGATTTCCTAGCGACCGGCACTCTTACTTGCTGCCAGACCGACCCCCTCAAACTCTTCGAACATGGTTTTAATACCGGCCATGGCTTCCTCCGCAAACCTAAATCTATCGGCACCGCTGCCGCTCTTGCTGCTATCATTCTTCAGGCAAACCAGAACGAACAACACGGCGGCCAGTCTATCCCGAACTTCGACTATGCTATGGCGCCAAGCGTCGACAAGAGCTTCCGCAAAAATCTAGTCGCCAATCTCGAGAAATTTGAGCAGTTTACTGGTAAAAAGACCAACATTGAAATTCCAGAAGATATCTCGTATGGCGACGAAAAGGCCATCAAGAAGCTCAAGTTGCCAGAACAGGTTATCAAGGCTTCAAACGAAGATACTGAGCATCAAACATTCCAGGCTATGGAGGGCTTCATTCATAACCTCAACACGATGCACAGCCGCGCTGGCGCTCAGGTTCCATTCACGAGCATTAACTTCGGTACCGACACTTCACCTTCTGGTCGTCTCGTCAGCAAAATGTTGCTCGAAGCTACCATGAAAGGCCTCGGCCATGGCGAAACCCCAATCTTCCCAATCTCCATCTTCAAGGTCAAGGAAGGCATTAACTACAACCCAACCGATCCAAACTACGATCTCTTCAAGCGCAGCATGGAAGTCAGTGCCAAGCGTCTCTTCCCGAACTTCACCTTCATCGATGCGCCATTCAACTTGCAGTACTACAAGCCAGGTCATCCAGAAACTGAAATCGCGACTATGGGTTGCCGCACACGCGTCTTCGGCTCCTGCTTCCCGGAAACCGACGGCAAAGTTTACGGCCGCGGTAACTGTTCGTTCACGACAATTAACCTGGTTCGCATCGGTATCAAGCACGGTATCGCTACTGGCGAGCGTGAAGAAGCGGACTGGAACGCATTCTACGAAGAGCTTGACGAGAAACTCAATCTTGTCGCCGATCAGCTCTATGATCGCTTCGAGTTCCAGGCTAAGCAAAAGGTCAAGAACTTCCCATTCTTGATGGGTCAGGGCAACTGGGTTGGCAGCGAAAAGCTCGGTCCAAACGACACACTCCGCGACGTTATCAAGCATGGTACGCTCAGCATTGGCTTCATCGGCCTCGCCGAAACACTCGTTGCAATGACAGGCAAGCATCATGGCGAAAGCGCTGAGTCGCAAGAGCTTGGTCTCGACATTATCGGCCATATGCGCGAATTCTGCGATGCGCAAACTAAGAAGCGTCATCTCAACTACTCGTTGCTCGCAACTCCTGCCGAAGGTCTTTCCGGCCGCTTTACTCGCATGGATCGCAAAGAGTTCGGCGTCATTAAAGGCGTGACTGATCGTGACTTCTACACCAACTCCTGCCATGTCCCGGTTTACTATCCAATTTCCGCCTTCGACAAAATTGATATTGAGGCGCCATATCACGAGCTATGTAATGCTGGACATATCGCCTACATCGAGATGGATGGCGACCCGAGCGAAAACATCGAAGCCTTCGAAGCGGTGATTCGCCACATGAAGGAAGCTGGCATTGGTTACGGCTCCGTCAACCACCCAGTCGATCGCGATCCAGTCTGCGGCTACGCTGGTATCATTGAAGGCGATGTCTGCCCAAGCTGCGGTCGTCGTGAGACTGATGGCCAATTTGGCTTCGAGCGCCTTCGCCGCATCACGGGCTACCTCGTCGGCTCGCTCGAGCGCTGGAATGATGGCAAGAAAGCAGAGGAAAAAGCTCGCGTCAAACACAATGTCGCTGTCGGCCAGTATGACATCGATACTAAGTGCAAGCGCGAAGCAAAGAAAGCAAAAGCTAAAGTTGCTCTCGGTAAAGAATAAATAAAATGAAAGCGCCGCAGCACTCGCAGTCTGCGGCCTTTTCGTCTAGGATAATAGTATGCAAACAACTCATACAAACAAACTTTGTACGCCTCAGAGTGATGTGCCGGACGGCTATATTCACTTGTCAGGCGATCTCGAACGCGACTCAATCGTTAACGGCCCAGGTCTCCGCGCGGTAATCTGGACGCAAGGCTGTCGCCAGCATTGTCCAGGCTGCCAAAATCCTGAAACTTGGGCAGAGGATGCTGATTTGGGCGCCATGGTAAAAATCGAAAAAGTCAAAGAAGAACTCGCAAAACTAAAAGGGCAGAGCGGCATCACTTTCTGCGGCGGCGAACCGCTTCTGCAGGCCAAAGCTTGCCTTGAAATCGCTAAGTTCTGCAAGGAAGAGCTTGGTTGGAATGTTTGGTCGTTCACCGGTCTCATCTTTGAGCAACTTCCGCGCGAAGGTGCGGTTTGGGATTTCGTTTGCGAACTCGACGCGTTGATTGATGGCCCATTTATCATGCAACAGCGCGATTTGACAATGAAATTCCGCGGTAGTCGCAACCAGCGCATCCTGCACCTAAACCACGGCGAAATAGTGAGTATAGAATAACAAAGTATTGTATCTAAAAAATATCCGGCTCGAAAGCCGGATATGATTTGTTAGAACGTTAGCGCATTGTCCATATCGCCATATTTTCTGAGATTTTTGCGCCAGAAGCGCAGGAAGAATCTTTTCGAGCAGAGCGGACAGCCGACCAGTGTCTTTTTTTGAAATTCCGGCCTACCAACCAGTTTCATCCTTGCGATGTTTCTGGCCGAGTCATAGCTGGATACTTCTGCGAGATACACGCCCATATCATCCCCCTTGCAGTCCTCGAGCATGATGGTGCTGCCTGTGTCCTGCAGGGCGCGCTCCATCTTGCTTCTAGAAAAACGAACCACGACGTGCGAAGTTCGTTCGGTAATAGAGTTTTCCCAAGAAAGCATGAATCTGGAAAAACCAGCCCTCTCTTCGTCGTACTTTTTCATAACAATACCATCGATTTCGGACATATTCTGAATGCTTGTCATAGACTCAACCTCCCCTCAAGTTGCCAATGTCTAACCAACCAATAATGAGCAATGGTCAAAGTAGACCAATATACCTTTAGTATATAATAAATCTTCAGATAATCAAGCGAACAGGCTAGCGACGCCAAGCGAGCCGGCCAACATAATGCAGCCTGCCAGCAGAACACCGCCGAGTGCCGCCAGGACGGTCTTTTTAAAGTCTAGATCCAAAATACTGGCCGCCAGAGTTCCCGTCCAGGCACCCGTTCCCGGCACCGGAATGCCGATAAATAGAAACAGCGCAAAATATAGGCTTCTGCCGGCTTTTTTCTGCAGCTTTTTGCCGCCTTTTTCTCCTTTCTTCAGGCACCACTTGCAGAATTTTCCGATAAGCTTTTTGTTTTCGCCCCAAGTCAGAAACTTTCGCGCAAACAAATAAATCAGTGGCACCGGAACCATGTTTCCGATAATCGCAATAATTAGCGACCAAATCGGGTGCAAACCGTAAACATCGACCGCAATCGGCACTGCGCCACGCAGCTCGATTAGCGGCACCATCGAAATTAAGAAAACTAATACATATTTCCACAACATATTGTTTCAATTTTATCATACGCTGGAGTTACCGCGCTTAGCTTTAGCGTGATAGAACAATAAGATATAAAGACTGAAAAAGCGAGGTAAAATAGGCGAAATCATGCGAAATAGTATTCCCAAACGGCGAGAAAGCGCAGTTAGTCTAGAACGCATCCATTAAAAATGCCGCCCTAAGAGCAGGGCGGCGCGGTTGCGTTATTCGAGCATTGCGCAGAGATGATTGTTGACTTTGACGTAGACACACAGGTAGCCATCGTAGTTTTTGCTAATCATGTCGTAAACATGCGTGTTCATCGCGGCCATAAGATGGTCGAGATACTCCGAGTCGGAGATCTCCTCGCCGCGCGGGCAGCTCGGATACATCAGGTTTAGGCTGAAACTCAGAAAGTCTTTGCCGATCGTAACGTTCGTGTAGCTGACATCGGCCTTGTTTTTGGTTGCCCAGGCCTCTACCTCTTCGCGCAGACCCTGAATTCTCGGTTTTGCCAGAATCTCGGTCGCGTAGACGGTAATCAATGCTGACAGCCAGCTCGCACTTTGCCTCTGTAACATTGGAAGCACGCTCCTTTGTAATGTAAGATACGTAGCCAGGTGACTACGCCAATATTATAGCATAAATAACCGATTTTTCAAATCTGTTACAATAGAGAAAAGGAGTGTTATGAAAATCTGTATCTGCTGTAGTCTAACTTTTACCAACGAAGTTCTTGCGCTTGCTGAAGAACTGGAGAAGCTTGGTCACGAGCTGCTTCTACCGAATAGCGTCATGAACCGTGCGATTGAAAAACCAGATTTCGACCCAGTTAAAACTAAGGCCGAAACTGATGCTGTTCGCAAGCATATCGATAAAATTAAGCAGGCTGACGCGGTTTTGGTTTGCAATTACGATAAAAAAGGCATCGCGAATTACATCGGTGCTAACACTTTCATCGAAATTGCTGCTGCTCACTATCATCGCAAGCCTATTTATACGCTCAACCCGCTTCCGGATCAGCCATACATTCACGATGAAATCGAATCGTTTGACATTAAAATCCTAAATGGTGATTTGACGTTGCTAGAAAACTAACGCTTTAAATTAGTGTTTATGACGCTTAAGGCGGCTCGAAAGAGTCGTCTTTCTTATTGACTAAAAAGCAACAATATGATATAATAAAGACATACATAGCTCTTTTATATCTGCCGTCTAGCGCAAGGGCCAGCTTGCGCTACCGAATATCTTGCCAGGGAGGATGAAAAAATGCGTAAAACTCTCTTTCTCGAAATCGCCAGAAATCTCTTTGTCTGCATCGTCATCTATCTGACTGTGGGGTTCTTGACGGTTTGGCTTCCCCGAAAGCCCATCTACGAATCCAAACAAAAGCTTGCTCAGGTGCTCTACGAGGAGGGGGATTTTCCGGAGCGCCAGATGCTGATTCTCGAAAAGGCATGCGCGAACGCGTACTACGCAGGTGCACAGATTCACTATTGGCAAACCGGAAACAATCGCGGCACTACGTATATTGGAGGAGGTCCCTTTTGGATCGCCGCATATTCAATCGACGGTGTTCGATCTGGATTCAAGAATGTTTCCGCAGTGGATAGAGCGGAGTGTCGCGTCCTTTCGACTATCGAGGATTACAAGGATCACGTTATCTTGCGCCTCTTGGGATTCCTTGGTTCGATTTGGCTCGTCGTCGTCCCGATCTGGGCCGCATATCGTATCGTCTATGAAGCGATACCTAGACGCCGTCCCAAACCCAAGGCAATCGAGGAAACCGACCGCTGATCTATTAAAAATAGAGAACCCTTGCAATACTACATTTAGACTGGCCCGCAGCACGCTTTGAGAGCGTGCTTTTT
>CAMMYO010000042.1 GCA_946527885.1 uncultured Candidatus Saccharibacteria bacterium
TGTGCGTTCGCAATCCGGCGACGCAAGAACATGAACAGGAGGTATCATATGAGGCAGACCTATTCTTTGGCGGAATTACTTGCGGCTTTCGCAAACGACAAAGCGATGATTCATTGCGGGGCGTCAGGTAATGCCCATTCCATCACTAACTGGGCAGAGTTTATTCATGATGTGCCTGCGCTGCAGAGCGTGCGTTTATTCCACTGCGGTAATGAGCCGGAAGGCTTCGCTTATTGGGTGACATTCGTGAGTGACAAAGAAGAGCACTTTGTATTCGCAGGTAACCGTAATGAGACGTTTTCCGACCTGTGTGCTCTGATGGCGGAAATCGCAAAGTATATTCGTGACCGCTTTGGCGTCGACGAGGCTATGGAAAGAGCTTTTACTATTGATCGGAAATACGAGTATGCAGACTCGTCTGAAATGACCGACTTCGTGATGGCGACGGATTGGGGTGTCTGGAACTGGCTGAAATTCGCCGGCCATGTGCGCATTCCTTTTGAGTACATTGAACAGACCGAGATGATCAACATCGGCGGCACGCTGTGTAGCGCCCCGATTAATCCTCAGGTCTGCTACTCGAGAAGCAAAGATGATGTCATTCGTCGAGAAGATTCATCGACGACTGAAAATGTCGTCCAGTTCTCACGCGGTGATTCACTGATCACGCTGCCGCTGAGAATTGACGGCACGCAGTTCCCGTTTTACCTCTACAATTGTGTGCTTGGCGGTGATTTTTTCGACCCCGCCGCCGAAGAGGCGGCAGAATGAAGAAGTGATGCTGAGCAAAAAGCGCCGGGCGGAAGCTCGGCGCATTTTTTATGTTCGAAAAACTAGTCTGCGCTGCGCATGTAGGCGAGCGCGCTATTAACAGCAATCGCACCATCACTTGCGGCGGTAACTAGCTGCCTTACGTTTTTCGTGCGAATATCGCCGGCCACGAAAACGCCAGGAATATTTGTCTGGCAATCTTCGCCCGCAATCACATAACCGTCCGGGTCTTTATCGAGCCCGTCAATGTAATCAATTGATGCTTCGCGCCCAATCGCAATAAACAGTGCGGCGACTTGAAGCTCGCGTTTGCCGTGTGGCGTATTCAGGACAATGCTCTCAAGCTTGTCGGAGCCTTTAAGCTCGGCAATTGTACTGTTTAGGATTAATTCGGAATTCTGGCAAGCCATAAAGTCTTCAACTGCCGTACCACTAGCCCTTAACTCGTCGCGGCGATGAATTAGATAGACTTTCTTGGCGATACTTGTCAAATAGCTCGCCTCGCTAATACTGGAATTGCCGCCGCCATAGACTGCGACAGCCGCATTGCGGTAGAGCGAGCCGTCGCAAGTCGCGCAGAACGAGACGCCGTGTCCCATAAAATCGTCTTCGCGCTCGATATTCATCTTGCGGTTGCGTGTACCAGAAGCGATAATGATAGTTTTTGCGTAATAATTTTCGTCTGACGCATGAACGACAAAAATTCCATCGTCGCCTCTTTGGATTTTTTCTACGTTTTCAAACTCAATCTCAGCACCGCAGTCCTTGGCTTGAGCATAGACTTTGGACATTAAGCCGGCACCAGAAATATGCGACTCGCCAGGGAAATTTTGAACGTCTGGCGTGTTGATGATTTGGCCGCCGTAGGTGCTTCCTTCGAGAATGAGCGTCTTTTTGCTTGCTCGCCCGGCATAGATACCTGCGGTCAATCCGGCAATACCAGCGCCGACAATAATAATATCGTAAGTTACCTTTGAATCCACTTTTTTAACTTCCTTTCGCTTTGTAGGCCTAGTTTACGATCAATTTCTTCGCCATTTCGCATTAAGACCAAACAAGGTATCGAAGAAATTTCATACTGGTCAGCTAAATCACGCGCTAGATCGATGTCTACAGAGACAATCTTGCATTCGTCGCTATGCTCGGCGGCGAAATCTTCTAGGATTGGTCGCAGCATTTGGCATGGTGGGCACCAACTAGCATTAAAGTCTACAATCACAGGAAGCTTGGCGTCTAGTACCTCTTTTTCAAAATCACTACTACTTACTTCCGCTAGCATTCTTCCTCCTTTTATATTCATAATACTAAGTTTTGGAGTATGGCGCTATATTTACAAATACTAACAGATGTGATAAAATAGCCCTAATATGGCAAAGAAAAGTAATACTAAGCGCAAGCTTGTTGGTTTGGTTTCCGAAGAATCCGGCATTCGTCTCTACTACACCAAGAAGAACACGATGAATACGCCAGACAAGCTCAGCCTTCGCAAGTACGATCCAGTATTGCGCAAGCACGTTGTCTTCACTGAGACTAAGAAGAATCTCGGTCGCAACGAAGTTAAAGAGAAAAAGCGCTAAATATACCTCTTCGGGGGTATATTTTTTATGCTAAATTCTTTCCGTCTATGTTAAAATAGATACAAAAGGAGGAATTTTTAATGCAAGACGGAGAAAATCCGATTGCGTCGGGTGCGGCTTCGGCAAAATCTGCGGTGCCGAAGGGGAATTCTCGCCCGACTATGGCCGAAATAACGGCTGCGGCAGGCAAATCGCATATGAACTTCGATCCGAGCGCAATCGGCTTTAAGAAAAAGGCGAGCGCTCCGGTGGCGAAACCAGCACCAAGTGCTCCAGTAATTTCTAGCGTAAAGCCTATGCCTGCGGCGCCGGTCCAGAAACCTGAGCCGGCAGAGAAGCCAGCTCCAGAACCAACCGTATTGGCTGCCGCAAAAGCTACGATTGTTCCAGACGCAAACGCGGCCGCGCCGGCGCCTGAGCTAAATCCGTCGGATGGCGTGCAGCCGAGAGGAGAGCTTGATGAGCTTTACCCTGAGCCGACCGCAGGTGTCATTAACAGCATGGCAAAAACAAGCGAAGAAATCGAAACCCCAATCAAAACATCCTCCTTTAACTATGTCGAAGAAGAGACGGCAGATGCACCGGCCGAAAATGCCGAGGATTTGTCTGAACCTCTCGAAAATAGTCTCCTTGATGATTTGCCGGAAGGCGCAATGATAACCGGTGTCGCACCAGAGTCGACCGCAGAGCCGGACGCTACCGCAGAACCGGATGCGAGCAATGCGCCATTGACGCCAGCAACCGAGAAGGCGCCAGAAAAGAAGAAATCGAAAGCAGGACTCGTAGTCGGCGTTATCTTGATATTGTTGCTGGCTGGCGGTGCTGCCGCTTATGCAATTCTAAACAATAAGCCATCGACTGTCGCAGCGGATAATAATAGCGAGGAAACTACACAAGAACCCGTCGCCGAAGAAAAGCCGAAGACGAAACGTCGCCGCGTCAAGAAGACCGAAGAAGAATCAGAAGAGCAGACCAGCGAAGAAACTCCGGAGGAGGAAACGCCTGTTGAAGAAACTCCGGAGCCAGAAGATACGACGCAGTATATTGATCTTTCGAAAGCAGGTATCAAGATTAAACTTCCAGACGATGGCACCTTTATCGATTATCGTATAGCGGGCAACAAGCTCATATTGTGGGCAGCGACCAAGAAGGACGACAAGGCATTCAATCCGTTGCCAAGCGATAATGAAGAAGAATCGGAAGATGCTGCTGAAGAATCTAGCGAGGAATCGACCGAAGAAAAGAATGACATTCCGATGTTTGCCAATAAGTACCAAAACATTGATGGCATGGCAACAATCCAATGGTGGGGCGTTCAGGATAGTAGTGACTTCGGTACTTCCGTCCACTTCAAGGATCCTTACTACTTTATCTACAAGGGCGCGCAGGGTCAATTTAGCGCAACTATCGAGTCTGAGGCAGATAAAGTGATGTGGGAATCGGAAAGCGCCATGTATCTGATTGACTGGTTTAGCAATTCGGACAATTACGTCGATCTCGAAACCGAAGAATAATACAATAACTCCTCGAAAAGAGGAGTTATTTTTTATGCGCCAACAAAAAGCCAACCCTTGCGGGCTGGCCTTTCTGGATTAGTTGTAAATGTTTTCAATTTGGATGCTTGGACCCATCGTGGTCGAAATGAAGACAGACTTTACGTACTGACCCTTGATCGAAGCTGGCTTCTGAGCCTTGAGGCTTTCGATGAAAGCGTTGATGTTTTCCATCAATTTAGCTTCGCCGAAGCTCAACTTACCGAGACCTACATGGACAATAGCCTGCTTGTCGACACGGTATTCAATCTTACCAGCCTTAGCTTCCTTGACAGCCTTCTCGATATCAGTCGTAACGGTGCCAGCCTTTGGATTCGGCATCAAGCCCTTTGGACCGAGCAAACGAGCGTACTTACCAAGCTTTGGCATGTACTGTGGAGTCGAAATCAAAACGTCGAAATCGAGCTGCTCTTTGTCGAGCATCTTGGTGAATTCTTCGTCTTCGGCGATATCGGCACCAGCGGCCTTGGCAGCCTTGGCGAGATCGAGCGGAGCGAAAACAGCTACGCGGACATCTTTACCGGTACCAGCTGGAAGAGTAACAGTGGCGCGGATGTTCTGATCGGCCTGGCGTGGATCGACGCCCAAGCGGAAATGCATTTCCAAAGTAGCATCGAACTTTACTGGGCTAGTTTCGATAGCAAGTTTGACAGCATCTTCTAGCTTGTAGATTTTGCCTTTCTCGATCTTTTCGTTAGCCTTGCGGTAGTTCTTACCACGGCGCTCGAGACGAGTGCGAGTAACTGGCTTTGGACCAGCTTTCTTTTCTGGCTCAGCAGCGGCTTCGGCTTTGCGAGCTTGGCGCTCTTCCTCGGCCTTTACTTCCTCGACGTGCTTCTTGGATTTTTTGCCAGCCTTGGCAAATTTTTCCTCAGTTTCTGGAGTTTCGACAGCAGTTTCTTCTACTGCTTCGATTTTTTTGGCTTCTTCTTCTGCCATAAAAATTCCTTTCGCGGTACAAACGGCTTTCGCCTCCCGACAATTAAAAATAACTTCCAATATTTTATCAGAAAAACGCCCATTTGGCAAGCGTGCTATAATTATAGAAAATAAGCATAAAGGAAAAACATGGAACAAGAAAACCCTGTAGGTGCCATGCCTCAGCCGACGCAAGAAAACCCAATAAATATCGAGCCGCAGCAGGCGCCAGTGAATCCGATGGACCCCGCGCCTCAGCCGGCGCCGGAATTGCCGCCAGAGAACAAAAAATCTTCGAAAACGCTTTTGATAGTCATCGGCGCATTCGTTCTAGTAGTACTGATAATCGTTCTAATGTATGTGGCCTTTTCTGGCATAGCTTCACGAAAAGAAAATACAGGCACTGACGTAAAAGCACCTCAAGAGTCGGTCGAGACTCCAGACAAAGAGACTTCGAGTGCAGAAACTCCAAGCGCAGGAGAAACGATGAGCTTTGAAGATGTTATTTCTCAGACAGAGGCAAAGTATCCAGATTTGAAATTCTCGGAGAACAAAGTAACATCTTCGGATGAGTATGGTCAGTATTGTCGGCGCTATATTTCGTCATCGGATCCAAATAGGGTCTATTACGTATATGCGAAGACATCGGACGGCTGCGCTCAGGTTGCAAGTGCTGCCGACTACGCTGAAGAGTTGGCTATAAACGCGGTTGATGATGAACAGCAGACGCTACGCGATGCGCTAAGCTACTATTCAATTCAAATTGCGAACTATCAGAGCAATAATGCAAATAAGACTCCGTTTGCAGATTTGCAGTCGGGCTACGAGTTCGGAGAAGAAGATAAGTTTATAACGCGCTATATCGGTTCCGAGAAGTATACCGATTTGACGCTTAAATATCTCGGCTCGTCAGATGAGCTTAAGGGGAATTCTTTGATTGGCGCTAGCTCGCTTGCGCCGAAATCTGCGGACGAAGCGGATAATATTATTTACGCCATAACGAAAGCGGAATGCGCAACCGACGACGGTAAATACACTGCAATAGAATCGAAAGCCGGCGTGGCTCTGTTCGTTCTCCTTGGAGATGGCAAGATAGAATGTCGAAATAACTAGAAAACATGAAAAAACGCCGCCATAAGAGCGGCGTTTTTCTTTCGAATGTCAGGAGCTGAGAAAAATTCTCAGGAAGCCGACCGCAAGTAGGCTCAAGGCGGTGGAGTCGAAACGGTCCAAGTAGCCTCCGTGGCCTATCAGCGGCAACTCGAACAAGCCGAAGAACGGCAGTTTCGCCAGAGCTTCGCCGCTATCCTTTACCATGAGCGTGCGCTTGGCGGCTGATTCGATCAGGTCGCCCAATTCCGCAACAACACCCGCGATGAAGCAGTATGCGATAATGACGTTTCGGTCATTCGTTTCGAGAAGTCCCATCGCCTTCGCAGTAAAGAAAATGATCGGGATTGGTAGTATTGCGCCAGCAACAAAACCGGCCCAAGACTTCTTCTCGGAGACGTCGCTAAGGAACTTCACGCGGTTGTTCTTGCCGAATAGGCTGCCGAACACAAAAGCGCAGGTGTCGGACGCGCAGCAAGCGACTACGGCAAGCGCAACGAAATTGCGCCCAAGAACGAGTGCGCAGGGAATCGCAAAGATAAAAATCCCACATTCGAAAGGGACGCTAGCGCAGTACTTATAATCACTCCGGAAGTTTGCTGGATACATGTTGAAGATTATCTGGATTTCGCAAAGACCAAATATCAGACAAACCAGGATAAAAGGCACAAATAGAACCCCGCCGAGTAAAAAATAAGTAGCACACAGAGCGCCCACAACAAAAATTGCCCCGATTACTCTCCCTTTCATAAAGCCACCTCCTTCAGTGTTCGAGAAGCAATCAGCTGCCCAGATTATAACATAAAATCGCGCATATACAAAAAACATCCCCCTTTGCGGAGGATGTTTTCGAGTGTCTATGATTAGTCGACAACTTCGACGCCCATCGAGCGTGCAGTGCCGGCGATAACCTTAACGGCGCCATCGAGATCGATAGCATTAAGGTCTTTCATCTTGACCTTAGCAATTTCCTCGAGCTGAGCACGAGTAATTTTGCCAACCTTTTCGGTGTTTGGACGACCACTGCCTTTTTCAAGGCCGATAGCCTCGCGGATGAGATCATCGTTTGGACGACCCAAACAGTTCCAAGTAAAGGTACGGTCATCGTAGACCTGGATATGAACGATAACGTCCTTACCCATAAATTCTTTGGTCGCTTCGTTGAACGGGTTGATGAAGTCCATCATGTTCAAACCCCACTGACCGAGCGTGCTACCTACTGGAGGTCCGGCCGTCGCCTTGCCGCCAGGAACACGCAATTTCAAGTTACCAATAACTTTCTTTGCCATAATTTCCCTTATGTAAGTTTATTCAATTGAATGCGTAACGCTTGCTATTATACCGCAAAAGCCTAAAAAGGTCAAATAACGCCGAAGGATTATACTATTAATCATTAGCGAAATATTTATGCTATAATTAAGCTAATGGTTAAGAAGAATTCTACAAGAGAATTTAACCCAACGGGTCGACTAGTTCTTTGCTCGGTCAGCTTTCGTGTAGTGGTCTGGGCAATGATATTAGCTGCAATTCTCGAAACGCAAAATATCAAAACTATTACGGATAGCATTGCGAGTGCCGATTTCTGGCCACGCTTTGTCTTGTCGGTTTGCTATCTTGCTTCTTGGGGTACCGCAATTTTTGCGCTGCGCGAAGAAAAAGAAGGTAAAAAGGCGCGCATCCTCGTCTACGTTTATTCGCTAATTCTTTTGTTTGAGCTTGTGCTTGCAGGTTCGCTGGCGGGCATTTTGCGAGGATAGATGTTCGTTCCGCATTTTGAGCGAACACCATATTTTGCGCTAGTTATTTGTGGGATAGTCGCCGGTTTTATTTCGGCGGCTATTTTGATGCGCAAGGCAAAAATCGAAAAGGAGACGATTTTATTGTCGTCGGCCCTCACTATGATTTGCACGGTATTTTGCTCGGTAGTATCGGCTCGTTTGCGCGCGCCGGACGCAATCGGGTTTTCTTTTGATGGTCTTGGCGCGGCTTTCGGTTTAATGCTTGGCGCGGGGCTTTCGGGATTAATATATCGACGAGAGTCGGAAACGATTCTGGCATCGATTGCGATGTCGGCGCCACTTATGTATGCAATCGCGAAAATCGGCTGCCATTTCGCTGGCTGCTGTAAAGGAATACTTTACGCGGGCATGCTCGCGGTGCGTTACGAAGATTATGGCGAGCAGCAATTCTTCCCGATTCAGCTGCTCGAGAGCGCGATTTTTCTGGCTATTTTTGTATTTTTGCTTGCTAAGCGATCGAAATATTCAAGCTTACGCATGATTGAACTGACTGTTTTGTTATCATTAATAGCCAAATTCTTGCTAGATTTCTTGCGCGATACACATGTGAGCGCGCTGATTTCGCTCAA
The DNA here is from genome assembly GCA_946527885.1 of uncultured Candidatus Saccharibacteria bacterium. GTDB lineage: Bacteria > Patescibacteriota > Saccharimonadia > Saccharimonadales > Saccharimonadaceae > UBA2834. The sequence continues at coordinate 8,298 of CAMMYO010000042.1, forward strand.
TCAAGTCGTCATCATGCTGTTTCTTGCGGGCTTTATCGCCTTTGCTTCTTTTGCAAAGAATAAAATAGTATATAATAAGTATAAGGATAATTAAGGAAAAATATGGATAACGATTCATGGGTTAGTATGGGCGGTGACG
>CAMMYO010000043.1 GCA_946527885.1 uncultured Candidatus Saccharibacteria bacterium
TGCAAGCGAATCTCTTCTACGATGGCGACCTGACGGAATATTATCCAGAAATCACGCCGAATCTACATGGCATTGAGTATATTTGTAAGAAGTTTTCATGGCCATATGGCTTTCCATCGCACGCCAGCCCGGTCACGCCGAATGTCATTGCGGAAGGCGGCGAGCTTGGCTATTCGTTAGCGACCGCCTACGGCGCCGCACTTGGCCGCCCAGAAAAATTCATCGCCGTTCTTATCGGCGACGGTGAACTAGAAACCGCGACCGCGCTCGCGAGCCTAAATCTCAACAAACTGCTCGGCTCGCATCATAATGGTTGGGTCTTGCCAATTCTTCATCTGAACGGATACAAGATTTCCGCGCCGACTATCTATGGCCGCAGCTCTGATCGCGAGCTGCTGCAGCTCTTCCGCGGCTTCGGCTACAATCCGGTCATTGTCGACGGCACGAATAATGAAGAATTTCAGTTAGCGCTCGACGCGGCGGAACCTGGCACTTTCATTATTATGAAGACGCCGAAGGGTTACACTGGGCCGAAAGAATTGAACGGCAAGAAGATTGAGGGCAACTGCTTCTCGCACCAGGTGCCACTGCCGAACGCGAAAACCGACGAAAAAGAATTGCGCATCCTCGAACGCTGGTTGCAATCTTATGATTTTAAGGAGCTTTACGATGAATTTGCCAAACAAGATTAATAATCCGGGCGAAGCGCAGGGCTCTATCGCGCAGGTTTTTGGTGAGTATTTGTATGACGAGATGGAGAAGAACCCGGAATTTTATTTCTTCTCGCCGGACGAAACGACCTCGAATAAACTGAATCAGATTTACGACGCATCAAATCGCGCCTGGAATCGCACGGTCGAAGGTTGGGATTTCAACTTGTCGCCGGACGGTCGCGTGGTCGAAATGTTGTCCGAAAACACCTTGTTTGCGGTGCTGGCTGGCCATATTTTGAGTGGTGGCCGCGGCGCAATGACCTCATACGAGGCTTTTCTGCCGATCATTTCCTCGCAACTCGACCAGCATCTCAAGTTTTTGCATCAGAGCGCGAAAATTTCATGGCGCCCAGATTACGCGCCGCTAAATATTCTTTCGACTTCTTGCTGGGAGCGCCAGGATCATAATGGCTACACGCATCAAAACCCAGCCCTGATTTCTAACATTCTCGCGAAGCCATCGAATCTCGCAAACTGTCTCTTCCCGGTCGATGATGTTGCGGCTTCGGCCACTTGGGAATTCATGGAAAAATCGCAGAATGTCGTCAATTTGGTGACTTTCAATAAGATTCCGCAGCCGCGCTGGATTGATATTAACCATGCGCGCTTCCAGTACGATAATGGCGGCGCCTCGGTCTTTGGCTTTGCATCGGACGACAATCCGGATGTTATCGTGGCGGCCTGCGGCGATATTCCGACATTTGAAGCGCTCGAGAGCATTAAGCTTGCCAAGCAGCGCAAGCCAGATTTGCGCGTTCGCTTCATTGGTATTGCGGCGCTATCCTATGCTGCGATCGGCACGACCGACAACAAGCTTTCGCAGGCGACTTTTGATGAATATTTCACTAGCGACAAGCCGATCGTGGTAAACTTTCACGGCTACCCGGAGACTTTGCGCGGGATTTTCTCGCATTATACCGACGCGCGCCGCGTAACCGTGCATGGCTACCAGGACGAAGGCTCGACCACTTCGCCACTCGACGAGCTTGGCCGCAATGGCCTTTCGCGCTACGACGTCGCAGCTAACATTCTCGACCGCGCCGGTCACCCTGAATTCCATGATGAATTCGAGCAGCTTCTCGCCGATAATGCAGAATACGCAAGTATCTACGGCATCGATAAATAGTACTTATGCAGAAAGTTAAACGAAAATTGACGATTTGTCTTTTTGTTGAAAAATGCTCTAATTGTACTATCGAGTAGTCCGAAATATATCTCGCAGCATTTTTCGAAAACACTCTAATTATGCCACCGAATAGCTTGAAACATATTTCACAACATTTTTCGAAAAAGTATAATCGTCAATTTTTCTTTGACAAACTACATAAGAACCAAAAAGCCTCATAAATAACACCTAAAAAATCCGCCCGATATGCTACAATGACCCCATGAGGAAACTAATTCTTATCACGAATCCGGGCAGCGCCTCACGCAAGTATGCCTTGTATGACGGCGAACAGCTCATAGTTAAAATGCATTTTGAACATGAGGGTGAGAAAATCGTCTGCACTCTAAGCGACGACAATGGCCGCAAGGAGAAGGAAGTAGTTAAAATCAGCACGCTAAACGACGCGGTTAAGGAAGTAGATAAAATCTTGCGTCGCGAGCACTACCTGAGTGATAAGAATATCTTGGCGGCGGCGGTTATTCGCGTTGTTGCGCCTGGCGATTACTTTGTCAAAGATCATGTTGTCGACGACGAATTTATGCGCCAGCTCGAGATTGCTGCCGAGCGCAACCCGATCCACGTGCCAAATACAAAGAACGAAATCAGCTGTATGCTTGAAGTCTTCAAAGATACGAAGATTATCGCAGTCAGCGACTCGGCCTTCCACTGGGACAAGCCAGATACAATGAAGTATTATTCGTTCGACATCGAGTTGGCGAACAAATTCCAAATCAAGCGCTACGGCTACCATGGTCTTTCTTACGGTTATATTTCGCGCTACATGAAGGAACAGGGCATTTTGCCGGAGAAGCTCGTTGCGATGCATCTCGGCTCCGGCTCTTCGGTTTCCGCAATTTACTCTGGCCGCTCGATGGATAACTCGATGGGCTACACGCCACTCGAAGGCGTCGCGATGTCGACCCGCATCGGTACGATTGACGCAATGGCCGCGATCGAGCTAAAGAAAGCGCTCAAAATCAAGGACGATACCGAGTTCGAGTTCTATCTAAACAAAAAATGCGGTCTGCTTGGCCTTTCTGGTATTTCGGATGACTTGCGCGAGGTTATTAAGGGTCGTGACGAAGGTCGCCTTCGCCCAATGCTAGCACACTCGATCTTCGTTTATCGCATCCAGTCTTATATCGGCACGATGGCAGCCTCGCTTGGCGGTGCCGACGCAATCGTGTTTGCCGGTACAATCGGCGAGCGTTCCGATGAGGTTCGTCGCTTTATCTGCCAGAAGCTCGGCTATCTTGGTTTCAAGATTGATGAAACAAAAAATCTCAACCCAGAATTCGTCAATCATCACGCGTTGATTTCTGACAACCGCAGCAAGCCGATTTATATTGTTCAGACCGACGAAACTGCCCAGATGATCTATCAGGCGCAAAAATTCCTAGTCGACGAAGAAGAATAAAAAATAGCCCCAAAAGGGGCTGTTTTTATTTCTGATGCTTTTCCCAAGCTTTACGAATGCTTGAAAGTGACAAGGTTGACAGTGTAAAGCCGAAGACTGGCACGATCGACGAAAGCCAGATATTACTCGTATATTGAATCGCGTAAGAATAAATTACGACCACGAGATAAGTCAAAACGCAAATACAGAGACGGCGGGTGAGCGAAGTTTCCCAAGCCTTATCTTTTTCGACGCGCGCATTGCGCTTTTTGATACTGCGAATTTCTTTTTCGATGTCCATAATATTTCTATTATATCACAAAACAGCCCAAAAGTCAATGATAGTCATATCAGATGCAGTCCGTGCTAAACTAGAGATATATGGAGAGATTTTTAGATTATTTTTGCCCTGAGCACTATACCTTGAAACTGAAATTGAATCACGCGAAGACTGAGATGTCTGGTGAAACGATTGTTATCGGCGAAGCAAAGCGAACGTCAATCAAGCTTCATGCGGTCGATATGACAATTAAGAAAGTGTTGCTCGACAATGCGGCTGTAGATTTCAAACACGAAGACGGCACCTTGTCGATCGAGAATGTTGCCGCTGGCCAGCATGAAGTTCGAGTCGAGTATCATTTTAAAATTACTGGCGACATGCAGGGCGCCTATCTCTCTACTTATCAGCTCGACGGCGAAGAGCAACGCATCGTTTCGACGCAGTTCGAGTCTCATTATGCGCGTGAATGCTTCCCGTGCGTAGACGAGCCGGCCGCCAAGGCGATTTTCGAGCTCAAGCTCACGTCCGAAGATGGCGAAGATACAATTATCTCGAATATGCCAGCCGAGCTAACGACTATGCAAGATGGCGTAAAGACGGTGGGTTTCGCGCCGACGCCACGTATGTCGACTTATCTGGTCGCCTTCGCGTTCGGTAAATTCGTCAGTTACGAGAGCGAGAGTCGTCACGGCGTTAAGATTACGACCTATGCCGGTCTTCACCAGTCGGCCAAAGATTTGGAGTTTGCCGGCAATTTTGCTGCCGAGGTGCTCGATTTTTACGATGATCGCTTCAAGACTCCGTTCCCGCTACCAAAACTCGACCTTTTGGCTTTGCCGGATTTCGAGGCTGGCGCGATGGAAAACTGGGGTCTGGTGACTTATCGTGAGATCGCGTTGCTTGCCAATGAGAAATCTGCGCTCGACCAAAAACTTTACGTCTGCACAGTAGTCGCACATGAATTGTCGCATATGTGGTTCGGCGATCTCGTGACGATGGAATGGTGGAACGACCTCTGGCTTAACGAGTCCTTCGCAAATCTAATGGAGACTTATTCGGTTGCGCAGCTTCGCCCAGACTACGGCGCATGGGATGATTATTATTCCTCGACCGTTCTGGCGGCGCTCCGTCGCGATTGTTTGCCGGGCGTCCAGCCGGTTCGCGTCGATGTTGAAAATGTCGAGGACATTGCTAATCTCTTTGACGGCGCCATAGTTTACGCGAAGGGTTCGCGCATTATGTTGATGCTCATGCGTACAATCGGTGAAGAGAATTTCTTTGCTGGCTTGGCAAAGTATTTCGACAAGCATAAATACGGCAATACGACCGCCGACGACCTTTGGGATGCGATGAGCGAGTATGTCGATTTCGATGTGCGCAAATTCATGACTGAGTGGCTAACGCAATCCGGTTATCCGGTAGTGGAGGGCAAAAAGCAGGAGCGCTTCTTGCTTACGGGCGAGAAAGACGACTCGAAGTATCCGATTCGCGAATTGCGCGATGATTTGTCTGGTCACTACCTAATCAAGCTGAGCGATAAGGAATTTGACGAAAAGCTAGCTAATATTTCGGCACTCAACAAAGAGCAAAAACTCCGCCTACTTATCGACCGCCAGCTCTTAGCAAAAACCAATCACGTCTCCAGTGCTTCGCTTTTGCCGCTACTGAAGGCTTTCGAAAAAGAGACGGATTCGGTAATTTGGGATATTATTTCGGTCATCGTTAATGATCTTAAGATTTTCTTCGAACCAGAATCTAGCACCGCGCACGAGTTTAAGGCTTTCGTAAAGTCGCTCGCTGAATATAACTATCAGCGTCTCGGCATCAAGGCGCGCAAGGAAGATACGGAAGACGATATCCGTACGCGCGCTATTATTATGGGCTTGATGGCTTATTCGGACGACGAAGAATTCTCGATTGCAATCCAGCAAACCTACGGCGACGCCGATATTAATAATATAGATACGGATTTGCGCGGCGTCATTTTGGTTGTTCTCCTAAAGAATAATGATGCCTTGTCTGAACCGTACTTTAATATATATAAGACCACGCCAGACGTAGAGCTAAAATCCGATCTCGGCTGGGCGGTCACTTCGACGCGCAGTCATAAAACCGGCGCCAGTTATTTGAAGAATCTCAAAGATGGCACGATTCGTCCGCAAGATCGCCTCGGCTTCTTTATCCGACTGGTCCGTAATTATATTACAAAGAAGGACGCGCTTGATTGGATGTATCGAAACTGGGACTGGCTCTTCGAAGAAGAGGGCGAAAAGACGATTGCGATGTATCCGCGTTATGTAGCATCAACGATTCGTACCGAAGAAGAGGCTAAGGCTTTCCGCAAATTCTTCGACCCACGATCGAAAGAAAAGATTCTGAACCGTGACGTAAAGGTTGCTTTCGCGGATATTGAATCCCGCCTAGCACTAATCGCCGCTGATGAACTCGCCGTTCAGGAAGCTCTGAAGCAATATATATAATATATATACATATATACCGCCCGCGAATGGGCGGTATTTTGTGGCAAAAATGCCCGCTAACGGTTATAATATAAGCATAAACAGGTCTTTTAACGCTTAAAACGGCCTAATATTTGGTCGTCTTTTGCAAAATCTGCAAAAAAATCGAAAAATCTTCAAAAAAACCCTTGCATCAAGTCAAAATATTCGCTATACTAAGGACAGTTCAAAACAAGTTCAGTTAAGAACCTCTGTTAAGAGTTTGATAAATGCGAGGATCAAACAATGAAGTCTCAAACTTCTAGCAAAAGTTTGGTTTCTTGCGCGAAATTTATCTATTAACAATTTGATGACAACAAAGGAAATTTAATTGACGGTATTGTGATTCTCGAATCACATACAACTGTAATTGAATATCAATTACTAGTTAAGTCAATGCATAAAAAGGTACATAAGGGCACTGATAGTGG
>CAMMYO010000044.1 GCA_946527885.1 uncultured Candidatus Saccharibacteria bacterium
TCCAAGTCAATTTCAGCTTCGGCAAGTTCGCACTCTTTACCATATCTAGACAATCGCCATCCTGCTGCGCTAAGCACTTCTCGCCAATCGTGTTCCACGCATCCATATCTACGCCATCAACATCGATCTTTACCGTAGCATCAATCGCCGCCGAACGCGCCACCTCTTCATTGCGCATTTGATCGAACATAAAATTGCCCAACGAATACGTAATTAATTTGCCATTATAAGCCTCGGCGTTTTGCACCCAGTGCGGGTGATCCGCAATCACATTCTCGACGCCATAATCAATCATCTTGCGATACAGATTCTCGCGCAACGTATCCGAAGAAGCCTTATATTCAGTACCCATATGCGGCATCGCGATCGTCGGTACATACTTCGCAAAAGTCTTCATATTTTCAAGGAAATCATCTCCCGGCACGCCATACACGCCATGCGCGCTACAAAAACCAAACGGAATCTGATAACTCTTGTCGTCACCTTTATCCATTTTCGCACGCACCGGCAAAATGATAATAGAGCAATTACTAATCTCTTTTTCGTCATTTCGATATTCCGTATCACGCGTATCATTCGCCGTGCGCTTCGGCGTACCAAAATACTGAATACCATTCTCGGCCAAATGCTGGCGCGTTTCGCGCAAGCCTTCGAGGCCCTGATTGCCAGCATGATTATTTCCAAGCCCAGCCACGTCGAACCATTTCTTTGCTTCAGCCAAATAATCCGGGTCACAATTGAATTTAAAGAGATTTTGCTCCTCGGCGTTATTGTGCACACCGCCTTTTTCAACCAAAGGGCATTCCAAACCCATAATCCAAGCATCGTAATCTTGCCTATTTAATGTACCGAGCTGCGAAAAAGGGTAATTGATACCCAAATCCGACTTGCGCGCCATCGAATTCGTATCACGCCCCCAAAAAGTCGTACCAGCAAACAAAAGTCGCGCCTCCGCACTCACTGCAACCGGATCCGGCTCTGGTTCTGGCTCAATCGCCACCGGATTATCATCATTATCGGTTTTTACGCCACCAAATAGCATCATACCGCCCATAGTCGCACCTGCAACCACAAAGAATAACAATATCAACAAGCCGACTCGCCCCGATATAGCTTTATTATTTAAATCACTTTCTTCGCGACGCATAATCCCTCCAATTTAACCTAATTATAACTATTTTTTCAGCTTTTGTAATACAGAAAAAACCACCAGCAAAGCCGGTGGTAAAAATTTGTATCGCAAGAAAAGTACATTAGGTACCAGGTATTATCTCGTTAACATCATTCGAGAAGTGATTGTACGTTCCATCTCCCCAAAACGAAAGATAATCTCGCGGCAAAGTGCGCTCAGGGCTAATGTAGTCGGGATTATTCTTCTCCTTATTCCATTCCGCGAGAACCGTGGCGGCAACATCGTAGCATTTACCTTCATAAACTGCGCCGCCATAATAAGCGAACTGCCCGGATCGCTGAAGAGTAGCGCCAATCGTCGATTCTACCCACTTCGTCGAATCAACCCTATTGCAAACACACCACGCCACCGCCGTCAGCTGCGCGTAGTTGTCGCTGCCGCCGATTTCGTTGCAAACCGCAGAAGCAAGCATGGCGACTTCATAATCGGTGTAATATCGGACTTCCTCGACCAACACAGGCTCTGTCGTAGTAGTAGTTATCGCCGTGGTAGTAGTCGCAGAAGTAGTTGTCGTAACCGCAGAGGTCGTTGTCGTCGTTGTCGTTGTTGTCGTACTGGTCGTACTCGTGGTGGCGGTCGTCGATGTTGTTCCAATTGCGTCAAGCGATTTAATCGCCTCGTCGCCTAACATTATTGCGGCAGCGTTCGCGGTTGCATAGCCATTCACACCCCAGTCAAGCTCGCCAATCGCATGCAGGGTCAATATTCCACAAAAAGCACACGAAAGTGCGCCAATGACGCCCAAAATCAGGCGACGATAAAACTTCTTCATTCTTTTAATACCTCCAAAAAGCAAATTTTAAAGTGCGATACATCTTTCTATTATATCATAAATCGCACAAAAAATCAAGAAGCGAAAACGTGCTAAAATATCTACATGCAAGACGACGCACTCATGAACGAGCAGGCTTTCTGCGATTTAGTTAATTCTATTATTGGTCAATGCGAAAATCCACTCGATTCGACCTGTTTTGATGCTTCCGTCGTCGAATCTTATCTCGAGCAAAACAGCACAAGTAAAACTTTCTATCTCGGCTCAAAAATTGTCGAGGTCGGCCGCAATAACATTCCCGAACGCGGACTAGCGCATTTCATCAAAATCCAGGGGCCAGACGAATATAAACATTACATCCTATGGCCAACCACAAGCCTCGATGACGGCCACGACGGTCTACGACTGTACTATTCGCAAGACCTAAGCCTAGAAGAGCAGAGCGAAGTTGATGCCGAGGACGTTACGAATCTCATCTTTTTACTATCAGATTTAATAGCGGAGCCAACCAAATGACAATTGCCGAATGGATAACCGAAGCCAGCCACAAAATCGCCCGCACGGACGCAGAACTACTGCTTCTGCATTTCGTTTTCCCAGATGCCGACCGCAGTTATTTCATCGCACACGACAACGAACTTTTAATCCCAAATGAAAAACTCGATTCCGCCGTCAAGCGCCGCGCCGCCGGCTGTCCATTGGCATATTTGATCGAAAAGCGCGAATTCTACGGGCGCAGCTTCCGCGTCGAAGAGGGCAAAACACTCATCCCGCGTCCAGAAACCGAAGATATTGTCGACTTCTGCCTTGATATAGCCGAAACGTCAGACGATCAGCTCCGCATCGTAGATGTCGGAACTGGCTCCGGCTGTATCGCCATCACGCTCGCGCGCGAAATCCCGAACGCCAAAGTTGACGCAATCGATATCTCGCAAGATGCACTCGAAGTGGCGCGCCAAAACGCCAAGCAACTTCATGCCAAAGTCAACTTCATCGAGGGCGACCTACTCAAGGACTATCACCAAAAAGCCGACATCGTAATCGCGAACCTGCCATATGTTGACCAGAACTGGGAATGGCTCGACCACAACTCGCTTTCCTACGAGCCAGCACAGGCCCTCTTTGCCGACGATCACGGTCTAGCCTTAATCTACGAGCTAATTGCTGAATTTAGCGAGCGCTTCAATCATGGCTACCTAATCCTTGAAGCCGACCCATCACAGCACGCACGCATTATCAGCGTCGCCACTGCGCGAAATCTCGAGCTCACTCGCGAACGCAACTACATCCTGCAATTCAAAGCAGGAGCGTAAGCATTTTGCTAAAATATAATTAATGTTTCTAAGCATCGGTTTACTTGTTGGCGGTTTGATAGCGCTCATAAAAGCGTCCGATGTTTTTGTTGATGCCGCGTCGTCACTCGCCACCAAGTTGCGCGTACCAAAAACACTGATCGCACTCACGATTGCCGCTTTCGGCACCTGCGCGCCAGAGCTTGCCATCTCATTTAATTCAATCGCCGACCACAATTACGACATGACGCTCGCTAACGTCATCGGCTCATGCATCGTCAATATCCTACTCATCGTCGGAATTGCCTCCATCGTCAACCCGATCCAGGTCAAATCGCGCATCGTCTCAAACGAATTGCCGCTACTCGTCACAATTTCGCTAACTTTTCTTATACTATTGAACGATAGCCTTTACTCTGGACATCAGAACGGTCTCTCGCGCTTCGATGCGGGCGTGCTAATCGCATTATTTGCCATTTTTATTCTTTATATTATTTTTGCCTACATCCACAACAAGCCGAAGCCGCGCGGGCGCCCGCCAAAAGCCAAGTACCCGCTCTGGCAATCAATCACATATATCATTATCACACTCATCGTAATCGCCATCGCTAGCGATATTGTAGTCGACAACGCCGTCATTGTCGCCGAACAAATCGGCATCAGTCAAAAAGTAATTGCCATGACCGCCATCGTAATCGGAACCTCGCTGCCAGAGCTCGTCATGACAGCCGGCGCCGCTCGCAAAGGCGAATTTGATCTCGCCGTCGGTAACATTATCGGCACGAATATTTTCAATATTTGCATAGTCCTAGGTTTACCGATTCTTGTCTTCGGCGGCTTTGAGTCACAAGCATTCAACTTTATTGACGGCCTAGCTGTTCTCGTCGCCGCCATCACTTACTACCTATGTAGTCGTAGCGGCAAAAAACTTATTCGCGCCGAGGGTGCGCTAATGGTAATCATTTTCTGCGCTTACTACGCGTATGTTTTGCTAAATTGACTTTGATACATAATTATGTCATAATATAAGTGGTTTAGTTTTTGCACCTTAAAAATAGAAGGGAGGAGCGCTCGTGAAACGAGATTTCAAGGGTACCCTATATAGAATCTGCACAAAAAGTTTTGTACCGCTTTCGGCACTTTTTGTTATCGACGCAACCTTTAGCAACTGCTACTATCTGATTCTTTCGCTCAGCCGAGCGCTGACAGACGAAGAAAGAAAACTACGCATGGCACTAATCGCCGTATCGCTGCTTTTCATTCCGGCCGGATTTTTATTAATTCGCTTCGATCACTACGACCAAGCAATCAAAACTCTCGCAAAAACCCAACGCCATTTATTCTTTCACGGATATTCGATTGAGCAGCTCGTAGAAACTCGCACATTGTCGCGCTTGCAAGATTGGATTGGCTCCAGAATGTGCTACGAACTCTCCATTCTCGCCATGCTTCAATGCAGAGATTTTAAATCTGCTAAAATCTGCCGCGGTTATCGCAAAACCAAAGGTCTAGATACTAAAATCTATCATTCCTGGGTAGAATTCAAAATCCCCTGGAACGGCTGGTTTATATTGGATTTCGCTTGGGACACAGGCAGGCCGCGCAGCAAACACAACTACCTTAAGCGTGTCGTAGAAAATGATTTCTTCATCAAAGAATGGGAGTGCGACTATAGTAAATTTTGGCACATAAAGTACTCTAGGCGACTCTACGGAGCAATTTCAAGCAAAAAGACATCGCACATCCTAAACTGCCTAATACCGTACGGCCAGCCTGGCAGAGGCTACGAATTTCGTAAAATCGTCTACGATCCGGATCTCTTTCCCGAAGAGCAAGATCATATGACCCCACAGACGCGCGTTGGCTCTAATCGCCCAATCACCGACGATATTATTCGAGCTTTCGCCGAGTGTCCCGAAATCACGGCACCAAGCCATGAAACCGTTCGTAAAGCGCGCAACCAGCTACTTAAGCACGAGTATCACGCTTTATTCAAGCCTAGCTAAAACTAAACCACCCCCCTCGCAAGAGGGGGATTTTTCTAGCTATTACTCATAATAGATTACTTTGTAGGTAACGCCGTCGACAACTTCGGTGGCTTCCGGATTAATTCCGACTGCCGTAGCGCCAGGTTCTGGTGCGGTAATGCGACCCGAATTGTTGATCGCAGCCGTTCCGCCCATCAATTCGCCGTCATACATCGATACATTTACGCTCGTATTTAAGCCATAAGCTGCACCGCGCAAGATTGGCGTACTCTTATCGATTCCGCCACCCTGAACGCCAATCGTCAAAGTACCAGATTCGATTTTCACGGCATCGCCACCTGCCGAAATAATCGTACCACCATTAATTATGAGCTCACCATTGCTCAAATTCTGTACGGCTGCACGTTCGCCAGTTGCTGCACTCAGATATGCATCATCGCTAATCACGAGCTTGCCACCATTATTGTAAACTGCCTGACGCGTCCCGGTCGCAATAATGCGCGCGCCGCTTCCAATATGCATCTCACCGTTTCCGTTATTATTGAGTACACCAGCCCTTTGCGACGAAGTAATTGTGCCATTCATAACAGTGAGTTTACCGTTGTTTTCAATAACTGGTTTAGTGCCGCCGCCATTATCCTTAAGCGTATGGCCATTCAAATCCAAGATAATGTCTTCGCCGCTAGCAATGATGACATTCGTCACCTTCATATCTTCGAGCAGAGTAACCGTACCGCCCGCGCCAGCTTCATCCATACAGCCTCGCAAGTCGCCATGCGTCTCACCGCCCGCTTCACAAAGAATCAGCTCGTCGTTCCAGAATGCGTAGAGCGTCATATCACGGCTAATTACGCTATCTTCATCGTATTTATCACCCGTACCATTGGCGCCCGAATACCAGCCAATGAAGTAAAGACGACCGTCGTCTGGGGTATCTACATAGTTCGGCATACTTGGCAATGAATTACCAACCTTGTTTGAACCAATCAAAGTTACATCTGACGGATCTGCCGTCACGCCACCGGCGTCAAAGCTAACCGTATGTGTGTTCGCGCCCGTATCGCCGACCTTAATATAGATATCAGTCATCGTTGCGTCGATAT
>CAMMYO010000045.1 GCA_946527885.1 uncultured Candidatus Saccharibacteria bacterium
GCCTCTTCTTCGTCGTCTTCTTCATCGTCGTCGTAAGGCGCAGCTTCTTCAGCGGCCTCGTCGAAATAATCTTCTTCGGCACGAGACAATTCGCGACCAGCAACCAACAACTTCTTTAGCTCGAGACTAAAGAATACCAAATAAGCAACCGAAGCGACGACAATCAAAATTGCAGAAACAATACGCACGACGCCATCATTCAAGCTAGCGGCACCGATCAAAAGGCTGACAATAACAGCAAGGCCAACACCAGCAAAAAATCCCTTCAACGCCAAACCAATCGCCTTGCGTGCGTAACGATTTTGCTTTACTACTAATTCAAACTGCCCATCACTCATCTGAAATACCTCCTATAACTCTTTATTACCCCAATTGTAATCCTTTAGAAACACCTTGCCAAGAGGTAAACCGGAAATTACCGCATATTCATCGCGGTGGCCAGCACTTTATCCGCCCCGCAGCCACGATTCCATAGTCGCAAAACCGCCGCTCGCGTCACCAGTGTACCGCCCCATAGCGTAATCGGCGTCCAGGCCGTATCCTTCAATTCTTCGCTCGTCACCTCGCCGTTTCGCGCCACCAACAGCTGCTCATTATGAAAAACGCCAACTGTCATTTCGTAACTCAACGTAAACTTATGCAGCGTCTCAATCAGCTGATTCGTTGGCATTGAAAGCGTAATGACTTTCGGATAATACAGAGTACGTAACATTTTCTGCAGCTGCGGCATTGTCACAAAAAGCATCGTTTCGCCTTCGCGCAAACTCCAATTCCCCACGTCCGCCATCACTACATCAATCGCATCGCGCATCAAAAAGAACGGCTTATCTTCGCAATGCGTCATCAATTCCGCAAATACAATCGAACTCTCAGCATTCTTGCCAAAATCACCAATCAGTAAAATTGCATCAGCCCAAGCCGCCTGCACGAGCATCTCGCCAAGCGCCGCTTTGCCAAATGCACCAGAAGTTTCCGCCTCAGCAAAATAAACATCAGGCGACGACGGCACCGTACCGCGCAGTGAATCCGGCATCAAGGCCCGCACTTCACCTACGCCCATCTTGTTCGCTTCAGCTAATGCATTGGCAACCGCAAAAAACGCACCCTTATGTCCGCCAATTACTAACAATTTGCCCGCAAAACGCTTCTGCTCTGGCGGAAAAGTATCAACTTCCGGATACAAGCCCTTCGCGCCCTGTTTGTGCCAATACGCAAAATCATTCATATTCTCATTATATCTTATCTTTGACACCGGAAACACGGTATGCCATAATCGAGGTGTTAAGAGGCGCCCAGCGCGCTACTACACCTTATGCCCTTTGAAAGGAGAGGATGAACCATGCTTAGCCTGATCGAATTTCTGACAGGCGATTACCCGCCGGACTACGCCGAAGATATCCAACTGCCAGCCGAACTCACCGTCTACGATAAGCGCGGCGCCTACCTGAACACTGACGCCACGGGAGACGTCCTCTGTGGACGCACTCCGGAGACTCTGGCAAACTACATCGCGCTGGAGCTCATCAAGGATCCCGACAATGCCATCAAGAACCTTGCCACAATGCAGTGCGATACCGCCAGCCTTCACGACATCTACTACAGCATTCCGCCCTGCTATCAGCTCAGCAGCGAAATCGGCAAATATCTCGCCAGTCTCGTCACTAAGGACATGCGTTACGCGCATTGCCCCAAAGAGCAATTTTCAGCCTTCAAGCTGGTTTGCGACACTAGCTCGCCGCCGCTCTTCACAAAGTTCGCCAGCAAGCTTGCCGCAATCTACTATTACCAGATTCCACAGCACAGCACGGATCCCATCGAGCCCAAGCTGAAAGATCGCCTGCTCGCAGCCATCGCTGCGCATTTTCCGGGCGCCGTCTCAGCCTAAATCAACCTCTTCGCTACAAAAATCCCCTCTTCGCGAGGGGATTTTCCATTCAATATCTATTTCTTAAAGCGGAATGTTCCCATGATTTTGTCTGCGTCGTCCAGACTGCCCTCGGTCTGAATCTCGACGCAATACTTCTTTCCGTCCTCGTTCTCAAAGATATAATAGGCCGTATATTCTTTAAACGCTTCGCTGTAGCGAGACAAACGACGCGCCTTTATATCGCCATTCTTACCAATCCATATTTGCGCTTCGCTCAAGTCAAAGATCTCGCTATCTTTTACGTCATCCGCAAGATCATCCAAATCGTCATATTTGCTCAGATCAAGCATGCCCATTTCAATCGACGCATCATCTCCATCGTAAGACACTGCACTCTTTGGATAAGAACCAAGCAAAGTCACCTTGTTCCAATCTGACATAATGTCAACGTAGCCAACCTCGTCGTTGCCGACCGTCATCAAGGCACCCTTCTCGTCATCATCGTCGTCGTCATCGTCTTCATCTTCGCCATCTAGTCGATTCAATCTAGTTCCGTTCAAACTACAGCGCACCAAGCCATCCGAATCCTTCTCGAGTTTTTCGCCAAATTCAATCAAGCCACCCTTGACCGACTTACCGCTATCTTCAATCGCTTTACGGATATCGCTCGTATCGTAATCTGAGAAATAATTACCAGTCTTCACGATGCCATTCACATTGCCGTCCCCATAGGTCACAATCATAGTACTTCCACCGGCATCGCACGATAGTTTATCGCCATCTTCGACAACGCTGCTCATCTTGTTAAAGAAAACGCCGACCAATATTGCAATTAAGAGACCCGGCAACAAGAACATCACCAAGAAAATCACGGCAATAATAATCGCGATCTTATTACTATTTTTCTTTCCGCCATTTGGCGTCATTGCAGTTGGCGACGGCGTATTGGTCGGATGAGACGACGGCGGCGTCGCAGTTCCAGAATTATAATAATTGTAGTCCATTTTTTCTCCTTATATCTATTTTAGCACTAGCATTACCGGACAGTGATCAGAACCCATCACATTGTCACAAATTTCCGCTTCCGCAATCCGTTCACGTAGTCGCTCGGAAACCAGAAAATAATCGATTCTCCAGCCAACATTGCGCTGACGCGCGCCGCCACGATACGACCACCAGGTATATTTGGCTTGTTCTGGATGTAACTCACGAAAACTATCCAAAAATCCAGCAGCTAAAAAGTTCGTCATGCCCTGCCGCCCCGACTTCGTAAAGCCGGCATGTCCTTCATTCTGCTTCGGCCGCGCCAAGTCGATTTCTTCGTGTGCCACATTAAAATCACCACAAACAACTACTGGCTTTATCGCATCTAGTTGCTTCATATAAGCCAACAAGGCCTTATCCCAAGTCAGTTCGCGATACTTCATGCGCCCCAAGTCGTCCTTTTCATTTGGCACGTAAGCGTCAATCAGGAAAAAATCGTCGAATTCCGCCATCAAAACGCGCCCTTCTTTGCGCGCGTCACCAAAAGCATCCTCCCAGCCATCGAACTGCTGCGCGATTTCCTCCGGAAAACCAAATCGCACCGCCAGCGGCTTCTGTTTTGTGAAAATCGCCGTCCCAGAATAACCAGCCCGTTCCGCCGAATTCCAAATCTCTTCATAGTCCGGCAAATCTACCTCAGCCTGCCCTTGCTTCGCCTTTGTTTCCTGCAAGCACAGAATATCCGGCTGTTCCTTCTCGATAAATTCCTGTAGTGCCCCCTTCTTCAAAACAGCTCGCAAGCCATTCACATTCCATGAGTAAATCTTCATTACTTTCATTATAACGCATGAAAAAGCCGGGCATTACTGCCCGGCTTAATTGGTTTTGTCGTTTTAGGATTCTTTTCTGGTGGTCTGGGTGAAGAAACCGCCTTCTTTGCACGATTCAGCAATACAGTCAAGCGTCGCCCATGCTGCTTCGGTGGCATTGTCACCCACTACCTCGACGAACAGGTCGCCTGCCAGATAGCCATTGCGGCCACACGGTCCACCCCAGGAGAAGCCGCAAATCTGGAAATAGATTACGGTGCGATCCCCTTTCTGGATTGAAAACTGCAGCTCTTCCCGAGGAAATGCCCTGGAGAAATCATGCTTCTTGCACAAATCCTCGTAGCTCTTCTCATATGCTGCTTTCGCATCCAAGAAGTCCTGGTGCAAATCTGCATTCGAGGGACCATGCTCCCCTTTTACATCGTCGCGCAAAATAACCATCTGCGGTTCCGTTTCCATAGACTCGGAATTTTCCACGTCGCCATCAAGTGACGCGCTTGCCCATTCCGACATCTGCGTCGTCTGCGGACAAAAGCCTATCGCAAACGTTTTCCAGCCAGAAACCTTTACGGCCTCGGCCAGAAGTCTCTCATGAAGATCTTTTAAAGTTACCTTAAACATAAACGTACCCCTCTCATTCTTCTATTTGCGGCTTACGGCTGATTGGATAATGGAGTAGCGCTCAAAAATCACTCAAAACGACAAAATTAATGATTGTAAAGAACGCCCCCATACTGTAATTATATCACAAATTGTCAAAAAAGTCAATAATCGCCCCTGTTATCTTCTCTGGTGCGTCTTGCAAAAGCGCGTGCTGCAGCTTCGGATACATCCGGCGTCGCACATCCTGATAACCGCGTTCTTCCAAAAAATAGATATTTCGCCGCCACTTCGCCTCGCTCCCGATAATCGGGTCCTGACTACCCGCCAAAAACAGAATCGGCAGATTCGGATTGCGCACTCGCCACCCCTTCTTTCGGAACGCGTCCACCGACAGCTGCGCCACATTCAAAAAGCCGTTCGCGGTATAGATGTAGCCACACGCTTCGTCCTCTTGATAGCGCTTCAGATATGCTTCATTGGTCGATAGCCATTTCGATGGCGCCGTCTGCGGCAAAGTCATCTTGTTGAGCATTTTGCTACGATTGCGCTTCCCGCACAGTAAAGCATCGATTTTCGCCAGCCAAATACCAGGCTTCGCAAGCGGGTTTTTACTCGGAGCACCTAGCAGCACCAGACCGTTTATCTCGTCGTCGTGTTTCTGTAAATATTTTCGCGCCACCAGCGTCCCCATACTATGCGCCACCATATACAGCGGCAGTTTCGGAA
Source organism: uncultured Candidatus Saccharibacteria bacterium (assembly GCA_946527885.1). GTDB lineage: Bacteria > Patescibacteriota > Saccharimonadia > Saccharimonadales > Saccharimonadaceae > UBA2834. The sequence goes on from CAMMYO010000045.1 coordinate 5,011, forward strand.
ACTTCTGCTTTATCCAAACCGAAATCTGGCGCGCGTCCTCTACGATGAACTCCGCTTTCTTCTCGTAAAAATAGCCCAAATCGTCCTTTTTGATAATCGATTTGCCATGCCCACGATGATCATGAATCACGCAAACGTAACCCTCTTTCGCAAGCGCTCGCATCGTATCGTAGTAGTCCGTCTGATGCTCTGCCATGCCATGCAAAAACTGCACGATTCCGCGCAACTGTTTGCCATTGTCCGGCGTAATTACCGTCGTCCATAGCTGCAAACCGTCGCTTTCCGACTTTAGGAACAGGCTACCTTTTCTCATGCGCTAATTATACAATATAGCTATGAAGAGCGACATTCTACTCGTAGCCGAACACAGCGCCACTACTATCGAGCCGGGCGCCTGGCTAAATACCACTTGGACCGTCCACGCCGACCATCGCGTGATTATCAATATTCGCTACAACATGAATGACGCCAAGGATCGCGACCTGCAGACCACCATCGCACAAGACGTTTTCGACAAGCTATTCGACACGCTCGAGCTCGCCAAGCGTAACGATCGCAAAGTTTTCATGCTTGACGCCGACGAATGGAGCTTTAAGCAATACACTGATGGCGCGCAAATTTATCGCCGCAATAGCGCCAGCATTCATGGCTTGATGGAGTTCGAAAAGCTCGAAGCGATTCTTTATCAAATTATCAAGCGCGCCAAACCGGCTGGCGAAGCCTAATCCGCCCTACTCTTGCGCGAAAATCCGCTTTTTGTTATAATGTTGGCATTGCCGCGATAGCTCAGTCGGTAGAGCGCATCCATGGTAAGGATGAGGTCCCGGGTTCAAATCCCGGTCGCGGCTCCATAATAATGACTATT
>CAMMYO010000046.1 GCA_946527885.1 uncultured Candidatus Saccharibacteria bacterium
ATTTCGTAAATCGCTAGGCTGCCGTCCGCATTCTTTGTTTCTACGTAGAATTCGCGCCATTTGCGCAAAACCCGATGAATGCGCATGTTGCGCTCCGGCGAAAATGCCAAAACTTCGCCCATTGTTAAACCTTTGGAAATGTCGCCGGTGAAAGCCTGCGTTTCGGTATGATCGGAACGACGTGCACCATTCAGAGATTTGCGTAACAAGTTTATATGGTTGCCGAACTTCTTCTTGATGTTACTCAGATATTCCTTCGACTCGCCGTAGTTTAACTCGGAATATTTTAACGCTTCGCCAGTACTCTGTAAAAGCAATGAGCCGTCGTCGCCACAGTCAAGCAATAAATCATTCAAAACCCTACCGTCGCTCCGACGATTAGGTAAAAAGCTCACGTGTTCGATGTTTGAAACGGCCTTAAACACGGTCCCATGGTTTGGATTCTCGTCGCGTGAAGAATTCAGCATCAATGGCTTTCCGACTCCCAGCATCGAATCGACGCGCCCAGAAAGAGCATAGAGGCCCTCGATATCACCGTCCTCATCGCAATAATTTAAAACAACCTTCGTACCTTCATCTGGACTTACGAAACGCACCAATTTATCTGGGATTGGAATAGGCATGCTCGCATTAATCAAGTTTTGGACTCTGCCATTTGACTCTTCATTGTTACGCATGTCATAAATAAACTCGTCGCGGTGCAGCGAAAGATACTGCAATGCGAAATTAGTGGCGTTTCGGTTGCTATGACTATTTTTATGCTTGCGCAGAGAAAGCTCGTTACGGCGAGCGGTCGACCAAGCGGTCAAAGATTTCGAAAGTGCGACCGAAGTGGCCTCAGCTTGATCATTAATCTGCTTTCTACACGAGAAAAGCTGCGGTTCGAAGTAGTTACGCTCAAAATCATGTGCGCGCCCAAGCTCGCGAGCGAGGATAAAAGTAGAACAAAGCTTTGGATTTTTCGAGACCTCAAGCGGATCAAGCCCTAGTCCGATACCGATTTCAAGATAGCTCGTACCAAACTTATCGTCCTCATAATTATCGGTTTCGCAAGCATAACAATCCGGGTCACTAAAATTGAAATACAATTGGTGTTCGGCGGCTTCTCCGTTGCTAGTTATGTGAATATCTCTGGCGCTGCGATTGAAATCTTGGCGCAATTTAATATTTCTGATGTCGGGATAGGCACGCGAAAGGCGTTTATAACAATCGACGATATGTTGCGGCGTGGCAAAAGCCTCCAACTGGCGCAAATTCTCATTGCGGCGATCTTGCTCAAAATTCATAGCGCTCTCGGCGTTAATGAAGCTGCTTTCGCCCGGATGCGCACTAAGTGCGGCGGAGCCATAGGCCTCCAGCTTGCGAGCGTCAACTGGCCGTTCGATAGAAAACTCGGCCCCCCTCGAAGCCTGCGCAGACACAACATTTTCAGCGCTACGCTCTTGCCGCATAATCCTCCAATATTTCTATCTATTATATACGCATATGAGCGAAATCGCAAAGTCGCTAGTGCTTTTTACGAATCGGTAGGATTTCGTAAGTTGAAGTCTTAGTTTCGGCAAAGTACCGCTTCCATCGGCGATAAAAACGCTGAACATGAGAAGTATTGGCATCTCGATTACCATACAAAGCAATGCCGTCGCCGTCGCGCAGACTATATTTTAATTTGCCAGTGAGCAAATCGCCGGCTTTAACTGCCGAATCAGCATCTTGGCCAACTTTCAGCAAGGCCAACTCGCTACCTACGCCGAGTCTGTAACGTTTTTCGATTTCGGAGCCATCTACAGCGATTTCCGGAGACTCGGAATCTTCCTCATTCATCGCGAAAACCGCCGATCCACCATCTTCCATCATCAAAAAGAAGAAGTTTTTATTGCCAGGCTGCGGTCGAATCAGCACCCGACTAACAGTTCCTAGGCTATACATGGATGATTTATCGGTCGGATCACCAGTAATACTGATTAGGAAGTCGTCGCCGATACGCAGACGGTTCGCCATATAACAGGAGCTAATGGTCGAATCTTTACCTTCCTTGTTCTTGAAGTGACATCCGATATGGCTACCAGGCACAAAATCGAGGCAGGGCAAATACTCTTCTGGAAAATTCAGCGTCTTTCCAATGTAGGTCGGCAGTCTGCCGTCTGGATCTTCGCCGGATTTCGGATCATAGAAGAACTCATCTTGATGCTTCATGATGTAGTTCATGGCAAAAGTATCAGCAAAGCTTTCACTGCGAGTTTTGCGATAGGACTTCTTTTGGACAAGATTCATTTCGTGTGCGTCGTCGGTTTTGACACCTAGCGCCAGCAGGCGCGAATACATCACTGACTGTAGTTCGTCGGGCGAATCGGATTGGAGCGAGCCGTTCATTAGCTGTGTCATGTCTTCGCCCCTAGATCTACGGCTAGCAATGTAAGCGTCTTTCAGAGCGGCCGCACCCACGCCAACCTTCTTGCCAAGTTTACGCTGTTCATCTAGCGCAGGCTCGAGATAATTATCATTAAAGTCCAGCGCATGTCCGAACTCGTGACACATAATAAATGTCTGAACTAATTTCTTATTTTTCATCACATCGGACGGTCTCGCGCCTGTGCGCAGCGCAATTTCGAGATAAACCGTGTCAAGGCCGCGCAAATCATTGCGCATATCGTGCTCTTCGCTCATATAAATATCTGGATTGGCAAAATGATAGGCAATGATTGGGCGCAAGTTGCTTTCATCTGGACCGACGCTGTTAAAGAAGGCGTTTTGCTCGCCCGGCCGCATATTAAACAGCTCAATATTGCGCAGCTGAGGGAAATCAGACATTAGATCACAATAAGTCCTTTTCAGATAATCGGGCGTATCGTTGGCGTTCAAGAATTCGAGGTTTAGTTGCATTCGATCTTGGCGATACTCATGCGATACTTCGCGCGTTATAAACTCGCCCGTGCTTTTCGAAGAAGTGCCGCGGCTCCGGACTATTGACTCTAGCGCCGCGCCACCAATAGACTTTAGACGATCTATTTCGATTTCCTGTTTTTCGTCCGATTCGGCAGTCTCGCTGGCGGGATTAGTAATTTCGGAATTTATGTTCGAAAAGCCCTCATGTTTCATAATTAAATTATATCAAAAACAGATAGTAAGTGCTTTACACATCGTTCAAAATCGTATAAAATAATCACATACATAGCTTTGGGCTGGTTTAATATTAGCGCCCAAAATTATTAAATAATAAGGAGAAAATACAACACTATGGCAGATTTTGACCGTAGCAAACCGCATATCAACGTCGGTACCATGGGTCACGTTGACCACGGTAAAACTACTTTGACGGCTGCTATTACTGCTGTTCTCGCGAAGAAACTTCCTTCCGAGATCAACAAGCCAGTCGCTTATGATCAGATCGATAACGCTCCAGAGGAAAAGGCTCGTGGTATTACCATTGCTACTTCCCACCAGGAGTACGAATCTGAAAAGCGTCACTACGCTCACGTCGACATGCCAGGCCACGCCGACTACATTAAGAACATGATCACCGGTGCCGCTCAGGTTGATGGTGCTATTCTTGTCGTTGCTGCTAACGATGGTGCACTTCCACAGACCCGCGAGCACGTTCTCTTGGCTCACCAGGTTAACGTTCCAAAGATCATTGTCTTCTTGAACAAGATGGACCTCGCTGATCCAGATCTAGTCGAGCTCGTCGAGGAAGATATCCGCGACCTTCTCGAGAAGAACGGTTTCGATCGCAACTGCCCAATCATCAAAGGTTCTGCAACCAAGGCTCTCGAAGGCGATCCAGCCAACGAAGATGCTGTTATGGAGCTCGTCAAGGCTATGGACGAATACTTCGATATTCCAGAGCATGATCTTGACAAGCCATTCTTGATGCCAGTTGAGGATGTCTTCTCCATCAAGGGTCGTGGTACTGTTGCTACTGGTCGTATCGAGCAGGGTACTGTCCACATCAACGACGAAGTTGAAATCGTCGGCTTGAAAGAAACCCAGAAGTCTGTCGTTACCGGTATCGAGGCCTTCCACAAGACTCTCGATCAGGGTCAGGCTGGTGACAACGCCGGTCTTCTTCTCCGCGGTATTGAGCGCGAGCAGATCGAGCGTGGTCAGGTTATCGCTAAGCCAGGTTCTATCACTCCACATACCGAGTTTGAGGGCCAGGTTTACATCTTGAAGAAGGAAGAAGGCGGTCGCCACACTCCATTCTCCAACGGTTACAAGCCACAGTTCTACTTCCGCACCACCGACGTTACTGGTGAGGTTGAACTCCCAAAGGACAAAGAGATTGTTATGCCTGGTGATACCGTCACCTTCAGCGTCAAGCTGAATGCTCCAATCGCTATGAACGACAATGACCGCTTCGCTATCCGCGAAGGTGGCCGCACCGTCGGTTCTGGCGTTGTTACCAAGATTGTTAAGTAATTAACGTCGAGTTAACGCTAAAATCCGCTCCGCAAGGGGCGGATTTTTGATTTTGCCGTCATGCATATTTAGCAAAAGCATGATAATATAAAAACATAAGGGTTTAAATATAGGGGAGAGGACAATTGAAAAAGAAAAATTTTTTGTA
>CAMMYO010000047.1 GCA_946527885.1 uncultured Candidatus Saccharibacteria bacterium
CGCCTCTCCGAGGGTTCCTTGAACTTGCAAGATTTGATGAAGTACCAGGGCATCGAAGAAACCGAGCGCTATATCTTGAACGATATTCTCGCTATCTATGCTGCTCAGGGTCACGAAATCTCCGCAAAGCACCTCGAAATCATCATTCGCCAGATGTTCTCTCGCGTGATGATTGACGAGCCAGGCGATACGGAATTCGTCACTGGCGATATCATCTCGAAGGCTGCCGTCATCGAAGCTAACAAGCGTGTCGAGGCCGAAGGTAAGACTCCAGCAGAATACACTCAGCTCTTGCTCGGTATCTCCAAGGTCTCCATCTACTCCGACTCGTTCTTGTCGGCTGCATCCTTCCAGGATACAACTCGCGTTCTTATCTCTAGTGCCATCTCTGGTCGTGTCGACCACTTGAAGGGCTTGAAGGAAAACGTGATTATCGGTCGCAAGATTCCTGTAGGTACCGGCGCAATGCCACTCGAGGCATTTGAAAACGCCGAATCCGAAGCAGAATTCGAAGCCGAACAACAGGCTGCCGAAGCTTAGGAAATCTTCAAAAAATCCCCTGCGTAAGTGGGGGATTTTTGATGCAAAAAACGTGAGCGCATTGCAAAAATCGGCAAAATATGCTATAATAGTACTATTGCGACGCCCTTGTCGCGATCTCTACGGGGAGCTGCCCGTCGCACTTGAAAGGAGTGGAATCATGAAACGCATGCAGTCTAGCCGCAAGAATGGCGGCCTGAGCTACGGAACGAGCCCTACGGACACGATGTCGCCGCAGAGCTACAACATGACCATCGGTATCATTCTGCTATATGGTTTTATTGTCAACACGATTATGGTGAAATATTGCGCACCGTTTTTCTCAGCATGGAATCCTATCGTACTGATCGTTGCCTATGTGGTTTGCTGCATTCTGGGCATCGTGATGAGTATATCGAGCGACAGCCCGTTGATCAGCTTTATCGGCTACAATCTCGTGGTTGTGCCGATAGGCATGGTACTGAGTCTCGGCCTTGAAAAAGTCAAAGCTTCGTCCGTCTTGCACGCTGTACTGGTTACTGCGTTTGTAACAGCAGGGATGATGATAATGGCCGGAATTTGGCCAACCTTCTTCCTGAAGCTTGGGCGAGTCCTGTTCTATGCGCTGCTACTGGTTGTCATCGTTGAGATTATCTGCTGCTTCGCAGGAGTATACATGCCGACAATCTGGGATGCTTTGGTCGCTGCGATCTTTGCCGGATACATCGGATATGACTGGGCAAAAGCTCAGCATGTTCCTCGTACACTAGATAACGCGGTCGACAGCTGTGTTGACTTGTACTTGGACATCGTCAATCTGTTTATCAGATTGCTGGACCTGATGTCTGACAGTGATGACTGATCCATTCAAACCACCCGCGCCCCTATTTAGGGGCGCATTTTTCTTGCTCGCGCTTTTATCTAGGTGTTATAATAGACAGAGATTAAGTGGAGGAGCAAAAATGCAAGATTTTGATTTTTTGACAGAAAAAGACATATATTTTGACTCCGCTTGTCAATCCTTGCGCCCGCGCCCAGTGATTGATGCCCTGAACCGCTACTATACCGAGCATAATTCCTGCGGCGAGCGCGTAAAGTATGCCTGGGGTCGCAAGACGGATAACCTGGTCGAAGAGACTCGCGACCGCATGCTGAAATACTTAAAGCTCAAGTCGCGCGACTATTTTGTGTCGTTTACTTTGAATACGACTTACGGTATAAACCTGCTCTTGAATCAGTTCAAGGCTGGCGAATTTGATAAAGTGATGACATCTGACATTGAGCACAACTCGCCATTTTTGGCGACGATGGCTTTTGCGCGCCGTCAGGATATTCCGCGCGAAATTATTGTGCGTAACGACGATGGCTCGATTAATGTCGACGATTATGATTTTAGCAATGCGCTCGTAGTCGTGAATGCGGCCTCGAATATCGACGGGCGTAAACTTTTGAACATTAAGGAAGTTATTAAAACTGTTCACGCTGCTGGCGGCACGATTATTATTGATGCGGCTCAAGCGCTAGCGCATTCGGCGGAGATACTGCAGAAAACCGAAGCTGATGCGATTTGTACTTCCGCGCACAAAATGTACGGCCCATCGCTGGGCGTGATGATCGTACGACGCGATTTGCTAGGCAAATTTGAGCCAAACTTTATTGGTGGCGGCATGGTCGACGACGTATTCGAAGATCATTTTGCCTTGTCTGCTGATGGCAATCCAGATCACGTTTATACGCGTTTCGAATCTGGCTTGCAAGCTTGGGGTGAGATTATTGCCTTTGGCGAGGCGTTGAAGTGGCTCGAAAAGCTACCGAAATCCGCTAAGAAAGATTTTGAGCGCAATTATACGCGTCTGTTTGAATATCTCGATTCGCAGCCGCGCATTCATTTGATTAACCGCGAAGCAAACCCAACCATGTCCTTCTATATCGAAGGTCTAGATTCTCATCTTGTGGGTGGCGCGCTATCCGACGAGGGTATTATGGCGCGCACGGGATATTTCTGTGTTCATTACTACCTAGATCATGTTAAACACTATCCGCCACTCATTCGCTTCTCGTTGGGCTATCATGTGCGCGAATCGGATATCGATAAAGCAATTGAAACTCTAGAAAGGATGTTGGGTTAATGGTTTGCGTTGCGGCATTCATAATATTGTGTTTGGCTTCGGTCATAGTCGGCATTTTGTCGATTTTTCGTCGCGATATCGGTAAAAAATACCTAAAGATTTTTAAGAAATCTTGGGGCTGTGTTGGTAAAAAGGTCACTTTTCAAAAGTGTGACACGAACTTCAAGGACGATGTCAAAAACACGATTCTGCGCAAAGTCGTCATCAAAAAGCCGAAACTAGTAAAGCCGCTTTCGATTACAATCGAGATTGTGTCGGTTTTGATCGTCTTGATCACTGCCTGGTCTCTTGTTGAGAGCGTAAAGGCTGGCTTGGCGCTATGGACGCTCGGTACTTGTAACGTGGAGCACCCGAGCTCCTGTTCGCTTGGCTCCGGTGGATGCAGTATTGATGGTGACAATGATTCGAATGCCTTTGTGCGCTGGTTTGAGGATTGGGGCGAAATTTTCGCAGCTGTTCCGGATAAATTCCGCTCTTGGGAAGTCTCCGAGTTTGATTTTGTGACCATTACCGCTTCGGATAACGGCGAAGATAAGTCTGGCGCTATTGATATTATGGATCCGGGTTGCGAAGTGTGCTTGCAGTCATTTGAAACGCAGATGAACGACGGTTTCTTTGAGCGTTATAATGTAAAGATTGTGCCGTTCCCGATTTTGGATGGCGACGGAAACTATAAGTTCACCAACTCTAAGCTTGTTGTTAGCTATATTTTGGCAGTCGACCAGCAAGGCGCGCCTGCAGAAAAAGAGGCGAATAACGAGTCGCCGGCCCTAAACATCTATCGCCATATCTTCCTCGACAAGGAAAAGAATAACGATATCTTGCAGTCATATCAGTTCCTCTTTAATAACGAGTATTCGGCGGAGCAAGCCGAAGCAAAGTTGAAAGAGTGGCTCGCGAAGGACGGCTACAGTGAGGCTGAGATTTCTGAAATCGAGCAGCGCGCGAAGTCTGAGCAGATTGAGCAGCAACTCAAAAAGAACGACGAGCTAGTCAAAGAGCTTCATATTAAGTACATTCCGACCGCAATCTATGATAATCGCAAGCATTCTGGCGCTTATAAGGCGGACTGATGGAATTATACCAAGGCATATTAACAGGCATCACTTGCGGATTTAGCAATTTTGCGCCAATTTCCGAAACCGTCCATCTAAAAATCGTGCAAATGGTTTTGGCGGGCAACTTCTGGTATGTTTCGGAATATGTCCGCTGCTTGGATTTGGGTCTGTTTTTAGCGCTCGCGCTATTCATTTACCGTAAGATGCCGGAATATCTTGACGGTAGTGTCTGGAAGCGCATGTTATTTACGATTATTCCGGGCTTAATTTTTAGCTATACGATTGGCATGTATCTTCAGAAGCTCGAGTTCCTGTGGTGGCCAGTCGTGATGGCGCTCATTACGGCGGCGTTCGGTGTTGCGATGCTATTCTCAGACAAGCTCCCGCACATGAAACATCTCAAAAAGGCTACAAATATTAATATGAAGCGCGCGACCCGCATTAGCTTGGCACATATCTTTGCGCGTATTCCGGGCGTTTCTGCGAGCGGCGCAACGATGATCTTCTCGAAGATGGCTGGTTTGAGCAATATCGCGGCGATCAAGTATGCGCTCGCTTCGCTCCTGCCGTTCTTGTTTGTACAATGTTTGCATAATATACTTACTGATTTTTCGACCGAGTTTGTCGGTCGCAATTTCGACATGATTCTGCTTGGCAACATCATTGTGTTCATAGTCGGTTACGCAACACTCAATTTCGTCGTCAACTATGTCAAAAAGCGCGATTCATTCAAGTTGTTTGCTTGGTATCGGATAA
>CAMMYO010000048.1 GCA_946527885.1 uncultured Candidatus Saccharibacteria bacterium
ATATGGTGCCCGAGACTGGACTCGAACCAGCACGCCGAAGGCATATGCTCCTAAGGCATACGTGTATACCAATTTCACCACTCGGGCAGTACTCAAATTTTAGCAAACATTCACGAAAATCGCAAATCGCGCCGCCCATATAAAGCGATTATCTTTGACAAAGTAGCTAATCTGTGCTATAATAGAAGCATCCTACCAACACCCTCGAAACAGATATAGAAGGGAGTACATTAATATGAAAAACTTTGTAAGAAAATGGTCGGTGGCAAATCCCAAAGGGAAAGACACATATCGCGGCATCCTTGATCGCGAGGATTTCCTCAAGATTTTCCACTACTTTACCATTCCGTTTGCGGACGCCGACCGCGTTGTTGACGTGAGCAAGCTCCGCATCGAAATCGCTGGTTACTGCTATGACCATGAGAACCGTGAATTCGCAAATGGCATGAAGACTTCTCTCGTGCGCTGCATTCGGCGTACAGCCATGTTCGCAGGAGAAAAGACTGAACCCGTTTACGCGATTCATACTAACACAGGCTCCACTTACTACGTCATTTGGGGCGAACGCTCTCAGTGGCAGTGGGATTCGCTCATGAATATTCTTCATGGGCGCCTGAGCGAGTTTACACCCCCGACCGGCTATGTTGCCGTCGACAGACCGGAAGACGTTCCGAGAATCCCCGACGACACTACAGCCACCTGCAAATTTGATGTTCCTAAGGAAGCCGACGAGGCTAACGAAGCGTAAAGTTTGTTCTTAGCAGAGGAATTAGCGTACGGACAAGTACGATAGTCTGCGAAGTGCAAAAGCGACCTAGGAAAGTTCAAGCAATTCGTGTCACGTACAGTGATCGAAGTTTTTCATCCGTCAAATCCGCGTTCACGAGCGGATTCCGCACCTTTTGTTAGCCCCGCATCACGAGCGGGGCTTTTGCTTGCTCAGAAAATATACGCAAGCATTGAACTTATGTTAAAATAGATACAATGACCGAGAGGTGGTGTAAATATGAATAAAATGGCTGTTTATTTAAATCAGCATATCAATGGCGTTGCTTATAGTGCGCCAGATGTTTTGGCGCAGTATTCGACGGACCGTTCGCTCTTGCATTATCAACCAAAGCTCGTAGCGATTCCGGCTGATGTAACCGATGTGCGTCGTTTAGTAAAGTTTTCCGCGCAATTAACCGCAAAAGGTCTCGAGTTACCTTTGACGGTGCGCGGGTCTGGCTTCGGCAAAAATGGCGGTTGCTTGACTAATGGTATGATCATTTTGACCGAAAAACTTAACCAAGTCCAAGAAATCGATGTGCGTCAACGTTTGATTCGTGTTCAGGTCGGCGTGACCCTGGGCGAATTGCAAAAGACGCTCGGCACGAACGGACTTGAGCTACCAATTAAAGGCGACCCGCATGAAACCATCGGCGGTCTCATCGCGAAGTGTGCAAACGCCTCCAATAATACGCAGCCTAGTACGATTGTTGATTTTATTGAGCGGGCAGAGGTTGTATTGGCTGATGGTAATCTAATCCAAATCGGCGCCGAAAAGCTCAGCAAAATCGAAAAAATGGCCACCGGCAAAAGCTTTGAAGCGAAAATTTACGCCAAACTACTCAAACTTATCAGCGAAAAATCCGCTATTATTGCGCAGATTCCAGAGCAGAAAGAAAGTCGCGGCAATTATTCTGGTCTCGGCAAAGTTGTCGAAAAACGCAAGTTCAACCTCGTGCCGCTATTCTGCGGCTCAGAGGCTTCGCTCGGTATTATTACTGAAGTCATCTTGCGCTGCGAGCCGATTTTTGAAAATCCGAACTATGTTGCCGTTACTTGCGAAAACGCCGCGTCCTTCTCGCGCAATGCCGCATTGCTGAAAGAGCTAAAATTTACGGATATCGTCTTTTATGACACCGAAATCTTCGCCGATAGTGCGCAGACCGGTAAAGCTTCGAAATTCTTCCGCAAGCCTACGCGTGATGGTTATTTACTGATTGCGAATGCAAAAGACGATTCGCGCCTGACGCGCCGTCGCAAAATCTCTGCACTCAAGAAAAAGCTGCCGCAGAATTCGCGCCTTATTGTGGCCGACAAGGAAAATATTCGCGATTTTGCCGCCATCGAAGAGAGTCTCTTGGCTTACTTGAACGGCTCGCCGCGCGGCGTTCGTGTGCCGGTCATCGATAATGTTTATGTTCCGGCCGAAAAACAAACTGAATTTTTGAATGCTGTGACTGACCTTGCTCAAGAAACCAATCGTCAGCTAGCTGTATTTGGCTCGGCCGATTTTGATTGTTTTAGCGTGCGTCCGGTCTTTATGCCGGCTTCGAAGACTAATTATCCTGATTTGGTTGAATTTTTGCGCAAATACGTCGCGCTCGTCGAGTCCTTCGGCGGTCAGACTTGCGGCGATGCGGCCGGCGGACGTTTCATTTCGGCTTTCGTCAAATCGCAGAGTAGCGCAGAGCTTCGCGAAGTATTTAGTGAAGTAAAGCAAATCTTTGACCCGCAGAATATTTTGAACCCAGGCATCAAGCAAGACGTTGATGCGCGCGTAGTGTTCCGCCATTTGCGCAGCGAATACGATAGCACGATCCAGTCGATTTATTAGTTTGACATCTAATCTTATCAGATAGATTGCAATGTGTTATAATTTTTCCTATGAAATCTAGCTGTGAAAAATCTAAGACCGCTGTCAAATTTGAGGTTAAATTTGACAAAAAAGACTTCGAGCCAGCTCGTAAGCAAGCTCTCGAACGCCTTGCGCGCAAAACGAAAATTTCTGGCTTCCGCAATGGAAAAGCGCCAGCAAATGTTGTCGAAAAACACGTTGATCCAAACGAGCTCGCTAGCTTGACGCTCGACATTATGGTTCGTAAATCGATTCCAAAACTTTACCAGGATGCAGATTTGCAACCAATTTCTTCGCCGCACGTCGATATCTTGAAGTTTGTCCCAGGCGAAATGGCCGAATTGACGATCGAATCGGATATTTTGCCAGAGGTAAAACTTGGCGATTACAAGAATCTCAAGGTCGACTATCACGAGCACAAAGTTGACGCCGATGACGTGAACGATGTTTTAAATCGCATCGCGGATAACTTTGCTGAATCGAAAGTTACGAAGCGTGCCGCCCAGCTTGGCGATGATGTTATTATCGACTTTACAGGCAAAAAAGATGGCGTCGCCTTTGATGGCGGTACTGCCAAAGACTTTACGCTACGCCTCGGCTCCGGCCAATTCATTCCAGGCTTCGAGGATGGTATAGTTGGTCACGAGGTTGGTGACAAGTTCGATCTCGACATTACTTTCCCAGAAGATTACGGTAGTGCTGAGCTCGCCGGCAAACCAGTTGTATTTGAGATTCTCGTTAAGCAGGTCTCGGAAATCAAGGCTCCAGCCATCGATGACGAACTCGCCCAAAAGACTGGTGCATTCAAGACTCTCGACGAGTTGAAAGATGACATTCGCCAGAATCTTACCGCTCAGACCAAGCGCAACTCTGACGAGCGCTACAAAGATGATTTGATCGCAGCTCTTGTTGAATCTTCCGAAACCGAAGCGCCAAAGACCTTGGTTCAGGAAAACCTCGATAACATTAAGGCTGATTTTAAGCGCAACTTGACCACTCGCGGTCTCACGCTCGATGAATATCTCGAAAAGCAGGGCAAAGCGATGGAAGATTGGGAAGATGAACTTCGCGAGCGTGCCGAAAAACGCGTTATCTCGAGCATTATCGTCCAGAAGCTCGCCGACGAACTCAATGTATTTGTTGCTGAAGATGAGCTCGAGCGCCGTGTTGCCGAGATGCAGGCTGTCTACAAGAAGAGTCCAGAAGCGTCCGCGCAGCTCGCCGATCCACAGGTCATCGAAAACATTCGTAACCGCATGCGCATTGACGCTGCGCTCGACAAACTTGCCGAGCTAAACCGTCCAAATGCGAAGGTTGTCGAAGAATCGCCAAAGGCCGAGAAGAAGGCTGAAAAGAAAGCCGAAAAGAAGCCAGCGAAAAAAGACGCCAAGGCAAAGAAAGCTAAGAAATAGTCTAATCGTGAAAATCCGCCAGTCGATGGCGGATTTTTGAGCATTTAAAAACACCCGCCGGTACGCGGGTGTATATGGTGTTGTGCCTGTATTACTGGAGGGAATTCCATACGAAGCACACGGCGCTGACTGCGCCCAAAACAACTGCAAAGAAAATGAATGTATATTTAGTTGTCTTGTCTCTTTTTCCTGCCGCGCGAATCGCGACAATGAGCATGATGAAGGCCAGGACGGCGCAGGTGTACGCCGTGTTCTTGATGTTGTCTGCCAGCGGCAGCCATTCCGGGAAAATGTTCATATGAACCTCCTTGACACAGGG
>CAMMYO010000049.1 GCA_946527885.1 uncultured Candidatus Saccharibacteria bacterium
TCTTTAATTTCGTCATTATTGACGACGATTTCGTCGCGTCCGAGGAAGTCTTCGTACTTAATTGGGCGAATTTTGTCCGTAATGTTTTCTCCGTCCTCGGCTATCGTTTTTGCAATCGACGGTAAGATCTTTATTTCAGCTTTAGTCTTTTGACACTCAGTAACAATCTTCGCTATTTCTTCCTTGCTGGCGGATGGGATTGCGATAATAATCTGTTCAATTTCGTACTTTTCGGCGGCATCTTGAACCAGATGGCGATTGCCGACAATCGGGATACCGCGGATGCGGGTGCCCTTTTTATTTTTGTTGTCATCAATAATGCAACAAATACGCGTGTCGTCATAAAGGTCATTGCGGTTCATCTCGTCAATCAGGATATGCGCCGCATCGCCACCGCCGACAATCATGGTGTTCTTGGAGCGGTTTTTGTTTGGTAGGACGTGTAAGATGGCGCGAGCGATACGGTAAGAATAACGGACGCCGCAGGTGAAGAAAATCAAAAAGGCGGTAGATATAAACCAATAGCTGCGTGGCATTGGCAGGAGGAGGGTGTGTTTGTATGCATATATTAAGAGTGTAGATCCGACACAGGCGCCGACGACTGAGATGAGTTCTGGGATTGAGGCATAGCGCCATACGGAGGTATAGAGCCCTGTTATTGCGAATACTGTAATTACGATAATTATGTCAATAACTAAGTAACTGGTAATAGTATGAAGGTATGCAGATGGGATAATCCCAAAATCGAAACGCATCCAAAGTGTTAGGAGCGATGCGAGGGCGATTGCGAGAATATCAAAAAAGGCTAGGATTAATATCCTGGAGATTTTCTTGTTAAATACTTCTTGTGCCTTTTTCTTCATATCTAACTTTTATGGAATTTCGTTATTGCGTCTATCAAAATATAACGCGTACTTTTAGTACGTTTACAAAAAACTATTCGTTCTCTAGTTCTCCACGCGTAACTTGTGATATTCTAGCACTTTACTGCTAGAATTGCAAACTTAAGCGAAAATGTAATGCATGAAAAAAGAGGCGCGGCGAGGCGTCTCTTTTTAACTAGTTCCCTTCCGGTTCGTAGTCGTCTTTGCCAGTGTTAGTATTCTTTACTGGAGCCTCCTCGAGATCGAGGATGAAGGCGTTGACGGCGCGCTTGCGACTGCTGTAGGTGATGTAGTCAATGCCGTTATAGTATTCATACTTGTCGTCTTCGTCTAGCGGAACAACAAAGCGGATATCTTCGTGGCCGTTCATTTCGCGGTTAAGGGTGTAGCGACTGACCATTTGGGTGCCATTTTTCTCAGTAACGTCGAACTTAACGAAGACTAGTTCGCCGAGACTAATGCTGCCGTTGTCGCCATTGGCTTTGACAGAGTTGAACCCGTGCGAGTTAGCGAGCGTCTTGAGCTGGTCGAAAGTCATTTCTTCGTTTAGTTCAAGGTAGAATTTGGTCATCTTGTCGTACTTGTCGCTGTAATCTTTGTCGAGTTCTTCGTTATCTTCGAAGATTTTGCGCCCAGAAGCGAACGGATGATAATCCTCGCCATCTTCGTCGCTGGTCTTGGGTGGTTCCGCTGGCGGAGTTGGTTTTGTGAGAATAGTAGTCGTAACGATGATGGCGATGACGACCAGGACGATTGATATCAGAATGGCGGCAACTTTGAGGCCGGCATGCTTATTATTGTTGTTTTGAGTATTCGCTGGTACTGCTTGTTGGTTGAAAGACGTTGGTGTCTGAATGACTTGATTATTATCCATGTAACTCCTTATTAACTATTATACGCCAAGATAATCCAATAATGCTTTTGTTATTTTTTGGTAGCCAGTTTCATCGAGATTATTGGCGATGAAGTTGTCGTGTGGATATCTGCCCTTTCTTTCCGAAGTATGATTGGCGCCAAGGTCCCAGATTTGGTAATTGTTTACGAAATCGGTAAATCTGGTTGGTTCTGCGCCAGAGATGCGTTGGCCGTTTTGATCCAATAGGCCGGCGGCCTGAAGGAAGCTACGTGCTGCAGCGGTGAGCGAGCCGCCATTTTGCAGAATCCAGTTCTCGGTGCCGATGCCGCCTAGGCCACCTTGTGCTAATGTCTCGTTGGTGACCTCATCCCTGTCGCCGGCGTGTTTTGGCTTGTAACATTCGTATTGCTTGAATAGTTTTTTGGCGGCAATGATATTCTTGATAGCTTGGTCACGCTCGGCGCCCTCTAGGTTGTCCAGATAATCTCTGACGGCATTTTCGGTGGCATAGGTTATCTTGTCGGTACGCTGAATGAAGGTGATGTCGATGTCAACTTCGTCTTCTAGTCCATCCACGTGTACGTGTTTGGTACGAATGTCGTAGGGGGAGATGCCGCCACTGCGAGACTTACTAACGCCTGCGGTCATATGGATAGCGGACTTAATGCGATTCGCCAGTTGACTCATTCTTTCGCTGTCAGCATAGATATCGCGGTCGATGCGGAAAATGTAATCAAAATCGCCGTCGCCAGGAATATTGGTGCCACGTCCAGTGGAACCGGTACTACTAACTTCGATTACGCCCGGAGCAACGTCGCCGTCAATATAGTCGCGTAACCCTGGATCGCTTTCAAGTAGCTTTGCGGTAATGGCATCCCGGATAGCTTTGTCTTTGCGGTCAACTTCTGCCTTGTTGGCGGCAGTGTCGATTTCTTGGCCGAGGTTTAGCTGTGTGATACGCTCGGCATCGTTATTGAAATCTTCGGCGCTGGCGGCGCGATATGGACCGGTCTCATATTCTGGGTTGCCAGAAAGCTGCGCGCGCATTTTGTCGTATTGCTCATCGGTAAATAATAGCTTGCCGGTCTTTTTGTCGTAGACTGGGATATAGAAGCCGTTTTTGACAATTCTAAAGCAGGTGCGGTCGAGATATTCGCCTTTTTTAATTATTTCTTCGTCTAGGCTTTTGCTGTCGGGTTGTTCGATCACCATTGCCTTAATATGCTCTGAACCGAAGCCGACGCCGATGCCGTAGTGGCTTTCGCCCAATACGCCCGTTTGGAATAGTTCTAGGCGGTTGTCTGATAATTTTACGTCTTCTACTTCGCCGGGGTGCCCATCGTCTTGACGTGTTGTTCTAAATCTGTCTGGTGTGTTTTCTATTACAAACCATACATAGCCGTAGTTGCCGTTGGGGTTGTCCTGGATTTCGGTACAATCTTGGATAGCCACATCTTCGCCTAGGCGCATTGTGACGTCGGCGTCGAGGGCTGTTTGGTCGGTGTCGGCATCTTCGCCAAGGAACTCTTTGGAGTTTGAACCATACATCAGAATATTGTCGAGGTATTTGCCGTTGACGTTTTTGATTAGGTCGCCCCTGTGGATAGTCAGTGGATGTTTGGCGGTTTCGCGATTGCGCCGGTCGGCAGCTTCCCTGTTTTGGTCCATCCTGCGCAAGGCGTCTTCTACGCCATGTAGGCCAGCCGTGAAGCCAAAATAGCGCACGGCGCGGTCTGCGACACTGTCGCGCTCCCTGACGCGGAGCGTTTGCTCGAGTGTTTGGATGTTTTCTTTGGTTAGTGTGAGGTTGGCATCGACGGAGTTTTCTTGCCCGCTCTCGGTCTGGTTATAGAGGGCGGCAATATGATTGATGAAACTCGTGATTGTTTGTTGCGATGCTTGATCTAGTTCGTCATAGGTTGTTTCGCCGCTTTTGATGTTGTCCAAGATTTTTTGACCATCACGCATGTTTTCGAGATATTTGCGCATGGTGATATCGTTGGACTCGAGTGAACTTTTGATGAGGTTGCGCAAAATTATGCCGTAACTTCCAAATGGACC
>CAMMYO010000050.1 GCA_946527885.1 uncultured Candidatus Saccharibacteria bacterium
TTTATATAAACTAAGGACAAGTGGAAAGCAAAAACAAACACCACTAAAACAAACAAAAATATATCAATATAACGATTGATAAGATAAACATGAAAAGAAAAATTGAGATTTTGGATCAATCGCAACAGAATTACACTATTGTCACGCTAAAGAAAAAATAGCTTGAGATATTTTTTGAGTACATTAAAAGCTGTTCGAATCCGGTCATCTAGGAGTTTTGGGCGCGTTTAGGACACGCGAAACAGAAACCGTATGTTCTTCCCCTAAAATACACACCTCCCAAACAATATAACTCCACCTCACACAAATTAAGTCTCTCAACGCCATGATTCATGTCCGCTATACGCAGGCAAATCGTGGAATCTTAACTGTGTAAAGGAACAAAATAAACAACAAAAAACACAAACACCTGAAATTTCTAGATGTTCGGATTCGAGCAATGTATAATGAAGGAATGAATCAAATTCATATTCCAGTATTATTATCAGAAGTCATTACGTATCTTCGACCGAGTGCAGGCGAAACATATTTAGACCTGACGGCAGGATACGGTGGGCATGCAGATAAAATTTTGGAAGTAACGCAGAATTATAACGGCGCGGTCCTAAACGACCGTGATCAAAATGCAATCAATTTCCTCGAGGCGAAGTACAAAGATGTGAAGCCGGAGATTGTGCATAGTGATTTTTATAGCACTGCGCTACGACTTGTGGAGAGTAAACAGAAGTTTGATATGATACTGGCGGATTTTGGTGTTTCTTCACCGCAGCTGGATAGAACCGAGCGAGGTTTTTCGTTCTCAAAAGAGGCGCGATTGGATATGCGTATGGACGAGTCGCAAGATTTGGACGCGTGGGAAATCGTGAATCATTGGAGTGAACGCAAGTTGGCGGAAATTTTTGAGCGTTATGGCGAAGAGCGCAAGGGTCGTGCCGAGATGTTGGCGCGTGAAATTGTATTTAATAGACCAATTGATACTACAACGCAATTGGCAGAGCTGATTAAGCGAAAATCGCCGCATACGCATACGCATCCTGCGACAAAGATTTTTCAAGCAATTCGAATTGTTGTAAATGACGAATTGGGCGAAATTGAGAAGACTTTGCCGTTATTGCCGGAGCTTTTGAATCCGGGCGGACGCGTCGCAATAATTTCTTTCCATAGCCTCGAGGATCGACTCGTTAAAGAGTATTTTAAAGAAGAAAGCGATAAAGGAATCGAGTCGACACTGAAGATTTTAACGAAGAAGCCAGTCGTTGCGGAAAATTTGGAAAATGCTAACAATCCTCGCGCAAGAAGTGCGAAATTAAGGGTGGCAGAGAAGATCTAATCTTGTGGTTGCCCGAATCGCAGACTCTTGGGCAATCGTTAAACAAAAACAAAAAGGAGCCAAATATGGCAAAAATCATCGTGACCAACAGGTCTCGCGCCGAAAAAGTCAAAGTTAACTTTCGTTAAGTTTTGACGCTGGCCGGGTCAAGCTGGACGCGGCCAGTCGCGCTCGCGACTTTAAAAACGAGCAAACGCAACTCTCTAGATAATTTTTATTTTGACCGATAAAACAATCTTTTTGAGTAGTAAAAATTTTGACCTACATGCCCCATTGCGGGGTACCCTATAGGTGGAATTTTTGCGGAGTGTGTAAAAAATATTTTGACCTTCTTGGTAGGAGCTGAGTGTTTATCTCTTGTCACTCAGCTACCGCCAAGCCTTGATGTCTCGGACTAGGGCCAGGTGGCCTGTTTTGTGGGCAGAAAACAACAAGCACAAAAACAAAAACAAAAAAACAAAAACGGAAAATTAATGTCAGCGAATTATACAACACGAAGAATGGTGAGCACTGCAACGCGTACGACTTCGTCGAGCGGGGTATGGGCACGTAATCGGAATGCGGTTCGTCACAATGCGAGAGTGACGTTGGGGCCAATTTGGCACACGGTAACCGTCCTGATGATTCTTGTTTTGTTGGGCTTTATTTATTTGACGCAGAGTTCGAAGGTAACTAGCTTTGACATTAGTTTGGCGGAAACGAATAGCGAAATCGCGAGCCTAGAGGTGCAGCGTGATGCGCTAGCGGTCGAAAACGCAAAGATCACCGCGAAGGCTTCGAACGAAGATACGAACGAAGTGGCTTCGACGATGGTCGATGCACATAGCTCGGATTTTGTGTCGGCGCGTTAGTCGAGTGTGGTTTTCTGTAGTATAATACTATTATGATTACGCTTACGCGGAGGCAGCGTGGTTTTGTGTTAAAGCTGGCGCCAGCAATCGTTTTCTTGATTGTGGCGGTCCGGCTTTTTTATGTGCAGATTATTCAGCATGACTATTACGTAGCGAAGGCGAGCTCAGTGCGTGTCAAGCAGTACGAGTTACTAGCGAAGCGCGGCGAAATCTATATGATGAATGGCAAGGATGACGTGACGCCGCTGGTTTTAAATGAGCGCACTTGGACGATTTTTGTCGATCCGAGCTTTGTGAAGGATAAAAATGAGGTGCAGGTGCAGCTGGAAAAGATTCTCGGCGACCAGATGATTACGACTTGGGACAAGGTTTGGTCGAATATGCAGAATATGTACGTCGAGGTGGCGCGGCATGTCGACTACAATACGGTTTCTGAGGTCAAAAAGGCGAATTTGCGCGGCGTAGGGCAAAAGGAGACTTCGCGACGCGCTTACCCGGCGGGTGAATTGGCGAGCCAAGTAGTAGGCTTTATCAACGCCGAGGGGGTTGGTTCTGGTCTCGAAGGTTCACAGAATGAGCGTTTGACGGGTAAAGATGGCATGCTGAAGACCGTGACGGACGTGAATTCGATTCCGCTCTCGATTGGTGATGAAAACATCGAAGTACCGGCGCAAGATGGCGAGACTTTGGTTTTGACGCTCGACGAAAATATCCAGCGCAAAGTCGAAAAAACGCTCAAGAATGCCGTCGAAAAGGCGGGCGGAAAGATTGCGGCGGCAAGCGCGCTGATTATGGATCCGAATACGGGCCGTATTTACGCGATGGGCAATTATCCGACGTACAATCCAGAGAAATACTGGGAAGTGAAAGATATGAGTCTATATACGAATCGTACGACCGAGGCGGCTTACGAGCCGGCGAGCGTTTGCAAAACTTTCACTTACGCGACGGCATTAAATGAAGGTAATATTTCGCCGGATGATACCTATACAAATATTGGCTATACGATTGTCGATGATAGGCGAATGAAGAATGCTTCGTTCGAATTGGAACATGGTGTGATTACTTTTCGCACGGCACTTGATCACTCGTTTAATACGGGTAGCATCGAGGTATTGCGTAGAATGGGCGGCGGCAAGATTACGAAATCCGCGCGTATGACGCTTTATAACTATCTTTACAATGTGTTTGGTTTGGGTCAGAAGACGGGGATTGAAGTTTACGAAGCGACAGGTCGCATTATTAGCCCGGAAGAAGATGAGGGCAATGCGGTGCGCTATGCGAACATGACCTTTGGCCAGGGCATGAACTTGACGATGGTGCAGGTGGCGTCTGGTTTTTCGTCGATTATCAATGGTGGCAAAATGTATCAGCCGACTCTGTTGGCGGGTGTGATGCGTGACGGAAAATTCGTGCCGAACGAGCAGAAAGATTCGATTCGCAATACGATTAGTGCGGAAACGAGCGCGACGATGCGCGATATGTTGC
>CAMMYO010000051.1 GCA_946527885.1 uncultured Candidatus Saccharibacteria bacterium
GTTTTACCCTGTCCAGCGGAGATACCGCGGCCGACGCGCTTGCGGCTTTGGTTCTGCGAAACGGTCAATTCGTTGTATTTCATTTATTTGTCCTCCTTAGCGGCGGCTTTCTTATCGTCGGCTTTGGCGGCTTTTTTGTTGCCTTGGTAGGCAATCCAGCTATCGCGTGGCTGCTGTTGTTTGAGGCCTTCGATGACGGCGTAAGCAATGTTAGCCTTGTTGGTAGAACCGAGCGACTTGCTGATAAGGTTCTTGATACCGGTCAAACCGATAATAGAACGAACGACACCACCGGCGATAATACCGGTACCTGGAGCGGCTGGCTTCATAAGAACGTGTGCGCCAGTGACCTTAGTTTCAACTTCGTGGCAGATAGAATCGCCATTCATGTTGATCTTGATCATATTCTTCTTTGCGCGGCGTTCTGCTTTTTGAACAGCGCTCGTAACGTCGTTACCCTTTGCGAGGCCGACGCCGATTTTATCTTTGTGGTTACCCATAGCAACGAGAGCCTGGAAGCGCATGCGGCGACCACCGGCTACGGTGCGGGAAACGCGATTGATAGAAATGTTGACGGTATCAAACTCTTTCTGGCCTTCTTCGACGGCGCGGCGACCACGGCGGTTATCGCGGCGGCGACCACGGAATTCGCGACCGTTGCGAGCTTCGCGAGCGGCTGCGGCTTCATCAGTCAAACGAGTGGTGCCAGCTTGGTTGATTACCTTTGCATCCTTGTTTTCCATATTAGAACTCCAATCCTTCCTTGCGTGCTGCATCAGCGAGAGCGCTCATGCGACCAGCATAAAGGCGTGAGCCACGATCAAAGACTACCTTTGAAATCTTGGCTTTCTTTGCTTTTTTGGCGATTTCGCTACCAACGAAGGCGGCGAGTTCGGTTTTGCTACCCTTCTTCTTGGCGCCAACAGTAGTGGCGTAAGCGAGTGTAGCGCCCTTATCATCGTCGATAATCTGAGCGGTGATGTGAGCGTTGCTGATATTTACGCTAAGGCGTGGGCGTTCAGCGGTGCCATGAATCTTCGCGCGAGTGCGATTTGCTCTAAATTCTGCTTTCATGGTTTACTTCTTTCCTGCCTTACCGGCCTTACGGATGATAACTTCATCGACGTACTTAATGCCCTTGCCCTTGTATGGTTCCGGCTTCTTAAGTGCGCGGATTTCTGCGGCGACCTGGCCAACAGCTTGCTTATCGATGCCACTGACGGTAATCGTCATCTTTTCAACCTTGAGCTCAATACCTTCTGGAGCTTTGTATTTGACTGGATGAGAAAAACCAAGTGCCATTTCGATTTCTTTTGGACCACCGCTTAGGCGGAAGCCAACACCGTTGATTTCGAGTTTTTTCTCGAAGCCTTTGGTGACGCCATTAACAGCGTTGTTGATAAGTGCACGCTGCAAACCATGCCAAGCACGTGATTTCGGCTCGTCATCGCTGCGCGTAACAATAACTTGGTTACCCTCGACTTTCGTCGTGGTGTTTTCCTGAACAGGAACCTGAAGCGTGCCTTTTGGACCAGCGACGGTAATTTCCTTGTCGCCGACCGTAATTGTCACGCCCGCAGGAATCTCTACAGGTAGTTTTCCGATACGACTCATTGCGTTCCTTTATGTTAATAATATCTTGCTTATTTTATCATATCTATCTGTTTTTTGCAAGAAAAAGCCGGCAGACGCCGGCCATAAATGAAATAAGATTATGCGGTTTCTTCAACCAAATCATCGTCTTCCGCGCCAGGATAGCTGCCTAAGGAAACGAATTCCCGAGTTTCGACAACATCCTCTTTTCTGATTCTCCAGACTGTGCCCTGAATTAAATCATCGGGACCGTATTTGCCAGGACTGCGCAGTACTCTGTACCAGCTGTTCTGGATTGTTTCTACGTCGGCATCTTCAGGAAATTCATCCCAGTTGTCGTTTTCGTAGATGGGTCCACCCATGATCGCGCAAGTCCATTCCATTTCATCGGATAAGAGAACCTGATCGTCGGGAACCTCAAATGTGATGACAACATACTTCTGACCTTTGACGCCCCAGTAGTTGAAGTCATCGACCTCGTTGTGGTACCATGCCCAGATGGGATATTTGATGTCTTTGGGACTATTGGGTATTCTTGCTCTCATGACATCCACCATCCAACGATAAGCCGATAAAAGTGCGTCAAATTCTTTTTCGTCGCTGACGATTTCTTTGGGATTACAAACGAACTCGCCAGTTTTCTGAATGAGCTTCCATACTTCTTCGGGCTGAATAGTTGTGAGTTTCATAATCTTCCTCCAAACGTGCAAGTCTTCAAACTATGGGTATATTATATCACAGATGGCATTTTTTGTCAATTGGTTACGCTAATTACTTGACTAAATTGCACTAGTATGATATAATAGTAGTATCAGCTAGTCTGATATATCACATACCGAAAGGTGGCTCTTTACTATGGATGAAAAGAAAGCTATTACAAAACTCGCAGGGCTTTGCGGAGATTTTGGCGTAAGCCTCGAAGATGCGATTGCATTCCTGGAGATGATGATGACAAACTACAACTTTCAGAGCATGTACAGAATGCTCGGCTACGCAAACGTGCGCCAGTTTCTCTCTGAAACTCCGGAAAGCGTCCTGATCGACCGGCTCGAGGGCAGAAATGCCGCCATCGCAATCCTGGAAGAAACATGTTCGCCTTCTTGCGTGGTTTCTCGTCCAACAAGCGATATCACTACATTGCGCGACCAGATCGAGGGAGACATCATGACAAACGGCATCGTTGAGGCATCACAGCGGATTGATTCGCTGACGGCTCTCTGCCTTGCAGCCTCCAACAAATCTGAGCTCGACAACGAGCGCTTCTATGGCGATCGCGCTGATAGAAAGGCCAGACAGGCAGAACTCAGCGATAACGCCAAGGCTTTCAAATAATTCCATGCCCGCTTCGGCGGGCTTTTTTCTTATGTTTTATTTGTAGGCTCATATCTGATAATATTAATTCAGCGCTCATGCGCGTACTTTACGAGACTTTGTGAACAGAAAGGATGATTTTAATGAATCTTAGGGTCCATCTTTCCAGTAAGCTCGGCTATGACACGCCGAAAGAAGAAGCAGTCTTGGCTGCTGGGCAAGCGGCTGCTATCTGCTACATGCCCAGTGACTTCGATGCAATTCTTGACGAGGATCAGAATAAGACCACTAGTCGCGCAGCTGGCTGTAAAACGTCTAAGCACTATAGCACGTATGCTCACGTCCGTAAGACGCTGTGCTTTGAGGGGATTCCGAAGCTTGCGGCCATGGTTCTCAACAATGAGCGCCCCGCTAATATCTCCGAGAAGTCTGGACGCTATACGATTATGTTTTGCGCTGGCAGGGAGCTCGAATTGTATAACAAATGGCTCGAAATCTTTGCTAAGCTTATCGCGGCCGAATATCCTCATCTGAAACCCGATGTTGTCCAGAAACTCTC
>CAMMYO010000052.1 GCA_946527885.1 uncultured Candidatus Saccharibacteria bacterium
CGTTTGGCGGGAAAGCTTATGCGGAGGAGATTGTCTTAGACAAGGAATATCATATCTCCGCAAGCGGCGTCATTCCAAACGGCGAGGAATTGATTTGGGCGTACGATTATGCTGAGCCTGGCGATATGATCGAGTTGAATGTTACGACCGAAATGCTTCAAGAGCAAAAGACGGACTTTGACGAGATCGATCACGAGTACTATACGCGGCCGCGTGATCTGAAGATTACAAACAGTGCAGCCGGCGGGCGCATTTGCGTTGAATATGCAGGTGATGCGTTCAGAGTAGAGTCTAAGAGTAGTACTCCAAATATGGTTTGTGCTGGCAATAATAAGTCTTACGACTCGTTCTATGTGGCGAATGACAGGATGGGGGATAATAGGGCTAAAGATAATTTTGCGACCACTACATCTGATGGTGGCAGGCCGGAGCAATTCGTTATTTCGTATAATTCGGAATTCAAAGTGCCTAATGTGGGCTTTAGGTATGGTGAGCCGTACTATAAAGACATAAGTGGGCTAAATAGCTTGGTGATTCCGGTTGAAGTTAAGGATGACATTGATCCGATGATTCTCGACGGAATTGATACTGATATTGAGGTTGGTACGTCGTTTTATTATGGGAACAGTATTGAGTTTGATGAGGGTGTGGCTTTGAGTGTTAAGGAGTCGCCTACTATGAAGCACGATTACGATTGGAACGAGCCGGGCAAGATTACAGATTTGACGTTTGATGGGTTTAACTATGGTAGTGGGTATGCCCTAATTTATTACTACGATGGCTGGTCGGGTGCTATGTATGAGGGCGGTCGTCCAACTGGAGACGAGGGGATAGTTGGTTGGCGCGTTTCGGATATGCGGTACATGATGACTAGGTATTACGATAGCAGTATGTTGGGCGTTGAGTTGACGGTTGAGCCTATATTGCATAAGGATAAAGATCTTTACGGAGGTATGAAACGCATTATAAAGCCTGGAGAAGAGTTTATTGCTGGCTATGCCGAGTGTACTAATGGGGAGATTGGTGAAGGTTGGGGTGAGCCATGGTCCGCCACGGATGAGAATGAATATCCTCCTTATGAGGCGGGCGTCCCATTTGATGTTAGCTATTCTCGGACGAATGAATATGGCGAGAATATATGCAGATTGAATGTCGCGAGCAATTTAACAGACGAGCAGGCGGCCCAGCTAGACAGGCTTTATGGGTGGTCACTAGGGAGGGAAAGCGGTATCGACGTCGTGTACTATTATGACGTGTTCGTAAATTACGAGTTGGATGGCGGCGAAAACGATCCGGATAATCCAAGCAAGTTCATATCGAAGTTGGTATGTAGCGCCACCAGTCCTTGCCGGGAGACTCATGAATCGTTTGACGACAAGGAGTTTTTGCCGGCCACGAAGGATGGCTTACGGTTTGACGGCTGGTATTTGGATGCAGATTATCAAGAGCCAGTAAAGATGTGGTCTGAACTTGGGTCGAATAAGACGGTGACTCTGTATGCGAAATTTGTTGAAGCGAGTGCGGATGAAGATCCTGCGGACGATCCAGGCGATTCGGGCGATTCGGGCGAGGCGGACGATGGAGATAATACGCCGGAAGCAGGCGACACTGCGGACGATTCAGACGAAAAGGACGATGTGGATGTTACGCCGGAAACGGACGACAAGGTAGACGATACGGATATTGCGCCAGAAGCAGTCGACGAGGTGGATTTGCCAAATACCTTTGATGGAATTGTGGGCTTTGTGGCGATTTTGCTTGGTCTGTGCGCTGCGCTGGCAGCAGGCTATAAGCTATATAAGCGCTAGAATAGAAAGACGCCTAGTAATAGGCGTCTTTTTGTGCTGTAGTTTGCTGTTTTTGACAGATTAGCATCACTTGATGGTAGAATAGCTACAGATGAGGGAGGTTAAGGAGGAGATTCGGCTATCGATTGTTATGCCGTGCCTGAATGAGGCGCGAACAGTCGGAAAGTGTATTGATGACGCGAAAGTTTTTTTGGAGCGCAGAGGAATTTCCGGTGAAATTATTGTGGTGGACAATAATTCGACCGACAAATCGGCGCGAATTGCGAAAAAGCATGGCGCGAGGGTTATAGGCGAAAAACGGCCTGGCTATGGTGCGGCTTTGCGAGCTGGTTTTGCGGAGGCGCGCGGCGAGTATATTATCATGGGGGATTGCGATAGAACTTATGATTTTCGCCACATGTGGAAAATGTGGAAGTTGATGCAAACTTGTGACATGGTTGTGGGGGATCGTTTCAAGGGAAGGTTGGAGCGGGGTGCGATTTCGCGAACGCATAATGTGGGCGTGCGGGTTTTGTCTTGGTTGGCGCGAAAACGATTTCGGTCTGATGTCTATGATTTTCACTGCGGGATTCGCGGAATGCGACGCAAGGCGATTACGGAACTAGATTTTCGGACGACAGGCATGGAATTTGCGACCGAGATGATTGCTTTGGCGGCGCGGGCCGGGCTGAGTATTAAGCAATTGCCGGTAAATTATCGGAAAAGTGCGAAGGGGCGACGGTCGAAGCTGAATACGGTTCGCGATGGTTTGCGGCATTTAGATTACATCTTTTTTGGTATGGCGCGGCCGTTTTGGCGGCCTCTGTGCAAATATGGCGCGACGCTTTTGGGCGGCGTATTGCTGGGCGCCTTGTTGTTGGTCGGGGTAGCGAAAATTCCGAAAGATGCAATTTATCGACATTCGGTGGAGTCGGCGGAATATTTCCAGAATTATCAGGATGGATTGATGAAGCCGGACTTGATCCCGAACTTTTGGGGCAGCAAAATGGATTTCTATGCCGATAGTATTTTGCTGTCGATCGCGTACGATTACGATAGCGAGGATAGCGTGCGGTCGATTGCGCGCTCGAATTACTACTGGGAAGAGGATGCTAGTCA